>NZ_JBWBKF010000062.1:0-27132 GCF_057657925.1 Lederbergia sp. B243.17
TGCACTTACCTGTTCGGACGAAAAAGTTACTTTGCTCATGTTATCCCCTAATCCCATATTCTTAATTTCAAGTATATAAAAAGCACCTGCAGGTTGAACACTCTTTTTTTCGAGTGTCCTACCTACAGGTACCACTTTACAGCGGGCTTCCCTTTTTTTTCTTATCAGCTGCGCCGTTTAGGTCCGCCGAGCCTTGCAATTTCTTTATCGACTTGCTCAAAACGGGAGAAGTTTTGCTGGAATTTGGCAGCCAGCTCATCTGCTTTACGGTAATAGGCTTCTTCGTCGTTCCACGTCTTTTGCGGCTGCAGCACTTCATCTGGCACTCCGGGAACATGGAGCGGGATTTCCAGTCCGAACACTTCATCTTTCGCAGTCTCTGCATTTTTCAGTTCCCCGTTCAATGCAGATTGGACCATTGAGCGTGTATAGGCTAGCCTCATCCTGCTACCGGTTCCATAGGCACCGCCCGTCCAGCCGGTGTTAACAAGATAGACTTGGACACCGTGTTCATCGATTTTCCTTCCAAGCATTTTAGCATACCTTTCTGCGGGGAGCGGCAGGAATGGCGAGCCGAAGCAAGTGGAGAATGTAGCTTCTGGCGAAGTGACGCCGCGCTCAGTTCCCGCTAGCTTGGATGTATAGCCGCTCAGGAAATGGTACATCGCCTGCTCCTTGCTCAGCTTAGAAATAGGCGGGAGGACGCCAAAGGCATCTGCTGTGAGGAAGATGATAACCGATGGGTGTCCGGCAACACTCGGCTGTACGATATTGTCGATTGCATCAATCGGATACGCAGCTCTTGTATTTTCTGTAAGCGAAATGTTTTCATAATCGGCGATTCGTGTTTGGGGATCTACGATGACGTTCTCCAGAACGGCGCCAAAAGTTATCGCATCAAAGATTTGTGGTTCTTTCTCCCTGGACAGGCCGACTGTCTTTGCATAGCAGCCACCTTCGATATTGAAAACACCGTTTGCTGACCAGCCGTGCTCATCATCGCCGATCAACCGGCGGTTTGGATCTGCCGACAAAGTCGTTTTTCCAGTACCTGAAAGGCCAAAGAAGAGCGCTACATCGCCTTCTGATCCTACGTTCGCGGAGCAGTGCATCGACAAAATCTCTTGTTCGGGCAGTTCGTAATTCATGACAGAAAAGATCGATTTTTTCATCTCGCCTGCATATTCGGTTCCCCCAATCAAGATAATTCTCTTTTCATAGGAGACGATGATGAAGGTCTCAGAATTTGTTCCATCCACTTCAGGGTCTGCCCGGAAGTGGGGGGCGCAAATGACAGTGAAATCTGCTTCATGCTCTTCCAACTCTTGCGCTGTTGGACGGATAAAGAGCTGGTGGACGAATAAATTATGCCAGGCCAGCTCGTTGATTACCCTGATCGGCATTCGGTATTTTTCATCTGCACCTGCGAAGCCGTTGAACAAAAACAGTTCATCTGTTCCTTTCAAATAATCAAGAACCTTTGTATATAAGTTGTCGAATGCCTCGGGGGAGATCGGCTGATTCACAGATCCCCAATTTATTTTGCCACTGACAGCGGTTTCATTTACAATAAATTTATCCTCAGGCGAACGGCCGGTATACTTTCCGGTCTCGACGCGAATGGCCCCGGTGGAAGTGAGGGAGCCTTCCCGGCGTTCTAGTATTTTCTCTACCAATTCGGGAACGCTGGGCTGAACTAAGACATTGTTCCCGCTCAGCAACTGCTCCAAATCAATCTTTCGCTTTAGAGAATTCATACATGTATAACCTGCCTTTTCAATTTTTATGGTTGATTTGTAATTAGTATAACACATTTGATCTATTAGTCTATACTAATGCACAAAAAAGATCTCCGGAAAACCGCTGTTTTTAAGGATTGTTCAGCTGTCCGGATGTGGTAAAGAACAAACGTTGACATTGCCTTTATACTTGCGTTATGATTGGAATTTGAACGGATACTCTTATCCTGAGATGGCGGAGGGGACAGGCCCTGTGAAACCCGGCAACCTGCTTACAGGGAATTTCCCTGTTGGAAAGGTGCTTAACCTGTTGCGAGGTTTTGGCCTCGGACGATAAGAGTGAAAGGCTCGGAGAAACGCAAACCTTTCCTCTATAGGGAAAGGTTTTTTTGCAGCTTTTTCTGCCGGATCATGAAGGAACGAGTACCGTTAAGTTAATTGGTCATAATTGACTAAGAGAAGGAGGAATTTCGATGACAAAGAATCGCCGTTTGTTTACTTCGGAATCCGTTACAGAAGGACATCCCGATAAAATATGTGATCAAATATCCGATTCGATTCTGGATGCGATTTTGGATAAGGACCCGAACGCCCGCGTCGCTTGCGAAACTTCTGTAACGACAGGGCTCGTTCTCGTGGCCGGGGAGATCTCGACAAGCACTTATGTCGATATTCCGAGGATTGTTCGGGATACGATTAAAGGGATCGGCTATACTCGCGCCAAATATGGCTTTGATGCTGAAACCTGTGCAGTATTGACGAGCATTGATGAGCAATCCGCCGATATTGCCGCAGGTGTGGACAAGGCATTGGAAGCAAGAGAAGGAAGCATGTCAGATGAAGAAATCGAGGCGATAGGTGCCGGGGACCAAGGGCTGATGTTCGGTTTTGCCTGCAATGAAACAAAGGAACTGATGCCGCTTCCGATCTCGCTTGCACATAAACTTTCGCGTCGTTTGGCAGAAGTACGCAAAGAGGAAATCCTTCCTTATCTGCGCCCGGACGGAAAGACGCAGGTGACGGTGGAATATGATGAGAATGACAAGCCAGTAAGAATCGACACGATCGTCATCTCAACCCAGCATCATCAGGAAATCAGCCTTGAGCAGATTCAGCGCAACCTGAAAGAGCATGTGATCAACCCAGTTGTTCCTGCTGAATTAATTGATGACGAGACAAAATATTTTATTAATCCGACAGGGCGCTTCGTTATCGGCGGACCGCAGGGTGATGCCGGCCTGACAGGAAGAAAGATCATTGTCGATACGTATGGCGGCTATGCACGCCATGGCGGGGGCGCGTTCTCCGGAAAAGATCCGACAAAAGTTGACCGTTCAGCTGCCTACGCTGCACGATATGTGGCAAAGAATATTGTTGCTGCAGGTCTTGCGGAGAAATGTGAAGTTCAATTGGCTTACGCGATCGGTGTTGCCCAGCCTGTATCGATTGCAGTTGACACATTTGGCACTGGTACTGTATCGGAAGAGGCACTCGTTGAAGCAATCCGGGGGAACTTTGACCTTCGTCCGGCCGGCATCATCCGGATGCTCGATCTACGTCGCCCGATCTACAAGCAGACCGCGGCATACGGACATTTTGGCCGTACAGATCTTGATTTACCTTGGGAAAGAACAGATAAGGCAGAAGCAATTCGTCAGAGTGTATCTAAATAAAGTGAAAGGGACCTGCAGTTTTTCTGCAGGTTCTTTTTTTACAGACAATGTTGACAAAATGTCAACATTGATTTATCTTATGGGCAGTAAAGAAAGGATAGGATACTGCATGGAGAGGGAAGATCACACACTTGGGTCTTTTTTGAAGAAACAGCTGCAAGAACATGGGCTTTCATTGAGGAAATTCAGTGAAACGGCTGGGATAGACGCGGCTACGATTTCCCGGATCATCAACGGAAAAAGGCAGGCGAATTTGCAGCACCTGCAGGCGTTTTCAGGATGTCTTGGAGTTCCGATGTCTGAAATGCTCAATGCGGCCGGACACGGGACCAGCGTGCGGGGCACCGAGGCAACTGATATTCAAAAATCGATCGAGTCGATCCATTATGATTTGGAATCATCCGATGTTTTGAAAGAGGAATTTTCGATTGAACTGGTAAGCAGAGAGCTGGAAGAGTTCAGGGGGCTTGCACGTACAGCGGAAGGAAAACGAAGGATTGATGAAGAATTCGAGGGGAAACTAAACAAGATCGGCAGTACGGGCCCTTTCATCAGCCGCCTCAAAGATTGGTATCGTACATTTCAACGCCGGAATGGCACTCCTTTTGATCTGGCGGTCATCGGCAGCGCACTTCTATACTTCATTATTCCAGCCGATGTCATTCCCGACTTTATTTTTCCGATCGGTTATATCGATGATGCTATTGCGGTTCAAATCGCGATGCAATCCATGAAAGGCTAAAAATTGACGTTAGGTGGTTTGGCAAATCATGCGTGCAACAAAAAAGAAAAAGGCACGAAGGCGGAAGAGGCTGGTAACACTTGCGCTGTTTTTGCTAATAGTGGTTTTGGCAGTAGGTACGTATATTGTAGTCCAGTATAATAACGGGCTATCCGCTGCAGGGGATGGACCGTATAAGGAAGACGGAAAAACATTCGAGTCGTCGTTTCAGGGGACCGAGTCACAGATCGGTGACATTAATATTTTGTTGCTCGGCAGTGATACAAGGGGAGGGGATCGAGGCAATTCTGATACACTGATGATTGCCCATTATGATCAATCATCAAATAGCATAAAGCTTGCTTCGATCATGAGGGATACGTATGTGGATATTCCTGATCATGGCATGCAAAAAATGAATGCGGCTTTTGCATTCGGCGGGCCTGAGCTTGTCCGGAAAACCCTTAAGCAAAACTTTGACATCGATATCCAATATTACGCGATTATCGATTTTGAAGGCTTCCGCAGAATTGTCGATATCATTGCTCCCGATGGAATCGAGGTAGATATCCCTTATGAAATGTCATATGGGATTGATACAACTCTGCAGCCAGGACGGCAAAGGCTTCATGGCGACCAGCTTCTTGGTTATGTTCGGTTCCGCCATGACCGCCAGAGCGATTTTGGGCGGGTGGAGAGGCAGCAAGAAGTAATGGCAAAGCTGAAGGATGAGGCGATCAGTGTGAACAGTCTCGTCCAGCTGCCAAAAATCCTCGGCTTGGCGGATCCTTATATTGAGACGAATATCAGCAAGACAACCATGCTTTCTCTCGGTAAAGCAGCCTTTACAAGCAGAAACAAGCAAGTGGAAACACTGAGAATACCGGTTGAAAATTCGTATCAGCCTGACAGGACAAGTGCCGGGGATGTACTGCGGATGGATGAGGAGACGAACAAGAGAGCGTTGAAGGAGTTCTTCTCATCGGGGGATTAAAAAAATGAAGCCTGCCGATCGGCAGGCTTCATTTTTTGTCAGGCAAATTGTTCGGCCTCCGTTGATCCGGCCAAAGCAGTAGTAGAGGAGGTGCCTCCTGAAACGACAAGAGAGACAGCGTCGAAATAACCAGTGCCAACTTCGCGTTGATGGCGGGTAGCGGTGAATCCATCCTTCTCCGAACCGAACTCTGCTTGCTGGAGCTTCGAGTATGCGGTCATGCCGGTTTCCTTATATCCTTGCGCAAGCTCGAACATGCTGTGGTTGAGCGCGTGGAAGCCAGCGAGGGTGACGAATTGAAATTTGTAGCCCATCTTGCCAAGCTCTTGCTGGAAGACGGCGATCTCTTCGTCCGATAGCTTGCTTTTCCAGTTGAACGAAGGGGAGCAGTTGTACGCGAGCAGTTTCCCTGGGAACTCTTTATGGATAGCCTCGGCGAACTGCCTTGCTTCTTCAATGTCAGGTTCGGATGTTTCGCACCAAATCATATCGGCATATGGGGCATACGCAAGGCCGCGGGCGATCGCCTGATCGAGACCGGAATTTGTATAATAGAAGCCTTCCGGACTTCTTTCCCCAGTCAGGAATCTATGGTCATAAGGGTCGGCGTCGCTTGTAATGAGGTTCGCCGCATTCGCATCCGTTCGCGCAATAATAACCGTTGGCACATCCAGTACATCGGCGGCAAGGCGGGCCGCTATCAAATGCCTGATGGCTGTTTGGGTTGGCTGCAGCACCTTCCCGCCCAAGTGGCCGCATTTTTTCTCAGAAGCAAGCTGGTCCTCCAGATGGACACCGCCGGCTCCTGCTTCGATCATGGCCTTCATAAGCTCAAAGACGTTCAATGGGCCTCCGAAGCCGGCTTCCATGTCGGCGACAATGGGGGCAAACCAGTAGATGTCGTCTTTCCCTTCGGCCTGCTGAATTTGATCTGCTCGCTGGAATGTCTGGTTGATGCGCTTGACGACCTGTGGAACGCTGTTCACCGGATAAAGGCTCTGGTCCGGATACATGTGTCCTGAGACATTCGCATCTGCGGCAACCTGCCAGCCGCTTAAATAGATCGCCTTCAGACCTGCCTTTACCTGTTGCATTGCCTGATTGCCTGTCAGCGCGCCAAGTGCGTGAACATACGCTTCGTTGTTAATCAATTTCCACAGTCTTTCAGCGCCCATTCTTGCCAGTGTATGTTCAATTACGACGGATCCCCGCAGTTTCACCACTTCTGCAGCAGAATAGGTTCGCTTAATTCCTTTCCAGCGGTCTGCTTTCCAAGATTCCTCGATTTGTTGAATTTGTTGTTCAATAGTTGGCATGTCGATCTCTCCTTTTGTTTTATAACTATAATTTTTAATTCATTAATGTTATATAACAGAGTAGACGTAAATCATTCCACATCGGCACAGCATTCCAGTACGGCTTTGTAGCTGGGGTGATCCGAACCACAGGCGCTGCATATATTATCCTCTTCCCGTTTTGGCAGAACGACGAGACCCGGCACTTTTTGCGGCTTGCAGTCGAGAGCCCCATCCTCATTTTTCTTCAACGTCAAAATTTCATTTCCATAAATGAAGGCTGTACCGTCCATCTCGTCGATCGTTCTGCCGGTTACAAGCTTTTCAATCACCCATTCCTCCACAAGCTCTCTTCCTGACATTTGTCTCTCATCCATTTTTTCCACCTCCAAATATAATAAAAAGGATCGTCCGTCAGCGCAGCGGAATACTTGCCAGTTGGGATTGTTTATACTCCTTCCGCTTCCTATGCAAAATCGGTTCCGTATAGCCATTCGGCTGTTGTCTTCCGTTAAAAACTAGCTCACATGCTGCCTGGAAGGCGATTGAACGATCATATTCAGGTGCCATTGGTGTGTAAAGCGGGTCGCCGGCATTCTGCTCATCCACGACTTTCGCCATTCGTTTCATGGTGTCCAGTACTTGGTCTTCTGTGCAGATTCGATGGTGGAGCCAGTTGGCGATATGCTGTGAGGAAATCCTTAAGGTAGCTCGGTCTTCCATCAGTCCGATATTGTGGATATCCGGTACTTTCGAGCAGCCGATCCCTTGGTCGATCCAGCGTACGACATAACCGAGGATTCCTTGAGCATTGTTATCAAGCTCCTCCTGAATCTCCTCAGGGGACCAATTGGGATTTTTGGCGATTGGAATATCCAGCATTCCTTCGCGGACATTACGGAAGGATTCGGCTAGCTGACCTTGCTGATGCCAGACATTCGTCTGATGATAATGCAGTGTGTGCAAGGTGGCGGCTGTCGGAGATGGTACCCAAGCTGTAGTGGCGCCTGCTTTGACATGAGAGATTTTTTCTTCAAGCATCGCAGCCATCCTGTCAGGCATTGCCCACATTCCCTTGCCGATTTGCGCCAGCCCAGGCAACCCCGACCGAAGCCCGTTAGCAACATTGGAAGTTTCATAGGATTTCAGCCAATTGCACCCTTTCATGTCCTGTTTGCGGACCATGACGCCTGCCTCCATTGATGTATGGATTTCGTCTCCGGTTCGGTCGAGGAAGCCTGTATTGATAAAGAAAATCCGACCTTTCACCTTCTTGATGCAAGCCTTCAGATTGAGGGAAGTACGGCGCTCTTCATCCATGAGACCGATTTTAATTGTATGTCTATCGAGTCCGAATACATCTTCAACCCGATTAAAAAGCACATTGGCAAAAGCAGCTTCTTCGGGTCCGTGCATTTTCGGCTTTACGATATAGATGGCTCCGGATTTGGAGTTTTTTCTAGTCGTGTTTCCACGGAGATCATGCAGTGCGCAAAGGCTCGTCACGATTGCATCGACGATTCCTTCAGGAACCTCCTCACCATTTTCAAACAGGATCATCGGCGTCGCCATCAAGTGGCCGACATTGCGGACAAGCATTAATGAACGCCCTTTCAATTTCAGGTGGTCTCCGGCCGGATCACGGAATATCCGATCCTCATGGAGTGTGCGGTGAACTTTTTCCTTCCCTTTTGTGAAAATGGAATAAAGGGTGCCCTTCATGAGACCGAGCCAGTTGCGGTACAACTGTACTTTGTCTTCAGCATCAACAGCAGCGACAGAGTCCTCAAAATCGATGATTGTCGATAAGGCGGCTTCAAGGCATATGTCCTTCATGCCCGCTTTATCTGACTGGCCAATCGGATGCCGGCGGTTGATTTGGATTTCAACATGCAGTCCATTATGCTTCAGCAGCACGGAAGATGGGTGTTCTGGATGTCCAAGGTATCCGGTGAATTGGTGCGGTTCAGTGAGTCCTACTTTCGGCTGGCCGGCAGTCTCAGCAAACAGACTTTCGTTATCAATGTAGTAGCGGACGGTATCATGGTGGCTTGCATCTTGGAGGGGGAATGTCTCATCTAAGAAGGTTTTCGCGAACTCGATCACTTTCTGGCCGCGTTCCGGGTTGTAGGTGGCGGTTTTTTCGGCTCCATTTTCTTCGCTTATTGCATCGGTGCCGTATAGGGCATCGTAGAGGCTGCCCCATCTTGCATTGGCTGCATTAATGGCGTATCTTGCATTGCTGACAGGGACGACGAGCTGCGGTCCGGCTTGCCTGGCGATTTCATCATCAATATGTTGTGTGCAGATGTTGAAGTCGTCCGGTTCCGGCTCCATGTAGCCGATCGAATCGAGAAAGTTTTTGTATTCCTCTCCGGTGCTTTCCCCGCTGTTTTGTCTGTGCCAGTCATCGATCTTTTCTTGAAGCGCTTTCCTTTTTTCCAAAAGCGAAAAGTTTTTCGGTGAGAGATCGAGGATCAATTGGCTTGACTTTTTCCAAAATTCTCCGGTGTCAATACCTGTGCCTGGCAGCGCCTCCTTTTCAATGAAGTTGCGGAGAATCGGATCTACCTGTAAACCGTGTATTTTTTCATACTGAAGCAAATACTTCTCCTCCTTTTTCTCGTGTGTTATAAAACAGATATACTGTATAGTTGTTACTATATAACACAGCTTCTAAAAAAGGAACCCCTTTTTTGAAAAATTTAAAAATGGGCAGAAGTATTTTTTTTCGGTCTGTGCGTTTTTGACTGCCCAAATCGCCGGATTAATGGTAGTATAGTTCAGTGTAAGCTTGAATTTAAGTGGAGTAGGTGACTTTTGCAATGTGCGGTTTTATCGGCTGTATCCATGACCAGGCGAGGGAAAATCAGCAACCGGATGAGCAGCAGTTCAAGCTCATGAATGATGCGATTACCCATCGTGGTCCAGATGATGAAGGATATTTTCAAGATGAACATATACAATTTGGCTTCCGCCGCTTGAGCATCATTGATATTGAAAGCGGGCAGCAGCCTCTTCCTTATGAGAATGAAAGATATTGGATCATTTTTAACGGAGAAGTTTATAATTTCGTTGAATTAAGAGAAGAGCTCGTGAAAGAAGGGCTTACGTTTGAAACGGCATCCGATACGGAGGTAATCATTGCCCTTTACAGCCATCTCGGAACAAAAGCGGTAGAAAAGCTGCGCGGGATGTTTGCTTTTATGATTTGGGACAAAGAAAAGCAGGAACTGTTCGGCGCGCGCGATCCATTCGGCATCAAGCCTTTCTTCTACAGAGAGGAGTCCGGTCGAACCCTGTTCGCTTCTGAAAAGAAAAGCATGTTGCTGGCGATGGAAAAGGGCGAAATGAATCCAGAGGCGCTGCAGCAATACATGACCTACCAATTTGTGCCGGAACCGGATTCGATGACAAGCGGTATCAAGAAGCTTGAACCGGGCCACTTTTTCATAAAAAAACCAGGCGGTCCGATGAAAATCGAACGTTATTGGCGGGCAAAATTCCGTCCTGTCCAGAAAACAGAAGGTGAATACATCCAGCAAATCAAAGACGTAATGTTCGATTCGGTTAATCTTCATATGAGAAGTGATGTACCGGTCGGTTCCTTCTTGTCAGGCGGGATTGACTCATCGATCATCGCTTCGATCGCCAAGCAGTTCCATCCGAATATCAAGACATTTTCCGTTGGCTTTGAGCGGAATGGCTTCAGTGAAATCGACGTGGCAAAAGAGACTGCCGATAAACTCGGTGTAGAAAACATCAGCTATGTCATTTCTCCTGAAGAATATATGGCCGAGCTGCCTAAAATCATGTGGTATATGGATGACCCGCTTGCAGATCCGGCTTGTGTGCCGCTTTATTTCGTGGCGAGGGAAGCACGGAAGCATGTGACGGTCGTTCTGTCGGGTGAAGGCGCGGATGAATTGTTCGGAGGCTATAACATTTACCGTGAACCCCAGTCACTGGAAGTGTTCAACAAGATTCCTGCGGCAGGAAAATCTGTCTTGCGGGCGCTGGCAAAAGCTCTTCCGGAAGGCGTGAAAGGTAAAAGCTTCCTTGAGCGCGGTGTGACGCCGATGGAGGAACGGTATATCGGCAATGCGAAAATGTTTGACGAGGCGGAAAAGCGAAAATTGCTGAAGCAGTATAATTCCAAGCTTGATTACCGCGATGTCACAAGGCCACTTTACGCAGAGACTGAGGGATATGATCCAGTCGACCGGATGCAGTTCATCGACATCCATACATGGATGCGCGGCGATATTCTGCTGAAGGCGGATAAAATGACGATGGCCAACTCCTTGGAGCTTCGTGTGCCATTCCTTGATAAAGAAGTGTTCGAGGTAGCGTCTAAAATACCGACAAGCCTGAAAACGGCAGACGGCACGACGAAATATATTTTACGAAAAGCTGCCGAAGGCATCGTTCCGGATCACGTGCTGAACCGGAAAAAACTCGGTTTCCCTGTGCCGATCCGCCATTGGCTAAAAGATGAGATGCATGATTGGGCTGTAAACATCATCAAAAACAGCGGAACCGATCATATTATCGACAAGCAATATGTATTGAATCTCCTTGAGGCCCATTGCCAAGGAAAGCTGGACTACAGCCGGAAGATCTGGACGGTTCTTGTCTTCATGATCTGGCATGCTGTCTATGTTGAAGAGCAATATGATTTTCAAACACAATTTAAAAAAGCCGGCGCCGTCGTTTGATTCGTAAACGTCAGCGCCTGGCTTCCCATTTGCACCCATGCTGCGGCAAATTCGCTGATGGGTGCTTTTTTGTTTTTTTTGCCTGTAAGCGGGTCGTTGAAATAGATAAATTGCTTGTCATACCCTGTTACCAAAACAGAATGCTCTTTCCGGGTGACACGAATCGGACCGCTTTCGGTCTGCCATGTTTCAAAAAACGAATCATCCAGCTCCTTGTATGCGGTATTAATGATCACCCAGACCGGTCTGCCATCCGATAGGGGAATTTTCAGTTCATCAAAATCGCGTCCCGTCATGTTGACGATCTGTCCGGGCATGTAGGTTTCGGCCAGGTCCATAATTGGCTCATTATAAACGCCTAGTCCAGGTTTGCTATAGGAATAGATGCTTCCGACAAAGCCTGTATGCGGATTGCCGAAGTGTACTTGCCCATTGATTACCTTCCTGGTAGAAGGGTCCTTTTTAATTTCTTCGGCCAGTCTCATTTTGTCCGTCTCAATTCCCGCGCTGCCAAGGAGCATCGCGAGCGCAGTCACTTCACAGCCGCGCGGAAGTTCCGGCATTTGGTTTATAATCGGTGCGTCGATCAGCACAGATTCTGCGATTTCAATCAGCGTCGGGCTTCCGGCTGGGGCAGCCGCACCATTTTTTCCGATCGGGGGCACGCTTTCCTGCTTGAGAAAGGAGAGTGAAGGGGCGCTGTATAGAAAAATAGCCCCGGCAAAGAGACAGATAGCGGCAATGGAAAGGAAAGCAGAAAGAGCCGGACGGTATTTATAGCCGACCCATAAAAAGATAATAATAAGGCCGATGCCTGCCAACAGCAGAGGAATTGTATCAATCAAGATATTCAGCACCTTTGCAAAAAACTGCAGATGCGACTAATGGCATCTGTCTATAGTCATTATCGGCAGAAACGATCTTTTTTTCAAGCAGCAAATTGACGTTTGCTTATTTAGAGCGGAAACTGTATTCGTTCTGTTCCTCCACGGACTTATAATAGGCTCCCTTTTCAGCGTATTCCCGGACAATTCGTTCCATATCCTTGATGTCTTCCTCGGTCAGGTCGCGGACGACTTTGGCAGGGCGGCCAAAGGCTAAAGTTCGGGGCGGAATCTTTTTACCTTGGGGAACGAGGCTCCCTGCTCCAATAAAAGCTCCTTCACCAATTTCTGCTTTGTCGAGAACGATGGAGCCCATGCCGATCAGCGCCTGTTTCCGAATGATGCAGCTATGTAAAATGACACTGTGCCCAACAGTCACTTCGTCTTCAAGGATAAGTGGGTTATCGGGACTTTGGTGGAGAACAGAATTATCTTGAACGTTCACTTTAGAACCGATGATTGTCGGAGCAACATCGCCCCGGATGACCGTGTTGAACCAAATGCTCGATTCGCTTCCGATTACAACATCACCTGTTACGGTCGCATCCTTTGCGATAAAAGCGGAAGGATCAATTTCAGGCATCTTGCCGTTATATGGATAAATGGCCATGCATGCTTCACTCGCTTTCTGTCGATTGTCTGCCTCTATTCTAGCCCAAAGTCCAAGGGATGTGTGAACAAATGGAAACAAAAAAGGCTTAGAGGGTACAATAAAGGGAATTCGGATTAGAAAAGATACAGGTGAAGAGGAGGCAGTACGATGAGAGTATGGGAAGCGGATGAGGCGAAGGCCGTCATTGTCCTTGTCCACGGGGCAATGGAACATCATGGGCGTTACGGCTGGCTGATCGAAATGTGGAGGATGTCCGGCTACCATGTAGTGGCCGGGGACTTACCGGGCCAGGGGCTGACAACAAGGTCGCAGCGAGGGCATGTCGACTCCTTCCAGGAATATGTAACGGAGATCCAAAGCTGGCTTGGGAAGGCGCGGGAATACTGCCTGCCTATTTTTTTACTCGGCCACAGTATGGGCGGCCTTTCTGTCATCCGGCTCTTGCAGACGACAGATGAAAGAGTAGACGGCGTTATCCTGTCATCACCTTGTTTGGGGCTTGAAGTCTATCCGCCTACACCGCTTAATGCTCTTTCGGTCGGGCTAAACTGGATTGCTCCGGAATTGAAAGTGAGCAGCAATCTTGTCGGTGTGGAAATGGTTACGAGGAACGATGAAGTAAAGGAACGGGCGATGAATGATAGTCTCTATGTCAGAAAAGTATCAATCCGCTGGTATCGTGAACTGTTGAAAGCAATGAAAGCTGCCTTCGCACAGCTGCCCGATTTGCCGGATGTTCCCTTTTTGGTTTTGCAGGGAGGCGATGATAAAATCGTGGATAAGCTTGAAGTGCGCAAGTGGATCAATCAGGCGGAACTGACAGAAAAGGTTTATAAGGAGTGGAAGAATTGCTACCACGAAGTGTTCAACGAGCCTGAGAAGGATGTCATTTTCAATTATGCGAAAGCCTTTGCCGACCAGCAGCTGGAACTTATCGGCTTCACTCCGCGTCATTGAAATTTTGTGTTTAGATTGAATGGAGATGAAACCCAATGGCATTGCCAGCAAACCCGCTTAGATTAATGAAGGAAATTTACCGGAATGTCATGCCAGCCGTACATAGGGAGTTGGATGGATGGCAGAGAAGGGCAGGAAAGATTCCGAACTTGGAATTGAGAAATCAGGCACTTGCCAGCATCCGGGATAAAACATTCCATTGTGAAGGCGGATCGATTATGGCGCTGGCGGCACTTGAAGGCCGGTCGGAAGCGATCCGTTTTATCGTGGCCTATCAGACGATCAGCGATTATCTCGACAATCTGTGTGACCGGAGCACGTCACTCGACCCAGCTGACTTTGCTGCTCTGCATGAATCGATGCCTGACGCACTGACGCCCGGTGCGAAGCCGAATGACTATTACCGATGCAGGCGCGACCGGGACGATGGCGGCTATTTAACGTCACTCGTCCTCGAGTGCCAGTCTGTTTTGGGAAAATTGCGGCACTACGAATTGATCCGCCCTTACTTGCTCGAGCTCTGCTCCTATTATTGCGAGCTGCAAGTCCATAAACATGTAAGAGCCGAGGAGAGGGAGGAACGGCTGCAAAAATGGTTTGCCGCCAAAGGGGCATCGCTTCCTGAAATGGGCTGGCATGAATTTGCGGCCTGCTCCGGTTCCACGCTTGGCATCTTTTGCCTGGTTTCATATGCATTCCGAAGAGATTTTGCAATGGAGCATGCACGCATGATCAGGGAAGGTTATTTTCCGTATATCCAAGGCTTACACATACTTCTAGATTATTTCATTGATCAGGAAGAAGACCGGACGTGCGGAGATTTGAATTTTTGCAGTTATTATGTGAGCAACGCGGAGATGATGAATCGATTCATCCATTTTCTTGAAGAGGCGGATAGGCATACAAACAGGCTCCCAGACATGCAATTCCATCGCCTATTGAATAGGGGGCTGCTCGGCATCTATCTGTCGGATGAAAAAGTGAATGAGCAAAAGGAAGTCAAAAAAATGGCAGCGGCCATTATGAAGAAGGGCGGACCGGTCGGCTATTTCTTTTATTGGAATGGAAAGGCTTATCGTAAAATCCAGAAGCTTTTCACCGGTTCTGCCAAAAAAGCTGCAGATGCATTATAAAACCGCCGCAAAAGAAATTGCGGCGGTTCGTTTTATCTTTTTTCAATCGCCAAAATAAAGGGCGGACTGTTTTTCTGATTGATGAATTCGTACTGGAGAACATGGACCGTGTTTTGGTCCAGTGATGACGCATATTCAAGAAGACTGTCGCGCTCGATGTCACCGCCGGGATGGCCGTGGTAAACAACGATGATGATCGTCCCGCCCTTTGGCAAAAGAGGGATGAGCTGCTCGATTGCCGAAACAGTCGTCTCAGGTTTCGTAATGATCGACTTGTCACCGCCGGGCAAATAGCCAAGGTTGAAAATGGCTCCTGTTATTTTTCTTTGTCTATCTACTGGAATAAATTGAAGGATTTGCTCGTGGCCCGCGTGAAACAGCGTGATTCGCTCGGCCATCTGTTCATCCTCAGCTAGCCGCTTCGTGTTGCGGATTGCCTCCTCTTGTATATCAAAGCTGTATACGTGGCCGTTCTCACCGACAAGTTCAGCCAAAAATACCGTATCATTGCCGTTTCCGGCTGTCGCATCTACGACCATATCGCCGGGCCTTACGCTTCGCTGCAGAACCATCCGTGCAAATGAAAGTACTCTTTCCAAATTCATCCCCCATACCCCCCGCAAGCTTTTACGCAAAAACATACAAAAACATACAAAAAATTGTAACATATTGCAGGCTGTTTGAGAACACACTAGTGAGGAACATCTTTTCCGTATGTTCAAATTCGCGGCAGAGGAAGGGATCAGCATGGCAACAAGACAATCGGTAACAGACTGTCTCAATCGCTGTCAGGAAGCTATTTCTTTCGCCTCGGACCAATATACTGAAGGATGCCGGCAGGAGAGTTATCGGGATGCTCAGTACAGCGACGCTTTGCTCGGTTTGGATCAGTCCGTTGCAGATCTGGAAAAGCTGAAGGACAGCGCCAATGATCAGCAGCGTGAAATGCTCGACCGGATGAGAATCCAAGTGCAGGATCTGCAAAACAGAATGATTTTGCTCGACCATGGGGTTCCAGC
Organism: Lederbergia sp. B243.17; assembly: GCF_057657925.1. Classification (NCBI taxonomy): domain Bacteria; kingdom Bacillati; phylum Bacillota; class Bacilli; order Caryophanales; family Bacillaceae; genus Lederbergia; species Lederbergia sp. B243.17. Next base: position 15,747 of record NZ_JBWBKF010000062.1, read on the forward strand.
TTACACGCTGCATTGAATTGCCCTTCTCCTGATCATTGTTAAGTGTAGAAAAAGGTGCTGGAAATCAATTTTGATTTCCAGCACTTTTGGTTATTTAGAAGAGGTATTCGTTGGTTACTACTGTACCGTATAGAATGATGTTGTTTAGAAAATCAGTGAAAACAGCTCTATTGGTAAAAAATCATGAATTAAGATGGAAGCCGGCCTGCAAAAAGAGCGGTTTGTAGAACTGTAACTTGTGGAAAAGCGCCTGCACGCCGCCGCCGGCCGCTAAGAAGGAAGCCCGGTCACAATGGTTTTTATGTGCAGGAAAGCCGTGCTTTCAATGGCTTAAATTTACAGAATTAACTTTTATCAAGGAACTTGAAAATACCTATTGCACCCGCACTCCAAAAGGAATAGAATTGCTTTGGCAATCGAAATAATTAGGTGAAAGGGTGCGGTGGGAACATGCCTAAAGCCTTGTGGCTCTTAGTAATCGGGATGCTTGTCAACGTGACAGGCACTTCTTTTTTATGGCCGCTGAATGCGATTTATATTCACGACCATCTTGGAAAATCCCTGTCTGTTGCAGGACTTGTGTTGATGGCGAATTCAGCAGCCAGTGTAGTCGGAAATTTATTGGGCGGCATTCTTCATGATAAGATCGGCGGATACAAATCCATCCTTCTTGGCATCAGCATTTCTGTCGGTGCCTTGACGGGAATGACATTTTGGCATGGATGGCCTCATTACGTTATTTTTCTGACGTTGCTTGGTCTTGGCGGCGGGATCATTTTCCCTTCGGTTTATGCAATGGCGGGATCGGTCTGGAAAGAAGGCGGACGAAAAGCATTCAACGCGATCTACGTTGCTCAGAATGCAGGCGTCGCAATCGGTTCAGCATCGGGTGGATTTGTCGCATCCTTTTCATTTGACTATATATTTGCAGCGAATTTGTTCATGTTTATCGTGTTCTTATTCATTGCAGTATTCGGATACAAAAACATCGGCGGTAGTGGCATGACTCAATCAAACGTGCTGCAGGAAGCAAAGCCTGTTAAAAGCAGGGGCAAACTGTATGCATTGATGATTCTATGCGGTGCCTATTTGCTTGGATGGGTCGGCTATGTGCAGTGGCAGTCGACCATCGCGGCGTATACACAGGAAGTGAATATATCTCTGGCGCAATATAGTGTACTTTGGACAATTAACGGGGCACTGATCGTGTTGGCACAACCACTCTTGCAGCTCGTACTAAAAAAGGTAAGAAACAGTTTGAAGGGCCAGATGGTTACAGGCTTTCTGATTTTCATCGTCTCCTTTTTCATAGCGGGCAATGCAAATGAGTTTAAAGGGTTTGCCGCAGCAATGATCATCCTGACAATCGGTGAGATGCTTGTATGGCCGGTCATTCCGACAATTGCCGACCAGCTTGCTCCGAAAGGCCGGGAAGGTTTTTACCAGGGGATTGTTAACAGTACCGCAACAGGAGGCAGGATGATCGGGCCGCTGCTCGGCGGCATCCTCGTCGACATGTACGGCATGAGAGTGCTGTTCGGCTTCTTGATTGCCTTGCTGGTCATCGCGATCGGCTGTGCAGTCCTCTATGACCGCCCGCTCAAAGCATCCAGAAAGAAAGAGGAGCCGGCCATCGTGGAAAGCCATGTTTAGTCGGCAACTCGCCTATTTTTCAAGAAAAACTTGAAACCGGGTATAAGATTGGCTACAATGGGAACTATCTACAATAAAGATACTGAAACGTTAAGAGTGGATCAGTAGCAAAGACATCCTGTTCAGAGAGTTGGCGGAAGGTGGGAGCCAATCAGGATCCATTGTGAACTCGCCATTCATGTTGTCCGGGTGAACGGCTGGCATCAGGCTAATCCCAGTAATCCGTACCGTTTTCCGCGTTAAGGAGCAATGAGCGGATGCGTAGTGCATCAATGTGGGTGGTACCACGGGAGATTCAGCCTCTCGTCCCAGGATTTTTTCCAGGACGGGAGGTTTTTTGTTTTTTTAGTATTGAAAGGAGCAAACAAGATGAACTTTGATCACAGGAAGATTGAGAAAAAGTGGCAGAAATACTGGGAGGAAAACAAAACATTCAAACTGGATGCAGACGGGAAAGGCGATAAGTTTTACGCTTTGGATATGTTCCCTTATCCATCGGGAGCCGGACTCCATGTCGGCCATCCAGAAGGGTATACGGCGACGGATATCCTGTCCAGAATGAAAAGGATGCAGGGCTATGATGTGCTTCATCCGATCGGCTGGGATGCGTTCGGACTTCCTGCAGAGCAGTATGCGCTTGATACAGGAAATGACCCTGCTGAATTCACTCAGCACAATATTGAAACGTTCAAGCGGCAAATCAAGTCGCTCGGTTTTTCATATGATTGGGACCGGGAGATCAACACGACTGATCCCGGCTATTATAAATGGACGCAGTGGATTTTCCTTAAATTGTTTGAAAAAGGTCTGGCCTATGTCGACGAAGTGCCTGTCAACTGGTGCCCGGCGCTTGGTACGGTTCTTGCTAACGAAGAAGTGATTGACGGGAAAAGTGAAAGAGGCGGACACCCTGTTGAACGCCGGCCGATGAGGCAATGGATTTTGCGCATCACAAAATACGCCGACCGTTTGCTCGATGACCTTGAAGAGCTTGATTGGCCGGAGAGCATCAAAGATATGCAGCGCAACTGGATCGGCCGCTCCGAGGGGGCTGAGGTCCACTTCAAAATCGACGGGCATGAAGGGGATTTCACGGTATTCACGACTAGGCCTGATACACTTTTCGGCGCCACTTATGCAGTCCTTGCCCCTGAGCACCCGCTTGTGGAAAAAATTACGACCGGCGAACATAAAGAAGAAGTTCAGTCTTACCTAGACAATATCAAGGCGAAAAGTGATTTGGAGCGTACAGATCTGGCGAAGGACAAAACAGGAGTGTTTACCGGCGCCTATGCGATCAACCCGGTTTCCGGCGGAAAAATCCCGATTTGGATTGCCGATTATGTTTTGATGAGCTACGGAACCGGAGCAATCATGGCGGTTCCTGCTCATGATGAGCGCGACTTTGAGTTCGCAAAGAAATTTGGCCTTGAAATCAAAGAGGTGGTCGCTGGCGGAGATGTTGAAAAAGAAGCCTACACAGGCGACGGCCCTCACGTTCAATCCGGTTTCCTTGATGGATTGAAAAAGGAGGAGGCCATCTCGAAGATGATCTCCTGGCTTGAGGAAAAAGGGGCCGGCGAGAAAAAGGTCACATATCGTCTTCGCGACTGGTTATTCAGCCGCCAGCGCTACTGGGGCGAGCCAATACCTGTAATCCATTGGGAAGACGGTACAACAACAGGCGTACCAGAAGAAGAACTTCCAGTCATGCTTCCGGTAACTGATCATATTCAACCGTCCGGTACAGGCGAGTCACCGCTTGCTAACATCTCTGAATGGCTGAACGTTGTTGATCCTGTTACCGGCAAAAAAGGCCGGAGGGAGACCAACACAATGCCGCAGTGGGCGGGAAGCTGCTGGTATTATCTGCGCTACATCGATCCGCATAATGATAAAGCACTTGCGGATGAAGAGCTGTTGAAGAAATGGCTGCCGGTCGATATTTATATCGGAGGGGCAGAGCATGCGGTGCTCCATTTGCTGTACGCCCGTTTCTGGCATAAATTCCTCTATGATATCGGTGTTGTGCCGACGAAGGAGCCTTTCCAGAAGCTCTTTAACCAAGGAATGATTCTTGGAGAAAACAATGAAAAAATGAGTAAATCAAAAGGGAATGTTGTCAACCCGGATGATATTGTTGAAAGCCACGGAGCCGATACGCTGAGAATGTATGAAATGTTCATGGGACCGCTTGAAGGTTCGATCGCATGGTCGACAACCGGACTTGATGGCTCCCGCCGTTTCCTCGACCGCATTTGGCGCTTGCTGGTGGATGAAGATGGAAAATTGACAGACAAAGTGAAAGAAGGCGCGGGGCCAGAGCTTGAGAAGGTTTATCATCAGACGGTTAAAAAAGTGACAGAGGACTATGAGAACCTTGGCTACAATACGGCCATTTCCCAATTGATGGTATTTATCAATGAGGCATATAAAGCGGACGTATTGCCAAAGGAATACATCGAAGGATTCGTAAAACTACTCTCTCCAATCGCCCCGCATATAGCAGAAGAATTATGGGAAAAATTGGGCCATGAAGGCACGATTTCTTATGAAAAGTGGCCGGTGTATGATTCTACAAAACTGGTCGATAATGAAGTGGAAATTGTTATACAAGTAAACGGGAAAGTACGGACGAAGTTGAAGACGAACCGCGATGCTACGAAAGAAGAACTTGAGCAGCTTGCAAAAGCCGATGACAAGGTCCTGGAAATGATTGAAGGGAAAACAATCCGCAAAATCATCGCTGTACCGGGCAAGCTCGTCAACATCGTGGCGAATTAACGGGCATACTAGGAAGGATGAAAGAGATGGCAGATTTTAAAGACATCACACCTGAAGAAGTGGAAGAAAAGCTGAACAATGGCGAGACGCTTTATATGATTGACGTCCGGGAAAATGATGAGGTTGCAGAAGGGATGATCCCTGGTGCCGTCCATATCCGGATGGGTGAGATCCCCGAGAATCTCAGCAAACTCGATAAAGATCAGGAATACATCATGATCTGCCGTTCAAGCGGACGAAGCGGACGCGTATGTGAATACATGGCAGAGCAAGGTTATAACGTAATCAACATGGTTGGCGGCATGCTGCAGTGGCAGGGGCCGCTCGATCCTAAAAGTCGATAAAGTGTCTAAAAACGGTTCCCGTTAATGGGAGCCGTTTTTTAATAGAAAGAAGGGATTAAGAAGTATTTGTCGAAATAGCATAATATTGGATTTTTTTTTTTAAAATTACAATTTGTACAGCCTGCTGTCAGAGAGAGGGGGGGACACTAATTGGAAATGCTGAAGCAAGGGGCAAAAAACTTGCTGCTTTATTTTTTGATTTTTGTTTTGCTTGTATTTATCATCGCCATCCCGCCGAACCCGACAATTTCTATGAAGGGACTTGCAAAAACTCCGGTCATTACATATGTTTTTGACAAATATGCGTATCAAAACAATCTGAAGTATTTCTGGGATGTGTACACAAAAGAAAGAAGTCTGGGGACTAGCCAATATGAAGGGGTTATGGTGGAGGATGAATTGAAGGTATATTTGCCGCGCAGTCTGAAGATCATTGGTGTTGCCTTTACAATCAGCCTTTTGTTGGGAATTGGAAAGGGGATATTCGATTATCGGCACCGAAGGGATCGCTTGCGCTTTCTCGGAGGCGGAGCGACCTGGCTTATGCAGTCTGTTCCTGATTTTTTTATTATGCTCTCAATCCAATGGCTTGCTCTTATGCTGATTCCGTCGTTTCGGATATTCAGCAATTCCACACCCTATAATTTTGTAGTCATCGGTATCATCGTTTCAATTTACCCAGCGCTCTATCTGGCACGAATTGTAGCTGCGGCTCTGCAAAGTGAAGATGGAGAGCAATACATAACAGTGGCGAGAGCGAAGGGTTTTTCGGAACGGAGAGTCGTTTATCGGCATATTTTCAGGAATGCCTTGCCTACAATTTTGACTCATATTCCTGCCCTGATGGTCTATATTCTTTCCAGCCTTTTCATGGCGGAATACCTTTTTGCCTATGAAGGCTTGGCGTACAGGATGTTTTTTGCGATCGGTATCATTAAGAGTGTTATCTATGGGCAGGCATATGCGCAATGGGAGCCTGCCATGACCCTTGGAGCGATCCTCTGTTTCATGATCTTGATCATGGCCACTCAATTGATTGCAGCCTTGGCACGGATATTTTTTAAATTGGACAGGAGTTTAGCAAAATGAGGAATGGTTTGTTGATTGTCGGTTCAATTATTGTAACGTTTTTCTTGTTTATCGCAATCGCAGGACCGTATTTGCCTTTCGTCGATACGGAGCTGGAAGCAAAGCGGCTTTACTTTCCAGAAAGGGGGAAAGTGGAGAAAGCGCCTTTCCCTCCATCCGAAAGACATCCTTTGGGTTCTACAAGGGATGGAAAAGACGTGCTGAGCATGCTCATTATGGGGGCAAGGGATACTGTGTTTTTTGTTGCGGGTGCTGCTCTCCTTCGCTACATTATTGCAGTCCCTCTCGGAATGCTTGCATACAGGAATAAAGGAATATTGTCTTGGGTTGTCAAGTGGTTAAACCAATTTTTTTCCAGTATTCCTGAGATTCTCATAGGGATTATCATCCTGAACCTGCCGTTTCTGCTTTACAGCGACCATCGTTACATCTGGGCGTTCTTTATTCTTTCTTTTATAGGCGTGGGGAAGGTAAGTTATATTATTCAGCAGCAAGCTCACCAAATTTCCCAAAAGCCGTTTATTGAGACAGCGATAACAGTTGGCGTCAAACCCCTTGCCAGGCTAAAAAACCATTTTCTCCCTAACCTGATGCCAGAGATCATTACGAATTTCTGTCTCGACATCGGCAAGATTGCGTTGCTTGTTGGGCAGCTGGCCATATTGCAGATTTTCCTGACTCAGGAGCTTGTGCAAATGACACAAGGGCTGAGCGAAATAGTGAATGCAAGTAACGATTGGGCCTCCATGATGGCCGGCAGCCGGAAAGATATTCGAAGCGCCTTTTGGATTCCTTTTTACCCTGCATTATCGCTTACGCTGCTGATCATGTCGTTCACCATTCTTGGAGAGGGATTCCGAAAATATTTTAATCGGCATTTGGATTGAATTTTCATCCTATTCAGTATAATGGTGCGCGATTAGGGGCAAACTGGTTGAAAAAAGGGCGGTGACCCAGTTGCTCAAGGTGAAAATATTTGATTGCGAGCATGAGGAGGATTTGGAAGAAGAATTGAACAGCTTTCTGGAGACGTTGGATGAAAGCAATGTGCGTGATGTGAAATATCATGTGGCTGCAATCGGTGAAGCGGTATCTGAGCAAGTATACTGTTTCAGCGCAATGATTGTTTATAGCGTGTAAAAAAAGCTGCAATCGGCAGGAAAGGTTCCTGTTCCCGCTTGCAGCTTTTGTTGTCATGAACGCTTTGCATATAATGCCGCGTTTTCTCCTGCCAATCGGCCTGTGACGAGGGCGGCTGTTATATTATAGCCGCCCGTGTACCCGTAAATATCAAGTACTTCTCCTGAAAAGAAGAGGCCCGGCATCCTTTTTGAAGCCATCGTTTTCGGTTCGATTTCTTTGACAGAGACCCCGCCGCCTGTCACAAATGCCTTCTCAAGAGGAAGTGTTCCATTGACAGAGAAGCGGAATTGCTTGCATAGATGGGCAAACGCTTCTGTCTTTTCGTGAGAAATGGCAGAACTTTGGGCATCGGGATTAATTCCGCTCCGCTCAAGCAAAAAGAGCAGGTATCGTTCAGGAATCAGGCCCTTCCACGTGTTTTTCACCGCCTTTTTTGGCTCAGTTTTTAATTGATCCCAAAGCCGGGCGGCAAGCTGTTGTTCCTTCTCATCAGGCAGGGCATCGATCGACATTGTTACATCCTCTAACTGCCACTTTTTTTTAGCCTTTACGACAAATTGACTGCAACGGAGAATGGCAGGGCCTGAAACGCCGAAATGAGTGAACAGCATGTCCATCCTGTGGGTGATGAGGGCTTTACCTTTCGGGTTCAAAACGCTTACCGCAACATCACGGAGAGAAAGTCCTTGCAGTTGCTTTTCAACAATGAAAGATTCAGCTGAGGTGACAGGAACCTCGGTTGGAAAAAGCTCTGAAATGGTATGTCCCGCCTTTTCCGCCCAAGGATAGCCATCGCCGGTAGAGCCGGTATGGGGGACTGACTTCCCGCCTGATGCAATAACGACTGCTTTAGCTGCAATCTTATCACCCGTCTGCAGAACAACACCGGATGTTTGTTCATCGCGGTACAGCACCTCCTTCACAGCTGTATCGGTTAGCACTTCCACGCCAAGCTCCGACATGCGATGGAGGAGGGCATCGACAACGGACTGAGCCTTGTTTGAGACAGGAAACATCCTTCCGTGGTCTTCTTCCTTAAGTTCTACGCCAAGTTCTTCAAAGAAGCGGATAATATCCTCATTATTGAAAAGGGAAAAGGCACCATATAAAAACTTTCCATTTCCGGGAATATGCCGAATGATTTCCTCAATCGGCAGTCTGTTTGTTACGTTGCAGCGCCCCCCGCCGGAAATCGCCAATTTTCGTCCAAGCTTGTTTCCTTTATCGATCAGCAGCACTTTTGCGTGTTTTTCAGCAGCGGCAATCGCTGCCATCAAACCGGATGGGCCGCCGCCAATCACGATAACATCCTGCATGTTTATTCAACACCTTCATATAAATTATTCTCTTCATTCTAAGAGCTGAAGCTTGCAAATGCAATTACCCCGACCGCGGCTCGTACGTTGTCAAAATGGTGCAATAGCTGTACACTAAGTAAAGTGTGAAAAAATACGAAGACGAGTGTTTATCGTCAATCTATAAAACGGAGAGTCAGAGATGCATGTCTTCTAAATTGATCAGAGGTACGTTTATATTAACGCTTGGCACAATGATCTCCAAGGCGCTGGGCTTATTTTATGTGATTCCGTTCTATGCGATACTAAATAACAACAGTGCCGATATTGCGTTGTACAGCGCAGGCTATGTGCCTTATTCAATTTTTATCAGTATAGCGACAGCCGGGTTTCCTTTGGCGGTCGCTAAATATATTGCAAAATACAATGCGATGGGTGAATATGCGGTTGGGCGCAAGCTTTTCCGATCCGGGGTTTACGTCATGGGCGCAACAGGAGTATTTGCTTTCCTGGCGATGTACAGCCTTGCGCCTTGGCTTGCTGAACTTGTACTCAGGGGAGCCGAGGATGCTCAGGACATCAAAGTGGCTGATGCTGTCCAAGTCATGCGGTCGGTCAGCTATGCGTTGCTGATAATTCCAATTATGAGCTTGATCAGGGGGTTTTTCCAAGGCCACCAGTCAATGGGGCCATCGGCAGTCTCTACGGTCGTCGAGCAGATTGCTAGAATCGTGTTCCTCTTGGCCGGTTCCTTCACAGCTATTTATGTTCTTCACAAGAGTGCAGTGAGCGCGGTCAGTGTTGCTACGTTTGCCGCTTTCATCGGCGGGCTTGCAAGCCTGCTTGTCCTTCTTGTCTACTGGAGAAAAAGGAAGCCGGGACTGGATGCCCAACTGTTGGAGGATCGAGAAGAACTCGAAGTTTCCTTGCCGAGCATGTATAAGGAAATTTTCATTTCTGCTTTCCCGTTCGTGCTTGTCGGAATTGCCAACCCATTGTTTCAGTTTATTGACCAAAACACGTTTTCTGCCGCTATGTCTGCTGCCGGCAGGGCGAAGGAGAGCATTGCGTCACTGGGAATCCTGAATGTAACGTCACATAAGCTTGTCATCATTCCCGTCTCGCTTGCAACCGCGTTTGCAATGACGCTTGTTCCACTGATTACGGAGTCCTATGTTAATAGCGATAAAAAGGTGATGTTCCGTCAGCTTGATCTTACTTTTCAGGTGTTGATGTTTATTACGATGCCTGCTGCCATCGGTCTTGCTTTGCTGGCAGAACCGATTTACACCGTTTTCTATAATCATGATCCCGAGGGAATCAGTGTGCTTGCCGCCTATGCACCTGTGGCAATTCTATTTGCCCTTTACGCAGTGACGGCCGCCATCTTGCAGGGGATTAACGAACAGCGTTTCACTGTGCTCAGCCTGTTAACTGGGCTGCTCGTAAAGTTGTCGCTGAACATTCCGCTGATAAAAGCATTCTCTACAAAAGGGGCTATTTATGCGACAGCTTTAGGATACGGAGTTGCGATTTTGATTAATTTGTTCGTCATCAAGAAGTTTGCCTATTATCCGTTCAAACTGGTGACGAGAAGGATGCTGCTCATCATCATTTTCAATGTGTTGATGGCTGTTCCTGTCGGGCTTTCCTACAGGGGTCTCACTTCGTTCATCTCGCCTGAAACCAAAGCCAATTCGCTCTTGCTGCTTGCCATCTGTGCGGCTTTAGGAGCATTGATCTATGGGTATCTCGCCTTAAAGAGCGGGCTGGCAGACCGGCTATTTGGAGAACGGCTGCAGAAGCTGAAGCGAAAACTGCGGATGAACTAAAAAAATGGCGGCTGATAAATCAGGCCGCCGTTTTTTCTAATAATAGGTAGTTTGATAATCCTCTTGCTGAATGTAGTCTCTTGGTGAGCCCATCCAGAAACTTTCCAGTCTGGACACTCTTCTGTTCAGCCTTTCTTGTTCCCGTTCCAGTTGTCTGACCTGGCGTTCCAATTCATTCACTCGACGTGTCAGGTTCATCTGGCCTCCCGGCTGACCAGGGAATTGGGGAGGAAAGAAAGTTCCTTGCGGTTGCTGCAGTTGACGGTAATCCATCATGTTCATCACTCCATTCATCTATACAACATCAGCCTATGCTGCGCTGGAAGAAATGTATGGGCAGACGCCCGGTTTTTTTATATCAAAGGAGGAATACGAGTGCGAATTGATAAAATGTTGGCTAACAGCGGTTTTGGGAGCCGCAAAGATGTCAAAAAGTTTCTCAAGGCGGGCAACGTTACTGTAAATGGGGAAGTTGTCAAAGATGCAAAGGCCCAAGTTGATCCGGAAAAGGATAATGTTCTTTTATTCGGAGAGGAAGTCGTTTACAAGGAGTTTATCTATATCATGCTGAACAAGCCGCAGGGTGTCGTGTCGGCAACGGAGGACAATTTTGATAAGACGGTCGTCGACTTGCTGGATGAATCCTTCCTTGCTTATGAACCTTTTCCGGTCGGCAGGCTTGATAAGGATACGGAAGGGCTGCTGCTGCTGACAAATGACGGTCAGCTGGCCCACCAGCTGTTATCGCCGAAAAAACATGTACCGAAAACATACTTCGCTGTCATTGAAGGGGCGGTTACGGAAGAAGATGTGGAAGCCTTTCGTCATGGAGTCATCTTAGATGATGGGTATGAAACAAAACCGGGAGAGCTCTCCATCATTAAGTCTGGCTCTCGCTCGGACATTGAATTGACAATCATGGAAGGGAAATTTCATCAGGTGAAGAGGATGTTTGAGGCAGTCGGCAAAAAGGTCGTTTACTTGAAGCGGTTATCAATGGGTGCTTTAAAACTTGACCCTTCGCTTGCTCTTGGGGAGTACAGGGAATTGACAGAGGAAGAATTGGAAAATTTAAAAGGGCTCAATCACTAACAAGAACATGAAGAGAGGCTGGGACAAAACCCCCTCTAATCTGAAAAAAGCCGGCGAAATTTTACGATGAGTAAAATTTCGCCGGCTTTAATTGTCTTTCATGAAAGATAAGGACCACTTCTGATAAAATTAAGTCACCACAACAAAATATTAC
>NZ_JBWBKF010000065.1:0-24981 GCF_057657925.1 Lederbergia sp. B243.17
TGGACAGACTCCTTCATCGGGTCGAAGTAATCCACCTGAATGAGGACAGTTATCGAATCAAACACAGAAGCACCATATTCAGAGAAGAACATGTTCAATCCTAGTTAGCAAAAAGTGTTCAAAACTACTTGACGGTAACAATCCTTTACTTTCTGACACTTTAGATAAGTGGTTTGTCGGTGATTTCAATGAAATCGTCGAGGACTTTGCACAAGTTCAAGCGATCCGTAATGGCACGGATATAAATTATACCAACAAGCAAAAACGAGATCCCGAAGAAGAACAAAGGTACATTAAAACGTTCTTTGGTGATGAAGGGCTGGAACTTAATAAAGAGCAATGGACATAAGGCTTTTTGGAGAGCTATCAGTGAAGAATTTATCGGGGTGGATTGAACAGAAGTAATAGGAAAAAGGTTCGAAAAAGTATACTCCATGTTTCTCAGACCTTTTTCCTATCGCCTAAAAGCAGGGGGTGTCCGGCACAGACCGTGCAATATTGGGGTATAATACCACTACCAAGTTTTGAGGCGGTGGGAGAGTGACACTGATATTTGCACACCGGGGCTCTTCGTCAACACATCCAGAAAACACGATGGGCGCTTTTGAAGCGGCAGCGGAGTTCGGAGCGGACGGTATCGAACTGGATGTCCATTTGACGAAGGACGGAAGGCTTGCGGTTATTCATGACGAGACGGTTGACAGGACGACGAACGGGACGGGGAAGGTCAGGGATTTTACGATGGCGGAATTGAAAAGGTTGAAGGCCAATTACCATTACCGCCATTTTTTCAAACGGACAGAAAGGATTCCAAGCCTTGATGAAGTATTTGATTGGCTGGAAGGGAACGGGTTACTCTGCAATATTGAGCTAAAGAATAATGTCATCAAATACGAAGGAATGGAAGAGAGGGTGATCGACCTGATCCGATGCAGGGGATACGAGGACAGGATCATCATTTCCTCTTTCAACCATTATTCGCTTGCGCATGTGGCAGATATTGCGCCTGAAATCGAGACGGCGCCGCTCTATAATGTGATCATGTATAAGCCTTGGGAATATGCCTATTTGATGAAAGCTGAGGGAATCCACCCGAAGCTGAAGGCTGCTCCTCCGGAAGTGATCCGCGAAACGCTTGAGAACGGGATTGCCGTCCGGCCGTATACGGTGAACAGGGAAAAGGACATGAAGAACTTGTTCAAGCTCGGCTGCAGCGCGATCATTACTGATGTGCCGAAAAAGGCGGTCCGCCTCCGAAGCGAGATGATGGCATGAAAAAAAGTCGGGAATTCCTCCAACACGGATGGTTTTCCCGACTTTATTTCTGGGTTTAGCGTTTTTTAAGCCGCTTCTGCACTTTATTCCGTTTTCGGTCCCGGTATAGGATGAACCCTGCGATAAATCCGAGCCCAATGAGGAAAAGGAGAAGCCCGGCAAAAAACTGCACCCATAAATAAGGGAAAGGTGTCTGGAGAATTCCGAACAGCATATCTCTCATTAACTTTATTCCGTATCCGGCCAAAATGCCGGGAATCACCAGCAAAACCAGAGCGAGCACACGATCCATACTTATTCCCCTTGTTTTTAACATTCTAAAAAAATCATATACCACTAGAATCATTTGTCAAGATAAGCGCTTTTCGCTACAATGTAATGGAAAACGAATTGTCCAAGTGGAAGAAGGCGGAAGAAAATGCAAAGAGACAAGCTCCTTTCATACAGCCCATATAAAACAAATCGGTATCTCTGTAGAGGGGCAAATGAAAATAAAAGCGCTTACATTTCTCTGCTGCTCATCTTTCCTGTTGCAACGCATCACACATTCTGAAGGGGGAACCACCATGAAGATTTTTGAGTATATGACTGAATATGATTATGAGCAATTGTTATTTTGCCAGGATGAGAATTCAGGCTTGAAAGCGATCATTGCCATTCACGATACAACGCTCGGCCCAGCGCTCGGCGGTACACGCATGTGGACATATGAATCAGAGGAAGCGGCTATTGAAGATGCCCTTCGCCTTGCGCGGGGAATGACCTATAAAAACGCGGCAGCCGGACTCAACCTCGGCGGCGGAAAGACCGTCATCATCGGTGATCCGAAAAAAGACAAGAATGAAGAGATGTTCCGTGCATTCGGCCGCTTTATCCAAGGGCTGAACGGCAGATACATAACAGCTGAAGATGTAGGTACAACCGTAGCGGATATGGACTTGATCCATGAAGAAACAAATTTTGTCACAGGTATTTCGCCTGCATTCGGTTCTTCGGGGAATCCTTCGCCAGTAACGGCGTATGGCTGCTTCGTCGGCATGAAGGCAGCGGCAAAAGAAGCGTTCGGCAGCGATTCGCTTGAAGGAAAGACAGTAGCGGTTCAGGGAGTCGGCAATGTGGCATTTGAAATGTGCCGCTATTTGCATGAAGAAGGCGCGAAGCTGATTGTAACGGATATTAACCGGGACGCGGTCAATCGCGCTGTCGAAGCATTTGGTGCGGTTGCAGTCGGTCCTGATGACATCTACAGCCAGGACGCTGATATTTTCTCTCCGTGTGCACTCGGGGCGATCATCAATGACGACACGATTCCTCAGCTGAAAGTGAAAGTAATCGCGGGATCCGCCAACAACCAGCTGAAAGAAACACGCCATGGAGACAAAATTCATGAGATGGGCATCGTCTATGCACCGGACTATGTAATCAATGCCGGGGGCGTCATTAATGTCGCAGACGAACTTTACGGGTATAATCAAGAACGTGCGATGAAACGGGTTGAAGGAATTTATAACAGCATCGAAAAAGTTATCGAAATTTCGAAGCGCGACGGAATTCCAACCTATGCGGCAGCTGACAGGCTTGCAGAGGAACGGATTGAAGGCATGAGAAAATCCCGCAGCCAATTCCTGCTCAATAACAAACATATTTTAAACAACAGAATTTGACGGGCGTTGACCGAATGGAGGGGTATAGATGGCTGAAGAATATGATCTAGTCATATTGGGAGGCGGGACCGGCGGCTATGTCGCCGCGATCCGAGCTTCCCAGCTCGGCTTGAAAACGGCAATTGTGGAGAAAGGAAAACTGGGCGGCACCTGTCTGCATCAAGGCTGTATACCGAGCAAAGCACTGCTGAAAAGCGCGGAAGTGTTTTCGCTCGCAAAGCGGAGTGCAGAATTTGGAGTTGATATTGAAGGCGCAACACTCAATTTTTCAAACGTGCAAGAGCGAAAAGAGAAAGTCGTCAATCAGCTCTATAAGGGTGTCCAGCATCTGATGAAGCAAGGGAAAATCGATGTCTACGAAGGTTTTGGGCGGATACTTGGCCCTTCGATCTTCTCCCCAATGCCGGGAACGATCTCCGTTGAAAGAAACGACGGCCAGGAAAATGAAATGCTGATCCCGAAAAACGTCATTATTGCGACTGGATCACGACCGCGCTCTCTGCCGGGGCTTGATATCGATGGAACGGACGTCCTTTCCTCGGATGAAGCTCTTGTCATGGAGAAGCTTCCATCATCCATCATCATTATCGGCGGCGGTGTTATCGGGATCGAATGGGCATCGATGCTCTCCGACTTTGGTGTTGACGTGACGGTGCTTGAATATGCGGACCGGATCGTGCCGGGTGAAGATGAAGATATCTCTAAGGAATTGCAGAGGGTCATGAAGAAAAAAGGAGTCACCATTACGACAGGTGCGAAAGTTCTGCCAGACACGCTGAAAAAAGAACAGGGTGCGGTCACTATCGATGCTGAAGTAAAAGGTGCTCAAAAATCCTTTGCGGCTGAAAAGATTCTCGTTTCTGTCGGCAGGCAGGCGAATACGGAAAACATCGGGCTGCAGAACACAGATATTGTCATCGAGAACGGATTTATCAAAGTGAATAAGGCGTACCAAACAAAGGAATCACATATATATGCGATTGGGGATGTCATCGGCGGCCTCCAGCTGGCACATGTTGCTTCACATGAGGGAATATTGGCGGTTGAGCATATCAGCGGCCAGAAGACGGAGCCGATCCGATACATCGATGTGCCGAAATGCATCTATTCCAGTCCTGAAGTCGCGAGTGTCGGGCTGACTGAGTCTGCCGCAAAAGAAAAAGGACATAAAGTGAAAGTCGGAAAATTTTCCTTCCGTGCAATCGGCAAAGCACTCGTACAAGGAGAGCCGGACGGTTTCGTGAAAATGGTCGCGGATGAAGAGACCGACGACTTGCTGGGCGTCCACATCATCGGGCCGCATGCAACGGACCTGATTTCAGAGGCAGGGCTTGCACGGCTGCTCGATGCGACCCCTTGGGAAGTGGCCGGGATGATCCATCCCCATCCGTCGCTGAGCGAAGCGATTGGAGAAGCGGCGCTTGCCGTGGACGGGAAAGCGATCCATTCATAGAGAGACGATTTGCATAATCAGGGAGGTAGTTAACATGACTGCACGACATATAGAATTGGGGCTGACAGATGAACAGGTCCTGCAAATGTACGAGACGATGCTGCTTGCGCGCAGAATCGACGAGCGGATGTGGCTTCTGAACCGATCGGGGAAGATCCCTTTCGTCATCTCCTGTCAGGGACAGGAAGCAGCACAAGTCGGGGCGGCTTTTGCGCTTGACCGGGAAAAGGATTATGCCCTTCCGTATTACCGGGATCTTGGCGTTGTTCTCGCATTCGGCATGACGCCGAAGGAGATCATGCTTTCCGGCTTTGCGAAGGCAGAGGATCCGAATTCAGGCGGCAGGCAGATGCCAGGGCATTTCGGCCAGAAGAAAAACCGGATTGTCACCGGTTCTTCTCCTGTAACAACACAGGTGCCGCATGCGGTCGGCATTGCGCTTGCTGCGAGAATGGCGAAAAACGATATCGTCTCGTTTGTAACATTCGGAGAAGGATCTTCCAACCAGGGAGATTTCCATGAAGGCGCCAATTTTGCCGGAGTTCATAAGCTGCCGGTGATTTTCATGTGCGAAAACAACCGGTATGCCATTTCCGTGCCTGTGGAAAAACAGCTTGCCTGCGAACATGTAGCAGACCGGGCGATCGGCTACGGGATGCCGGGCTTTACTGTGGATGGAAACGATCCGCTTGAAGTGTACAGTGCGGTGAAAGAGGCGGCTGAGCGGGGACGCAGAGGTGAAGGCCCGACGTTGATCGAAACGCTTACGCACCGCCTGACTCCGCATTCATCCGATGATGACGACCGGAGCTACCGTTCACCGGATGAACTGGCGAAGGCAAAGACCGAAGACCCGATTCTCTTATTCGGTGCATACTTGAAGGAAAACGGCGTCCTGGATGATGAGCTGGAGAAGAAAATCAACGACAGGGTAATGCAGCAGGTGAACGAAGCGACGGATTATGCGGAAGAAGCTCCGTATGCCACACCTGAAGACGCATTGAAATATGTTTACGCCGAACAGTGATGAGGGGGGATTTAGATGGCAGTCATCAGTTATATAGATGCTGTAACAGCAGCAATCCGTGAAGAGATGGAACGGGATGAGAAAGTATTCATTCTCGGAGAAGATGTAGGCAAAAAAGGCGGGGTCTTCAAAGCGACCCATGGCCTGTATGAGCAATTCGGCGAGGAGCGTGTTATCGATACGCCGCTTGCTGAGTCTGCAATTGCAGGAGTGGGGATCGGCGCTGCGATGTACGGATACCGTCCGATTGCTGAAATGCAGTTCGCCGACTTTATCATGCCGGCCATCAATCAGATCATTTCAGAAGCGGCGCGCATCCGCTACCGCTCGAACAACGACTGGACATGCCCGATGGTCATCCGGGCTCCATACGGCGGAGGGGTGCACGGTGCACTCTACCACTCCCAATCGGTCGAAGCCATATTTGCCAACCAGCCGGGGCTGAAGGTTGTCATGCCTTCCACGCCTTACGATGTGAAAGGTTTGCTCAAGGCAGCGATCCGCGATGAGGATCCCGTTTTGTTCCTGGAGCATAAGCGTGCTTACCGCCTGATCAAGGGCGAGGTGCCGGATGAGGATTATGTATTGCCGATCGGAAAAGCAGATGTAAAGCGGGAAGGCGAGGACATCACCGTCATTACATACGGCCTTTGCGTGCATTTTGCGCTCCAGGCCGCAGAAAGGCTTGCCGAGGACGGCATTGATGCCCATATCCTAGACTTACGGACCGTTTATCCTTTGGATAAGGAAGCGATCATTGAAGCGGCATCGAAGACCGGCAAGGTACTTCTTGTCACAGAGGACAACAAGGAAGGCAGCATCATGGGCGAAGTCGCCGCCATTATCGGCGAGCACTGCCTGTTTGATATGGATGCCCCGATCATGCGCCTAGCAGGGCCGGATGTTCCAGCCATGCCATATGCTCCGACGATGGAGAAATTTTTCATGCTGAACCCGGATAAAGTGGAAGCGGCCATGAGGGAGCTCGCAGAATTTTAATACAGCTAGGAAGGCGAGAAGGAGGGAATCTGTTTTGGCTACTGAAAATATACGGATGCCGCAATTGGGCGAAAGTGTGACGGAAGGGACGATCAGCAAATGGCTTGTCGCTCCCGGCGATCATGTGAACAAGTACGACCCGATCGCTGAAGTGATGACGGACAAGGTAAACGCCGAAGTTCCGTCCTCCTTTACCGGCACAATCGGGGAACTGATTGCGGAAGAAGGCGAAACAGTCGAAGTCGGAGCGGTGATCTGCTCTATAGATACGGAAGGTGCAGGCAGTGCGGAGAAAGAAGCGGCATCGGCACCGGCTGCTCAGGAAAGTGAGAAGCAGGAAACCGAGCAACAAGCGGGCGGCGAGGCAAGGGCGAGATATTCGCCTGCAGTATTGCGGATGTCCCAGGAGCACGGAATCGATCTTACTCAGCTGCAAGGTTCGGGAAAGGGCGGAAGGATCACAAGAAAAGACGTCCAGCGCTTTATCGATGAGGGCGGTGTGGCCGAAAAAGCGGCTCTTGCCCCAGCGAAGGAAGAAGCAAAGAGCCCCGCTCCTGCTGCTCCGCCGCAGACCGGACAGAAGAGCCCGGCACCTGCCTCCGCGCCAGGGGATGTCGAAATCCCTGTCACTGGCGTACGAAAGGCCATCGCGGCCAATATGCTGAAGAGCAAGCACGAGGCGCCGCATGCATGGATGATGATGGAGGTCGACGTGACGAATCTTGTCCAGTACCGGGATTCCATCAAAGCGGAGTTCAAGGAGAAGGAAGGCTACAGCCTGACTTACTTCGCCTTTTTCGTCAAAGCGGTTGCCCAGGCGCTAAAGGAATTCCCAATGATGAACTCGATGTGGGCGGGAGACAAAATCATCCAGAGGAAGGACATTAACCTGTCGATCGCTGTTGCGACCGAGGATGCCCTTTTTGTCCCTGTCATCAAAAATGCGGACGAGAAATCGATCAAAGGGATTGCGAAAGAGATTACCGTTCTCGCCAAAAAAGTGCGGAGCGGCTCGCTGAAAGGCGAGGATATGTCCGGCGGAACGTTCACGGTGAACAATACCGGCTCTTTCGGTTCTGTCCAGTCGATGGGGATTATCAACCATCCGCAGGCGGCCATTCTTCAGATCGAATCGATCGTCAAGCGGCCGGTTGTCATGGAAGGCAACATGATCGCCATCCGCGATATGGTCAACCTTTGCTTGTCACTCGACCACCGAGTGCTTGATGGCTTAGTCTGCGGACAATTCCTCAAGCGTGTGAAGGAAATCCTGGAGAATGTTTCAAAAGAAACGACTTCTGTCTATTAATGGCCTGAGCGCCCGGTTCCTATCGAACCGGGTGCTCTTTTTATTTGGGAGGAATGGCCGCATCATTGCCGCACTGGCGGAATTATACTAAAATAAAGACAGAACAAAAAAGAAAGCGTTTACCGATGCGAGGGGGAATTCTGTGTCCATTTCAAAAGCAAAGCAGCAGCAGTTTCCGGCTGCCGGTCTGGATCAATGGCTTGAAACGGCTGAGAAATCGCTGAAAGGCAAAAGCGTGCAATCATTGAAAAGAGAAACCTATGAAGGCATTGTCCTTTCTCCGCTTTATACGAAAGAAGAGTCACCTGGAAATCTTGATCAGGTCCCAGGTGCCGGGCAATTCATCCGCGGCTTCCGCAATGAGGGGCAAAAGTGGAAAGTGGTTCAAATGAGGGAGAACCGATCATGGGATGACCTCGTTGCTTCGATCCAGGACGGTTTGGAACGCGGCGAGGAAGCGATCGCTTTTGACGGAGATTTAATAGATGCAGAGAAGGCCGTTTTTACTCGGTTTGCGCAAGCGGCATGCCCGTTGTTTGTGACAGCTAACAGTCAATTCCCTTTGTTGGCGGAAAAGCTGGCGGCGGCCAAAGAATTCAAACCTCATGGCGTATTTGCCTCTCATTTTTTATCGTCCAGGCTTGGAGAAGGGCTTCTTCCCCAGAGCGGAAGCCGTTCGTGGGAGGTGTGGCAGGCGGCACTTGCCGATCTTGACCGCCATGCTCCTCGTCTCAAGACAATCATGGTCAGCAGCAAGCCATATGCGTCCGCCGGTGCCAATGCCGTGCAGGAGCTCGCAGCAGCGCTCGCTGAAGCCGTTTTTTATATCGAAGAGAGCCGGAGTCTTGGCTGGGAGCCGGAAAAGACGGCGGGAAAACTCGTCTTCCACTTTGCGGCAGGGAGCCAATTCTTTTTGGAAGTAGCCAAGTTCAGGGCTGTTCGCAAGCTATGGACCCTAGTAGCAAAAGCGTACGGGGTGGATCCTGCAATCGTCGAAGTCAGTGCAGGAACATCACAGTATACGCATTCCATCCTTGACCCGCATGTAAATATGCTGCGGGCGGGAAGTGCCGCCTTTGCAGCCGTCATCGGCGGCATCGACTATTTGCATGTTTCTCCGTATGACGATCTGTTCAAGGAGGAGCACTCCTTTTCCTTGCGAATCGCCCGGAATACGCAGCTATTGCTTCGGGAAGAGTCCTATTTAGACAAGGTGGCGGATCCGGCAGGCGGATCTAATTTTGTGGAGGCGCTGACGGAGGAGCTTGCAGAGAAAGCATGGGAGCTGTTTTTGAAGATTGACGATGCTGGCGGAATTAGGAAGGTGCTTGAAACCGGGAACCTCCAGGAGTGGATTGCCGCAACAAGCATGAAGAGGGAGCAGGATGTCGAGTTGAGGAAACGGACCTTGATCGGCGTTAATGAGTTTGCGCGAATCGAGGAAGACATCCAGCCGGCAAGGCAGCTTTCTTCCGCTTGGAATGGGGAGGACGGCTGGACAAAGGTGGAGCCGCTCAATGGGCAGCGGCTGGCGGAACAGTTCGAAGCGCTGCGGCTAAAGGCCGACGATTGGAGAAGGAACGGGAATGAGCCGGCTGCCGGTTTGATTCTCCTCGGCAAGCTGAAAGATTACAAGCCGCGGGCTGATTTTGTTACCGGAGTACTTGCTGCGGGCGGTATCCGTGCCGACTGGAGTTCCGACTGCCTGACAGGGGAAGACATCCGGGAATTCGTCTCGACCCACCCGTCCGGCTATTATTGCCTCTGCGGGACCGATGACGCCTATCGCGACATGGCAGAAGAGGCGATTCGGCTGATTCGGGAGGAAGCCCCGGGCAGCATCGTTGACCTCGCCGGAAAAATCGACCTTCCGGAAGCCGGGAATGACGGCGCCATCTTTGCCGGCCAGAATATCGCAGAAAAACTGAGCGAATTGCAGAAAACGATTGGAGGTGTTCGTCCATGAGCGGAAAACCTGATTTTCGTTCCATTTCTCTAGACCGTGCCGAGGATACCGCTGGAAGCACCCTGTTCATGAAGGAAGACGCAGGCTTTTCCACGAATGAAAAAATCAATTTGAAGCCGCTTTATACAGAAGCCGACACTGACGAACTCGAATCTGCCGGCCTGCCGGGGATTTCCCCTTATGTACGGGGACCGTATCCGACGATGTACACAAACCGCCCGTGGACGATCCGGCAATACGCAGGTTTTTCCACTGCCGAAGAGAGCAATGCGTTTTACCGGCGGAATTTGGCGATGGGCCAAAAGGGGCTGTCTGTCGCGTTTGATCTGGCGACCCACCGCGGCTACGATTCAGACCACCCCCGCGTTGAAGGAGATGTTGGGAAGGCCGGTGTTGCAATTGATTCCGTCCTCGATATGAAAATATTATTTGACCGGATCCCGCTTGATCAAATGTCAGTCTCCATGACAATGAACGGTGCGGTCATTCCGGTGATGGCGTTCTATATCGTTGCGGCAGAAGAGCAGGGTGTCGCACCGTCTCTGCTTTCCGGCACGATCCAGAATGATATTTTAAAAGAATACATGGTTCGGAATACGTATATTTACCCGCCTGAAATGTCGATGCGGATCATCGGGGACATTTTTTCCTATACGTCTGAACATATGCCGAAGTTCAACAGTATCTCGATCTCCGGCTACCATATGCAGGAAGCGGGCGCCCCTGCCGATCTCGAGCTCGCTTATACACTTGCTGACGGGCTGGAATATGTCCGGACCGGGCTTGCGGCCGGAATCGGCATTGATTCCTTTGCACCGCGCCTCTCCTTCTTTTGGGGAGTCGGCATGAATTATTTCATGGAAGTGGCGAAAATGCGGGCGGCAAGGAAAATTTGGGCCCAGCTGATGAGCCAGTTTCATCCGGAAAATCCGAAATCACTTGCGCTCCGGACACATAGCCAAACGTCCGGCTGGAGTCTGACCGAGCAGGATCCGTTCAACAATGTCATCCGCACGTTCATTGAGGCGCATGCTGCTGCAATGGGCCACACACAATCGCTGCATACGAACGCGCTTGACGAAGCGATTGCGCTGCCGACAGACTTTTCCGCAAGGATTGCGAGGAATACGCAATTATTTTTACAGAAGGAGACAGGCATCACGGATGTGATCGACCCTTGGGGCGGCTCCTATTATGTCGAATCGCTCACAAATGAGTTAATGGAGCGGGCATGGGCGCATATCGAGGAAGTGGAGGAGCTCGGGGGCATGACAAAGGCGATCGAGACCGGACTGCCAAAAATGAAAATCGAAGAGGCAGCTGCACGGCGGCAGGCACTGATCGATTCAAAGGCGGAAACGATCATCGGCGTCAACAAATACCGGCTGGAAAAAGAAGAGGAAATCGAAATTCTCAACATTGACAATACAGCGGTCCGGCAAAAGCAGATCGAGCGGCTCGAGAAGCTGCGCAGCGAGCGCAACGATGAGGATGTCCGGCGTGCCCTTGCCGCTTTGGAAAGCGGCGCACGGGAAGGAACGGGAAATCTGCTCGCACTTGCGGTTGACGCTGCACGCGCACGCGCGACACTCGGCGAGATTTCGGACGCGATCGAAACAGCATCCGGCCGGCACCGAGCAACGATCCGCTCCGTGAGCGGCGTGTACAGCGCCAATTTTTCCAATGAGGAAGAGATTGCGAGAATCCGGGAAATGACCGATGAATTCCTGGAGAACGAGGGAAGACGGCCGCGGATCCTGATTGCCAAAATGGGCCAGGATGGGCATGACCGCGGGGCGAAAGTGATTGCGACCGCTTTTGCCGATATGGGATTTGATGTGGACATCGGACCGCTGTTCCAGACGCCGGATGAAACGGCGAGACAGGCTGCGGAAAACGATGTGCATGTGATCGGCTTCAGCTCGCTTGCCGCAGGACACCGCACCTTGCTTCCAAAGCTTGTCGAGGAACTGAAAAAAATCGGCCGGGAAGATATCCTTGTCGTTGTCGGCGGGGTAATTCCACCGCAGGACTATGACTTCTTGCGGGAAAAAGGCGCGGCAGCCATCTTTGGCCCTGGCACCGTAATCCCGGTCAGCGCGCAAATCGTCGTTGAAAAAATTTATGAACAGCTCGGATATGAGGAAGTGGGCAAATGACGGCAGCTTCAAGAAAGACGTTTCGGAGGAAAAGGGAGACCGGCCCCTCTGCGGAACAACTGGCAGAGGCGGTCCTTGCCGGCGACCGGACGGCGCTGTCGAAAACGATCACGTTAATCGAAAGCAGCGCCGAACGCCATGAACAGCAAGCCCAGACCATCCTCCAGTCGCTTCTGCCGCATTCCGGGCAATCGATCCGGATCGGGATCACAGGTGTGCCGGGGGCGGGGAAAAGCACCTTCATTGAGGCTTTTGGCCACATGCTCTGCGAGGCGGGACATAAAGTAGCCGTTCTCGCCGTCGACCCGAGCTCGACCGTAAACGGCGGCAGCATCCTCGGCGACAAAACAAGGATGGAAAAGCTGTCACGGCACGAGCGGGCGTTTATCCGGCCGTCGCCATCACAGGGAACACTCGGCGGCGTCCACCGGAAAACGAGGGAGACGATGCTCGCCTGTGAGGCGGCCGGATATGATGTCATCCTGATTGAAACGGTCGGCGTCGGTCAGAGCGAGGTCGTCGTTAGGGGGATGGTGGATTTCTTTATGCTGCTGGCGATTACAGGCGCAGGCGATGAGCTCCAGGGGATGAAAAAAGGCATCATGGAGCTTGTCGACGCCGTCGTCATCAATAAAGCGGACGGCGAAAACAAACCGCTTGCCCTTCGGACGAAAAGGGAATACACGCAGATCCTGCACCTGCTGAACCCGGCCACACCGGGATGGAGGACGAGGGCGATGGCTTGCTCCTCGCTTACCGGAGAAGGCATTGAGTATATTTGGAAACAAATCGGGCTGTTCCGGGAAGTGACGGATGAATCAGGTTTTTTTCAGGAGCGGAGGAAAAGACAGACAGCAGATTGGTTCCAGTCAATGATCAGGGACCGCCTGGAGCAGGAGTTTTTTCGCAATTTGGAAGTCAAAAAGCTCAAGCCACGGCTCGAAGAGGAAGTCGCCGGAGGGAAACTGACCGTCGCCCAGGCAGTGGACAAACTATTCGACTCTTCCCGGCTATAAAAGAGCAAAAAAAAGGGACAGCATGCATGCTGTCCGTAAACATCTAGGGAGTTTAGGGGTATGGATCTAGATGTAGTTTTATCTTACCCGCTCTTCGACTAAATAAAACATCATTTTTCTTTTTTTGATAAAAAATGGTGGAGCAGGGTGGAATATAGGATATCAGGCCGTGTGCTGGGTTTGCTAGGAAAAGATCATTGATTAACAGGTAAGGAAAAGAGCAAACGGTCAAAGGGTTTGCTCTTTTGCCTTTGAATGACGCACGATGCAAGGCAATCCGACAAGCTGGCTGCAATCCTGGGGCTGGAGGTGAAGGGAGCGGGGAAATGATTAAGGCAGTTCTATTTGATTTAGACGGGACGTTGTTAAATCGAGACGAATCGTTAAAAGGATTTATAGACAATCAATATGAAAGAATGCGAACATGGGTTGGCCATATACCGAAAGATAAGTATATTACAAGATTTATTGAACTCGACCAGCGCGGGTATGTATGGAAGGATAAAGTGTTTCAGCAGCTAATCGGGGAGTTTGATATTGCCGGAGTGACGTGGGAAGAGCTTTTGCAGGATTATCTTTCCGAGTTTTCGTCCCATTGCGTACCATTTGATCACGCCGTTCAAATGTTGGAGGAGTTCAAGAATAGCAATGTCAGATTGGGCATCATTACAAACGGATATGGGCAATTTCAAATGGCTACTATTAAGGCGCTAGGGATTGAGCCATATTTTGATGTGATACTGGTATCCGAGTGGGAAGGGGTGAAAAAGCCCAGCCCTGAAATTTTTACAAGAGCTTTAGAAAAACTCGGTGCAACCCCCGCACAAAGTGTATTTGTTGGAGATCATCCGATCAATGATGTAAAGGCCGCCCAAAACATCGGTATGAAAGGAATTTGGAAAAAAGACAGTCATTGGAACGATGTGGAAGCCGATTCTATCATTGATGACTTGAATGAGCTGCCGCGAATCATTGGGAAATTTTAGATGGTGAATGAGTGGCGATCTTGCTGTGCCTACATTGTTGGCCGGTGCTGAGTGAGTTCTATGTGCCCGAGAGAGCTCGTATTGCCGCGCAAGGGTCACATAAAAGCGTACAATGAGCCCGAGAGCGCCTGTCCTGCCTCCCGAAGGTCACATAGAAGCGTTCAATGAGCCCGAGAGCACCCGTCCAGCCACGCGAAGGTCACATAGAAACAACCAATGCGCCCGAGAGCGCCCGTCCTACCACACGAGGGTCACATAGAAGCGTTCAATGTGACCGACAGTGCCGACCCGCCCTACGTCGGTCACATAAAAAACGCCCGAATATCAGTACCGCAACCCAAGCAGGCCACCTAATAAACACCGGTATCATTTTACCGCTTTCAAAAAGGTGCAAAATTTTAATTTTCATGCAGAAACTGCTATGATAGAGTAGAAATGAGCAAGAATAGCAAAGGAGCGAGAACAATGAGTATGGATTTCAACATTTTTATGAATGACGCGGTCCGTCAGGCGCGTGAAGATATGGATAGAGCAGGTTATGAACATTTGACGACAGCGGAGGACGTCGAGAAGGCGCTTGGCCGCGAAGGTACGACACTTGTGATGATCAACTCGGTCTGCGGTTGTGCAGGCGGGATTGCCCGTCCAGCAGCAGCCCACGCTGTCCATTATGACAAGCGCCCGGATCATTTGGTTACGGTGTTTGCAGGACAGGATAAGGAAGCGACAGCGGCAGCCCGCAGCTATTTTACGGATTATCCGCCATCCTCTCCATCGTTCGCCTTGCTGAAAGACGGCAAGATCTGCACGATGGTGGAGCGTCACGAAATCGAGGGGCATGACCCAATGTCAGTCGTTAACAAGCTTCAGCAGTATTTCGAACAGTACTGCGAAGAAATTTAAGAAACCAGGCATAGCCGCCGCCTTTTTCCGCAAACTAGCGGAAAAGGGTGGTTGCGATGGTTTACTTGCTTGCCGTTCTCCTTTTCATCGGCGGGTCGCCGGCCTGGCCGTATGATGCCAAGCTTCTTCCAGGAGACCCGATCATCATTGTCAATAAGCAAACGAATGAGCTCGCTTGGATCAACAGCGGAGAAATCCAGCTGAGGACCAAGGTTGCTACAGGCAAAACCGGCGAGCTGACGCCCGAGGGGCTGTTTACGGTCAAGGTGAAGGCTGTCGAACCTTACTACCGGAAAAAGAATATACCGGGCGGCGATCCCCGGAATCCGCTTGGGAGCCGGTGGATCGGTTTTGATGCCAGAGGGACGGACGGGAGAATTTATGGTCTCCACGGAACAAATGCCCCGGATTCAATCGGGAAGTATGTTTCGGATGGCTGCATCCGGCTGCCGAAAGCTGCGCTGGAAACGCTGTTTGACCAAGTTCAGGAAGGCATCCGTGTGCTGATTGTTGACGAGGAGAAATCTTTTGAACAGTTGGCGCGTGAGAGCGGCGCCAAATAAACGAAAGCTCCCATGGATGGTATGGGAGCTTTTCTACATAATAAAAGTTCGATTGATGTTGCAGCAAGTCCAGCTTCAGGCGCCATTGGCACGAGGTTTCAGCCGATAGGCAGGCGCCTTGCGCTTTTCTTACTTAAAACAGTGCAGACATTCCGGAGGCGATCGTCATGGCGAGCATGCTGAACAGCATGACGAAGATGATGATCCGCTGTACTTTTTTATTGGACATGCATGAACACTTCCTATTCGTTTTGTAGTATCTTCATTTTATCGGTCTTTTGCGGAACAGACAACATCTAAAATGGGACAATTTGCAGGCGGAATGTGTCCGGAGGGGAATGAGAGATTTGAAGAATATTAATCATATCGGGATTGCAGTGCGGTCAATCGAGAAAGCGCTTCCTTTTTATACGGATGTTCTTGGCCTGCAATGCGTGAAAATTGAAGAAGTGCCTTCCGAACAGGTGAAGGTTGCCTTTGTGGACGCCCACAACGTCATGCTCGAGCTGCTGGAAGCGACGAGCGATCAAAGCGCAATCGGCCGTTTTATCGAAAAGCGGGGCGAAGGAATCCACCATATTGCGCTCGGAGTGAAAAATATCGAGGAGCGAATGGGCGAGCTGAAAGAGAAGGGGATCCGCATGCTCCAGGATGAGCCGAAACCTGGCGCGGGCGGGGCGAAGGTCGCCTTCATGCATCCGAAATCGGGGCATGGCGTATTGTATGAGCTTTGTGAAAAAAAGGAAGATTGACAGACTGGGAGGGAGCCCGATGGCGGATATGTATGAAAAAATCAATGAACTGTATGACAGGAGAAGGGCCGCCGAGCTTGGCGGCGGCGATGAACGGATCGAAAAGCAGCACGAGAAGGGCAAGCTGACCGCAAGGGAGCGGATCGACCTGCTTTTGGATCCCGGTACATTTGTGGAACTTAACCCGTTCATCGAGCACAGATCGGCTGATTTCGGGCTTGGTGACAATACATATCCTGGGGACGGTGTTGTGACCGGCTATGGGAAGGTGAACGGCCGTCCAATTTATCTTTTTTCACAAGACTTCACCGTCTTCGGGGGAGCGCTTGGGGAAATGCATGCGGAAAAAATCGCTAAGGCGATGGATCTCGCTGCCCAAAATGGGACGCCGTTCATCGGCTTGAACGATTCAGGCGGGGCGCGCATTCAAGAGGGGGTCGT
The DNA here is from genome assembly GCF_057657925.1 of Lederbergia sp. B243.17. Lineage (NCBI taxonomy): Bacteria > Bacillati > Bacillota > Bacilli > Caryophanales > Bacillaceae > Lederbergia > Lederbergia sp. B243.17. The sequence goes on from NZ_JBWBKF010000065.1 coordinate 16,514, forward strand.
CTCCCTTGATGGGTACGGTCATGTTTTCTACCGGAATGCAATCTATTCGGGCGTCATCCCGCAAATTTCCGTCATCATGGGACCGTGTGCAGGCGGGGCGGTCTATTCGCCGGCCATCACTGATTTTGTCTTCATGGTCGACAAAACGAGCCAGATGTTCATTACTGGCCCGAAGGTGATTGAAACGGTGACCGGCGAAAAAATTTCTTCCGAAGATCTCGGCGGATCAAGGGTCCATAACACGATCAGCGGAAATGCCCATTTCCGGGCTGAAAGCGAGGAAGAGGTGCTCGCCATGGTCCGCAAACTCATCGTGTACCTGCCGCAAAACAACCGGGAAAAAACAGCCATCTCCGAATATGAGGGAGCGGAGGATTTTCTTCCGGATCTTGCCGACAGCGTACCGTTTGATGCTTCCCGTCCTTATGACGTCCGGACGGTCATCGACCAGGTCGTCGACAAAGCCTCATTCTTCGAGGTGCAAAGCGAGTTTGCCAAAAATGTCGTCGTCGGTTTTGCGAGAATCAAAGGAGAAGCGGTTGGGCTCGTATGCAACCAGCCGAAGTACTTGGCAGGAGGACTCGACATTGATTCCTCAGACAAAGCGTCCCGGTTTATCCGGTTCTGCGATTCTTTCAATATACCGGTCATCACGTTCGAAGACGTGACGGGCTTTTTTCCGGGAATCAAGCAAGAGCACGGCGGCATCATCCGGCACGGTGCGAAAATTTTGTATGCGTATTCCGAGGCAACCGTACCGAAAATAACGGTCATCCTCCGCAAAGCGTATGGTGGAGCGTATGTGGCGCTTAATTCGAAGGCGATCGGGGCCGACCTTGTCTTTGCCTGGCCGAACGCTGAAATCGCCGTCATGGGGCCGCAGGGTGCGGCGAATATCATCTTTGCCAAGGAAATCGCGAATAGCAGTAATCCTGAAGCGACGAGGGAGCAGAAAATCGAGGAATACCGCGAGAAATTCGCCAATCCGTATGTGGCGGCTGCAAGAGGAATGGTCGACGATGTAATCGACCCGCGTGAAACGAGAATCAAGCTCATCCATGCACTGGAGATGCTGCGGAACAAGCAGGAAGACCGCCCGAAAAAGAAGCACGGCAATATTCCGCTCTAATACAAGAGAACGCTTGGGCAACCGCCCAAGCGTTCCGTTTTTTTATTCGGTTTCCGCAAAAACCGGCGGCATTTCGCGCAGGACAGGCTTGAACCCTGCTTTTATTTTCACTTTTGCCGAGACATCCGTTACCACTTGAGGGAACATCAGGTCCGGATCCGGCAGGAGCACCTGATAGGAAATCATCGCATTTTTCCCCTCATATTCGACTTGCATGATGCGGAGCCCGTATCCAGGGTGCGGCAGCTGCGCTTGGATGGTGACTTCATTCATCCCTGCAGCGAGAGGTTTTTCGAAAAGATCCAATTTGATGACCAGGCTGTTTGCCCGATTTTTGATACTGTACGCATCGTATAGCCAGCCAGCCGCTTCGGCCCGTGTGATTTTCTTCTTCGGCTGGAATTGATGGTCTTTGTCGAGCATGCGGATCCCTCCATTCAGCAAGGTTTGGATGCTGTTGCGATATTGTGGCGCAATCTTTTCTTCATCCTTGATCAGAAAGTACATTTCGGTGAACGCATAGTCCCCGCTTGCCTGAAGCCCTTTTAGAAGATAATAGGCGAATTCCTCGCGTGTCAGGGCTGCCCCCGGGCTGAAATCCTTCGGAAGGTCCATTCCGTTCACATGGGCAATCGTGAGGGCGTTGGCATACCATGCTCCGTCGTCCGCTTTTGTAAAATAGTCGCTCGCTTTCGGCTCTTTAATAAAGAGAAACTTCGCCAGGCTGAGATCCATCGCGGAAATGATCGCTGTTATACCGGCTGCACCAGTCAGATCGCCCGCCGGGTAAAATCGGCCGTCCGTCTCACCCTTCAAAATTCCAGCCTTTTTCAGCTGCAAAATCTTTTCCCTGTTCACTTCCCCTTCCAAATCGCTGAAGGCAGATGCCGGCCGGATGGAAGCCGTGAAAAATAGCATGGCTGCCAAGGCGATTATCAGTTTCCTTTTCATGCTGCTCACTCCTTTTCCTTTTCATATGCTTATCTATTCAGACGTCCCGGACGAAGAAAAAGTTACAGCCAATATCGGTATCGAAGAAAGGGCATCCGCTTGTTTCGTTCGTTTCCCAGTATTATACTTAATGAGGACACTACATAGTTGGAGGGATGACAGATGATACAAGAAGAGCGTTTGCTGAATGAGTTTTTGGAACTGGTGAAAATTGATTCGGAAACAAAGAACGAAAGCGCCATTTCGAAAGTGCTGAAAGAAAAATTCGAGAAGCTCGGCGCAGAAGTTTTTGAAGATGATACAATGGGCCAAACCGGCCATGGTGCAGGGAACCTGATTGTTACGCTGAAAGGCAGCAAGCAGGATGCAGATACGATTTATTTCACTTCCCATATGGATACGGTCGTTCCGGGAAAAGGCATTAAACCATCACTAAAAGACGGTTATATCGTAACAGACGGAACTACAATCCTCGGCGCCGATGACAAAACGGGCCTTGCCGTCATGTTCGAAGCAATCCGCGTCCTAAAGGAGCAAAACATCGAGCATGGGGACATCCAGTTCATCATTACGGTTGGTGAAGAATCCGGGCTTGTCGGTGCAAAAGCGCTCGACCGCAACCTTGTGAAAGCGAAATACGGCTTTGCGCTCGACAGCGACGGGGAAGTCGGCAAAATCATCGTTGCCGCTCCAACACAGGCGAAAGTGAAGGCTGACATTTACGGAAAAACCGCTCATGCCGGCGTAGCGCCTGAAAAAGGGGTTTCCGCTATTACGATTGCTGCCAAAGCGGTTGCCAAAATGCCGCTCGGTCGGATCGATGAGGAAACAACAGCGAATATTGGCCGCTTCGAAGGCGGACAGGCAACAAATATCGTAGCTGACCACGCGTTCATCCTGGCAGAAGCACGTTCGCTCGTGCCGGAGAAAATGGAAGCGCAAGTCGCAAAAATGAAAAAGGCCTTTGAAGAAGCGGCGGAAGAAATGGGCGGCAAAGTGGATGTCGATGTCGAAGTGATGTATCCGGGCTTCAAGTTCGCTGACGGAGACCATGTTGTTGAAGTTGCGAAAAAGGCGGTTGAAAAAGTCGGAAGAACACCTGAGTTGCTGACAAGCGGCGGCGGAAGCGACGCAAATGTCATCGCCGGTTTCGGGATTCCGACTGTCAACATGGCTGTCGGCTACGAAGAGATCCATACGACAAACGAAAGAATGCCAGTGAAGGAACTGAACAAGCTGGCGGAACTTGTTGTCGCTTTGATTGAAGAAGCTGCAAAATAATAGGCATAAATAAGGCAGCGGGAGTGAAATCCCGCTGCCTGCAAAATGCAACTACTTTTAGGGGGAAATGTAAAGTGGCTGAGAAAGCAGTAATTTTTCATGCAGGAAAAGAGGAATATGCGATTCCTGTAGACTATGTCATCTCGATTGAAAAAATTGAGGGCATCAATCCGGTGCCGCATCTGCCTTCTTATATGAGGGGCGTCATCGTTTCAAGAGGTGAATTGATTCCCGTTCTTGACCTTGGAGAAATCCTTTATCACGAAAGAACGGACATCAATGACCAGGTGCGGATGATTGTCATGCAGACCGAACAGCTGACCTACGGGCTGCTCGTAAAAGAGGCGAAAGAAATCCTGGAAATCGCTGACGAGGATTTGAAGCAGCCGGGCCTTGTCGCCTACAGCCGTACGCAGTATTTTTCGGCAGTCGCAACGCTTGGAGAACGGCTCATCACGATGATCGATCCGGCAGCGATGCTGAATGTGCTGGACGGAATCAGGGAAATCAAAGCGTACATGCAGGAACAGAAAGAATTATAAGCTGAACTTGGAGAAGAGGGGGAGCGGCATGAAGGAATTTTACCCGAAAAACGGCCGTGTCATTTTGCATGTGGACATGAACAGTTTTTTCGCTTCGGTCGAGATGGCCTATGACCCCTCTTTGAAAGGGAAGCCGCTTGCCATTGCCGGTGATGTGGAACAGCGGAAGGGCATCGTTGTCACCTGCAGCTATGAGGCGAGAAAATTCGGCGTGAAGACGACGATGCCGGTTTGGCAGGCAAAAAAACTATGCCCGTCCCTGATCATCAAAAAACCGGATTTCGCGCGTTATCGGCTCGCATCCAATGCGATGTTCGATGAGCTTCGGCGCTATACTGATTTGGTTGAACCCGGCTCGATCGACGAGGGATACGTTGATATCACAGCGTGTTATGAACTTGGAACACCGATGCAAATTGCGGAATCGATTCAGCAGAACCTTCTTTCGTCGCTCGACCTTCCGTGCAGCATCGGGATCGCCCCGAATAAGTTTTTGGCAAAAATGGCGTCCGATCTGAAAAAGCCGCTCGGCATCACCGTCCTGCGTAAACGCGATCTTCCCCGCGTCCTTTGGCCGATGCCGGTGATTGAGATGCACGGCGTCGGGGCGAAAACGGCGGAAAAGCTTGGCACACTCGGCATCATGACGATCGGCGACCTTGCAAAAGCAGATGAGTCGCTGCTTCGCAGCCAGATCGGATTAAGAGGAAGCAAATTGCGGGAAAGGGCGAATGGAATCGACAGCCGCCCGGTCGACCCGGCAGCTGCCGAAGAAAGCAAAAGCATCGGCCAGTCTTTGACCCTGCCCCAGGACATCGCCAACCAGGCGCAATTGCTCGAAAAATTGAAAAGCCTTTCGGGCGGTGTCTCTGAAAGACTTCACCGGAAAGGCTACGTAACAAGAAATATATCGGTCATGATCCGCTACAAAGACCGGAAGACGGTGACCCGGAGCCGGAAGCTGCTAAATCCGATCTCGAGCCCCGAAGACATTTACGAGGCGGCCCGGCAGCTGTTCATTCAGCATTGGAACGGCAACCCTATCCGGCTTCTTGGCGTTACCGGGCAGGATCTCCTCGAAGAAAGCCAATCGTTCGAACAGCTGAGCTTGTTTTCATACGAAACAGCCGCCAAGAAAGAACCTCTCTACAAGGCAATCGGCACCATTCATGAAAAGTTCGGAAATGCGAGCCTGATCAGGGGCAACCAGGCGAAGAGAAGCAAGTGATCATTTGGTGAAAAAATGCTTCAGCTCCGACAGCAGGCCCGCTTTCTTTTTATCTTCAGCCGGTTGTTCCTCTTCTTTTTTCTTCAGGTAAATTTCTTCTTTATTAATCGCGTGGTCAAAAGCAAGGACAAGCCCGATGTCTGTATGGCTGTCTTTATTCGTTACGATCGAAAAGGGGACATCAAGCTTTCTGGCCAGCTGGATATAACGGGACAAAAAGGAGTAGTCCATCTCCCCGTTCAACAGCAACGCTGCTCCCGGGTTCTCCTTTATGCTCTTTTCCAGCTCGGGCAGAAATCCTTCCATCACCTGGCTCTTTGTCAGCGCCACGACGATCCTTTCCCTAAGCGTACCGAGGAATTTCCGCCGTTCATCCGGCTTCGTCTGTTTCGCCCCGTAGATGCCGTTCTGCAAGTATTCATCCATTTTGGAGTTACCCATAATCCGAACACCTCCACCTTACTTTATTCCTTCCACTGCTATCCGGTTCATCAAACGTCCGGGTATAAAAGCAAAGGCAGAAGCCGAATGGCTCCTGCCGCTTTTTCAGCAATTGTCAATTTCTAGATGATCCAGCGCCCACCAGAAATATCCGTCTTTCTCGAGCAATTGGTCGGATTCATCCGGCCCCATTGAGCCTGCTGGATAATTCGGGAACTGGGCTTTATTATTTTCCCAATACTGGCTGATCTTATCAACGAAACTCCACGAGAGCGCCACTTCGTCCCAATGCGTAAAGTTGGTCGCATCGCCTCGGAGGCAGTCATGGAGCAGCTTCTCATACGCTTCCGGTGTATTGATTCCTGCCGCATTATTGGCATTGGAGAAGTTGAGCTTGACCGGCGTTGTCTCCATCGTCTGTCCGGACTGTTTCGCGTTCAAGTGAAGGGTGATCCCTTCTTCCGGCTGGATGTGGATGACGAGCAGGTTCGGGCTCAGCTGCTCCTCCGAACGGTAATACAGATTCATCGGTACATCTTTGAATTGAATGATGATCTTTGTCGACTTGACGGCCATCTTTTTCCCTGTCCGGATGTAGAAAGGAACTCCTGCCCAGCGGAAATTGTCGATCATCAGCTTGCCTGCGACAAATGTATCTGTGTTCGATTCTGGGCTGACATTTAATTCTTCACGGTATCCGCTGGCAGGCTTTCCATTTTCCGATCCCGGTCCATATTGGCCGCGGACAAAGTAATCCGGTACTTCCTCCGGTTTGATTGAACGAAGGGCCCCAAGCACCTTGACCTTCTCGCTTCGGATCTCTTTTGGCGTCAGGCGGATCGGCGGCTCCATTGCGAGCAGGGCGACCATCTGCAGCATATGGTTTTGCACCATATCCCGAAGCGCACCGCTGTTTTCGTAATAGCCTCCGCGTTCCTCGACTCCGAGCGTTTCGCTTGAGGTGACCTGGATATTGGATATGTACCGGTTGTTCCATAAAGGTTCGAAAATCGCATTTGCAAAGCGGATGACTTCTATGTTCTGAACCATTTCTTTTCCAAGGTAATGGTCGATCCGGTAGATGTCATTTTCAGAGAAAACGCTCCGGATCTGGTTGTTCAATGCTATTGCCGATTCCAGGTTATGGCCAAACGGCTTTTCAATGACGAGGCGGTGGAAGCCGTCCGTGTCGGTAAGCCCGTCTTGCTTCAAGTGGACAGCAATCGTTCCGAAAAATTCCGGCGCCATCGCCAGGTAGAAAATCCGGTTGCCTTCCAGTGAATATTTTTCATCAAGCTGGTCGGCGGTATTCTTCAGTTCCAAATAAGAATTTGAATCGCTCACGTCATGGGATTTATAATAAAAGTGGGAAATGAATTCCTCTATGTTCTCTGCTTCCCCGATCGAGGTAAGAACTGAATCACGGACATGCTCTTTAAACACTTGGTCAGACCACGGCCTGCGCCCTACACCGATTACCGCGAAGTGCTTGGCCAAATTGCCCTTTCTGAACAAATGGTAAAGGGAGGGATAGAGCTTCCTTTTGGCCAAATCGCCGGTAGCGCCAAAAATCATTATTAACGAGGATGGTGTTTCAGTTTGCATCATTTCAATACCTCTCTTTTCTTGTGAACTTCGACCTCATCATATTACTTATCATCAATCTCTATCTTATCAATTATTCACGCGAAAAACGACTCTCAGGAACGCAATAAGCAATCTTCTTGCATTTTTATGGTAAGATAGACGAAAAATTTCAGAAAGGGAGGGAGAGCGGATGGAATTATTGTTTTTAGGAACAGGGGCTGGAGTGCCGTCCAAACCGCGGAACGTCACATCAATCGCTTTAAAACTGCTGGAGGAAAGGAATGCTGTCTGGCTGTTTGATTGCGGCGAAGCGACCCAGCACCAAATTCTCCACACCAGTTTAAAGCCGAGGAAAATCGAAAAAATTTTTATCACCCATTTGCATGGCGATCATATTTTCGGTCTGCCGGGCTTGCTCGGGAGCCGTTCGTTTCAGGGCGGTCTGGAGAAATTGACCGTTTATGGGCCAAAAGGGATCAAACCATACATAGAAGTTTCTTTGGGAACGAGCCAGACCCATCTGAAATACCCGCTCCACATTGTTGAAATCGAGGAGGGAGTGGTCTTTGAGGACGAGCAATTTACTGTCGAGGCGATGTGGCTGGACCACGCCGTGCCGTCGCTCGGCTACCGGATCGTCGAGAAAAACACTCCCGGAAAGCTCGACGCTGCCCGTCTCAAAGAGGCCGGAATTCCGCCGGGACCACTTTACCAAAAGCTCAAGCTCGGCGAAACCGTGCAGCTGGAAGACGGCCGGATCATCGATGGGAAGGATTATCTCGGTCCGGAACGACAAGGAAGGATTGTCGCCATATTCGGCGACACCCGCCCATGTGCAAACGCACCGGTACTTGCCGAAAATGCCGACATGATCGTCCACGAGGCGACCTTTGCCGGCGACAGTGCCGAAATGGCCCATGACTACTTCCACTCCACCACCCTCCAAGCGGCGGAACTCGCTCGTGAAGCCGGCGCCCGGGGACTGTGCCTCACCCACATCAGCTCCCGCTATGACAAAGAGGATTGGCGGAAGATGGAGGAGGAAGCAAAGGAAATATTCCCGGAAGTGCGTATTGTCGGAGATTTGGATATTGTGGGGATTCCTTCTCATTGAGATGTGGATAGTGAGCCTGGGTAGGAGGAGACCAATAATAAAAAAAGAGGGGAAAATAAAGTGGTACCTATGTCAAGGACACAATAAAAAAAGAGATTAAGCAGTTTGAAGATGATTCCTATATTGAATAGGGGTCATCTTTTTTAAATTCCACTGATAACGATAATTATTATAATAGACCATATAATGGTTAAT
>NZ_JBWBKF010000071.1:0-84800 GCF_057657925.1 Lederbergia sp. B243.17
ACAATAATATCTTCTCCATCTCTCCAAGCCCCCAGCTAAGTTATCTTGAAGCACAAGCATAACTTAACAGGAGTGATATTTGATAGAAGAGTGTTTATTCCTGTTTAGCAAGAACTGTTAACTTTAGTTTAGCAGTCACACTATCCTGTTACTGTTTTTTTTCATAACATTCAATCCAAATATTACAGATTTCCAAATGCTTTTTAGCAGTATATTTTTTATACGTTCCTTTACGTACTTCTAGTTGAATTTAGCAAGCTCAGCTTTTGTTTTAAACCTACTCTTTGTAGTAGACATCTATATACCTATTAACGGATCTGTACCTAAATATATCTTAACTTGATATCGTGTTTCTTTATTAAACTTAATTTCGTAAGACATTATTAAATTATGAACGTAAATTAGGTGATTATTAATAAAAACGAAAATAATAAGAGGAAAGAATATCTAGAATTGAATTATACAAAAGCATTTAAAAACACACATATAAAATGGTTCTTTTGTTATGACTTTCTTCCTTTTTCTTCACAAAATGTAATATAATTATATTATATTTTGTTCAGAAGAAAGAAGAGGTGTCTACAATGAAATTTATTAAAGATAGGTATAAGATTTTAAAAAAATTGAACGGTGGTAATATGTCTAATGTATACTTATGCATAGATTTCGATCGAGATCAAGAAACAGTTGTAATTAAAACATTTGAGTGGACAGACAATGACTCTACTGATTTATATAAGGCACTTTTTAATAGAGAAATAGAAAATTTAGAGAAACTTCAAAATGAGCATATAGTTCACCTTTTAGAAAAAGGTATAGATATAGAAAATAAATTGAACTATATTGTTTTAGAATATTTTGCTGGAGATTCTTTAAATAAAGTAATTTATAATGGATTATTTAGTGAAAAACAAAAGATAAAAATTATATTAGATATTTTAGAAGGGTTAGATTATGCACATTCTAAAGGTGTAATACATAGAGATATTAAACCATCAAATATTCTAATAAACGAGTCGAATGAAATAAAAATAATCGATTTTGGTATAAGTAAGATTAAAAACAGTATGTATAAAGATTTTACAATGAAAAATTACTTAACACCAAAGTATGCATCTCCTGAACAATTTCTATTAAAAAATATAGATTTTAGAAGTGATATTTATTCGGTAGGAATTGTTATTGCTGAAATTTTGTTGGAAAAAGAATTTGAATTTGAAGAAAATATCATTGATTATGTAAAAAATAGCGAATTGGATGAACGTTATATAAGCATAATATTATCAATGATAACTGTAGAAGTTGATAATCGTATTAATACAGTGAGCGAATTAAGAAATAGGTTTCAAGAATTTAATAAAAAAGAAAGTAAAGTTTATGGATTAGGATTTGCAGATTCAGTTCTAAAAAGACTATGTCAGTTTGGTTACCTCGAAAATGAAAGTCGTAGTGAAGCTAGTAGACTTATTGCTAATGATCTGAGTACGTCAATAATTTATATGGCTAATGATAATAATTTGAGAAGTGACCAGAATACTTATAAATTGTACGGAAAGCAATATGAATATAAGTGTGTAGTTGATAAAAGAACGGATACTACATTTACAATTATAGCAATACATTTCCCAAGTAAATCTCAACATACAACCAACAAAGAATGGGCAATTACTCAGGATGGTGAATTTGAAGTTTGTGTTAGTGTAACTAAAGATAATGATTTCGATAATATTCATGAATTGATTTCAAACTTTGAACTCGAATATAGAGCGAAAAAACTAAAAAATGATCAAGAAATTAGTGAAAAAAATAGTATACAAAGATGGGAAAAAGTACTTCGTGTATTAGAACAAGATATTGAAGAAAATAAATCTACATTGCAATATCGTAACTTTGAAGTAGACTCTTTGGGAGAGAAAGTCATTGTTGAACTAAAAAATGAGATTTCAGAAAAAGTATTTGATGATGAACAGTTGTTATGTATGACTTCAGCGTATAGCATAAATAGAACTAAATTAGCAGGATATTGTATAGACTCCGACGGTGATAAGCTTATTATTCAACTTAGTAAAGATGCAAGTCCAGATGATTTTGCTAAGTCAGGGGAGATTTCTGTTGATAATAGAATGATAGAAACAGCACTAAATCGACAAAAGAAAGCTCTCAAATCTATTCAGTATAGGGAGTTAAGTAACCCTAAAATTGCAGATTTATTAATTAATCCTGAAGAGGCCATGTTTTCCGATTTGTTTATTGATTTGGAATATTATAGTGAAATGGACGATTCTAAGCAAAAAGCTGTTGAAAAGGCAATGTTAGCTAAAGACATGTTTATATTACAAGGGCCGCCTGGCACAGGGAAAACTACTTTTATAAGTGAACTTGTTAATCAAATATATAAAGAGAATCCAGATAGTAAAGTATTAATTTCTTCTCAATCAAACGTAGCTGTAGATCATGCATTAAATAAAATTAAAGATATGCTACCGAAATTATCTCTTTTACGTATAGGTAGAAAAGAAAAGTTATCGTTAGGTGCAGAAAAATATATGATTGAGGAACAATTGTTTGAATTAATTGAGGGTATTAAAAAGAACAGTTTAGAGTATATAGATGGCTTAAAAAGTCATATTAATTTAGATGATTCTTTAATAGAAAAGTATGAAAAAATTATTGAAATAGACCGTTTAAAAGAAAACTTAGAAACGGTAGATGAAGAAATTTTAAAAACTCAAACTAGACTCGACATTATTATAAAAAATTATGATGAGCTTAATAAGTTAAATGATGAACTGGAAAAGATTATTCATACCTTTAATAAAGAAACCAAGGAATCGGATGATATTGAATTAAATAAGATTAGCAAAATGTTTAGGGATAAATTTATAAATTTTGGTAACCAATTTTTACTTAATTTAGATAAAGTAAAGAACTTATCAGGTGAAAAAAATGAACTTGAAAATTCTTTAATTGAAACTATGTACAAATCTGATGAAGTTAAGCGTCAATTGAAAGATGGATATCTATATTTGGATGTCGAAGATACAGAACAACTATTTAATTTGAGAGAAGAAGTAAACTATACTATGCAAGGAAACAAAGAAGAGTTAGAGTTTATTTCTAAAATTGAAGGTATTCAAAGTGAATGGTTTTCACGTATAGGTACAGACGAAAAATTATTAGATGTATTGATAAAAAGAACCAATATAATAGGGGCAACGTGTTTAGGAATTTCAAGTCTTTCATACAATAGTGATATTGTTTTTGATTGGGTAATAATTGACGAAGCTGGAAGAGCAACAGCTCCAGAATTACTAGTGCCAATTACATTGGGTAAAAAAATAGTCTTAGTAGGCGATCATAAACAATTGCCCCCTATTTTAGATAAAAATATACAAAATTTAGATTTACAACAAATAAATATTAAATTAAAGGATTTAGAAAAAAGTTTATTCGAAGAATTAATGTTAAATATTAACGATAATTGTGTTGGTAGATTGGAACAACAGTATAGAATGCATCCTGCTATAGGTAACTTAGTAAGTAAAGTATTTTATGAAGGAATGTTAGAATCCAAGACGACGGTAACTCAAAGAGACCATGGTATTAAAAAATGGACTGGAAAAGGTGCTGTGTGGCTTACAACTGCTAAAAGTCCAAAAAGATATGAACAAATTATAAAAAGTAATTCACATCAAACATATCAAAATGAATTCGAGGTTAATGTTATTTTTACAAAATTATTAGATATGGAGAATGAATACTCTGCTAAAAATTTATTTAAAGATGTTGGAATTATTGCAGGATATCAGGCTCAAAAATCCCTAATTCGTAAAGAATTTGAAACCAAATATAAAGATAAATTTAAATTTCTAAATATCGAAATTAATACTGTAGATGCCTTTCAAGGAAGGGAAACTGATATAATTTTTTATAGTATTGTAAGAAGTAATGAAAAAGGTAAAATTGGGTTTTTAAGTGATGCTAGACGTTTAAATGTAGCCTTATCTAGATCGAAAGAGTTACTAATTATTGTTGGTGATCACCTTTCAGTAACTAAAGAATCTATGACGTTTGATAATTTAGAAAATCCTTTTTTAAAAGTATACGAATATATTACTTTAAATGAAAATATTTGTTCTTTAGAGGAGGTATTATAGATGATAGAAAAATTAGCGGAGAAATACAAAGATTCAGTTCCTGAAGGGAAGTTAATGAAGTATGTTTATGCAGCTTTTCCTGTATATAAAGTTCATCTTAATATAACGCTCCTCAAGAAGAAAGATATAGGTATAGTAGAAGAATTTATACTGAAATTATTAGATATAAATATTAATGATATAGCGCAAATGTCAAATATTTTAGGCATTGAAACTAAACTCATTATGGATTCTATTGCAGTTTTATTTAAAGATGATTTAGTGGTTATCTTAAATGATAAACCAAAGATAACAGATAAAGGTAAGGACGTTTTACGTAATTCGAAATTAATAGTACCTGAACAAGTAAGCTTTCATTTTTTAATAGATGGTTTTACGGGAGAAGCCTTACCCCATAAAGCGTCTTATTCAGCAAAAGAGGTAAAACAAAAAGATTTCCATGTGTTGTTACCAGATAAGGAAATGCCTGTTGTAAAAGAGATTGCATTTAATGATATTGCAAAATTAATTAAAAAACATAGATCTGAATCCTTAGATGATACATTTAATGGAGATTTAATTTCTATTAATGAAATAGAAAAGGCTTATACTATGTATAAAAAAAGGAGCTTATTAGTTTTCTTAGATAAGAATAATAACTTAGATGTAAAAATATTTGATGGTTTAGATAGAGAAGTTGAATATGAAAATATACTTTTAAAAATGCAAGAATCTGGATTAAATCAAATTCCGCTTGATAAAAAAGACAAAATTGATGATATAAAAGTCACTAATGATTTAACGCAACTAATTACAGAAGAAACAATTCAACAAGCTAAGGCAAACATTATTGAAAGTAAAAATACAAAGATAAATGAATTCGTTGTAACGAGGTTAATTAAAGAGCACGAGAGTATTTTGAAAAATCCAGATGACTTACCAGAAGAGGAAGTATACTCAAAAACACAAGAAATTAAAATTCTAAAAAAACAGCTAGACGAGTTGAAAAACAATAAAGTAAATACTACGAGATTTATAGAGACATATGAGCATAGATCTATTCTAATTAATGCTTTAAAGAAATCAAAAAAACTAGTGGTAATATTATCTCCTTGGATAAAATTTAGTGGTTTTGATAATGAACTCCAAAATGAAATAAAAAGTTGTTTAAGACGTGGCGTTAGGGTAGTTATTGGTTATGGTATAGACATAAAAGATGATAGTGATCCAAGAGCTATTGAAAAAATAAATGATATGAAAAAACGAAAGTATGGGAATAAATTAACTTTTAAAAAATTAGGGAACACTCATGAGAAAGTCTTATTAGTTGATGGTGAATACGTCGTAATTACTAGCTTTAATTGGCTATCGTTTAGAGGGAACCCAAATTGGGGCTTCCGTCAAGAGTCTGGAGTTTATACGGAGAATAAGGATACAATTAATCAAGTAATTAATAGTGTCAGTGAAAGGATGGAAATACAAATTGAAAACTTTTTGAAATAGAATAATAAAAAAGGTATTGATGATGTACAAATTTTCTTAGATACAAAGGAAGGTCAAGTTTTACATACACATAGGCTATATTACAGAATGAAAACAATGATTTTATCAAAAGCAAAATCACGATTCATTTATTATGAAGAAAAGATAGGGTTTCTAATGGCAAACTTAATCCTAAAAATATTTGTTTATTGGGCTTTCTTTTGAAGAAAAATAATGTTTTGTTTGATGCATACGAAGGGATGTTCAGGAACTGAAGGATTTATATAATTTACAAGTTATATCACTTAAAGCTTAAGTTATACAGGAATCTTTAAAAAGACTATTAGATTACTTAATTGAATAGTTAGTGTTTGGCTATTGATATTTATAAAATATCTCCGTATGCATTTTTGTAAACCTAGCTATTTCCTGGTTAGTCTAATAAATGGAGGGGCGAAAACCTTTGAATTGCCTAATATTGAGGAGTTTCTAAGTAACTATGTAAGAATATCCGCCGTCTCCATTTTAATTGTTATGGAACTATGAGAATATAACCGTAAAGCCATCCTTGGAGGATGGCTTTTTCTAATAGAGATCAAAAACATCCCAGCTGATCCCTTTCGACCTATTAGAAGTGCCTACTTAATCTCTGTGCAACTTCTGTGCAAACTTTTGTGCTATGAAAATTGTTCAGTGTGCTTCTGTTTTGTTGCAAAAGAGTGCGATTAATGATAATATTTTTGCTAGAAAGTACAGTTTTTCTGTTAATTGTTGCAATTTGCATAGAGAACTTCGTTTCGTCATCCGCTTTTTTGGATTCACGCCTTGTCCATGCTATCTTTTCCACCAAATCTATGATTGGTGGATGTTCTTTTTATTAGGGGAAATTACTGAATATTACAATTTGCACAAAAGCTGCCATATAGAAAGGATTATATGTATTGAATGTGGGACTTAACCTTTTATTGAATTTATTACTTATCATCTTGATCACGAGCATTCAGCAGTTCTGGATAGAGAGCCGGCCGCGCAATAGATTTGAAAGTAAATGGTTGATCCTGCTTTCAGCTGCTTTCATCATCCTGTTTTCTATGGCGTTCAGCACGCATGAGGTGGATGGTTTGCAATTTGATTTGCGCAGGGTGCCCCTTTGGTTCGGAACTTTATACGGAGGCCCTTTTGTCGGGCTCGCTTTGGCATCTGAAACGGTACTGATCAAGCTTTTGTATGGGACTCCGGGTCTTGACGGAACAGTCATCAGCACATTTGCCTTACTATTGGCGACAATGGTGATACGAAACTATTATTTTAAATGGACCCTCTTCGTTAAAATGGCTGTAGGGGCAGGCATCAATGTCATATTTTCAATCGTCGTTATTCAGCTTTATGGAGTCGGCGACTATAATCCTTGGCAGCTGTCCATAGGCTATATACTGACAAATGTTACGGGAATTTTGTTTGTCGGGCTGTCAATGGCCTTGTTGAGCAAGAATTATAAATACAGGATGAAGCTTCACCAGGATGCAAAACAGGAGATTATCAGCCATCTGGCTGCTTCTGTGAATGATCAAGTGAAGAATCCTTTAGCCACGATAAGAGGGCTGTTGCAATTGCTTGAAAGCGACCCATCTTCAACTCCGGAAAAGCGATCGGAGTTTTATAAGCTTGCGATTGAAGAAATAGATCGGATTGATGAGGTCATAACCGATTACTCGATTTTTGCAAACCCATACTATGATGGCCTTCAGGTGTTGAATACGAGAACATTGATTGCTGAAGCACGGGAAGAAATCCAATCGCTCGCCGATCAGGCAGGTATCCATGTTGATGATATGAATGTCGGCAGCTGTTATTTCCTTGGGGAAGGCAAGCAGATGAAGCAAGTAGTTGTTAACCTGATGAAAAACAGCATAGAAGCAATGGATAGAGAAGGAATCCTTCATCTTTCAGCAGAGTACAGCAAGCGCCAATGCATCATTCGTGTAAAGGATAACGGGTCTGGGATGGATGAGGAAACACTTGATCGACTTGGAGAGCCTTATTTTTCAACGACTCAGGCCGGTTCTGGGCTAGGGATGATGATAGTTTTCAAAGTGGTCGAGAGCCTTGACGGGAGAATTGATATTACAAGCAAGGTAAGGGAAGGGACGGAGGTCACTCTTTCTTTTCCGGCAGTAAAGCAACCGCATATTCACCAATGATCTGGACAGCGAGAAATGGCCGGCAATATTGCTGGCCATTTTTATTGCCATGATTATAAATATTTATATATAAATATTTACATATTAAAAAGAATGCATTATGCTGTGGATACATCATCCTAGCAAGGGGGATTCAAATATGTATCTGTTTTACTTTCTCGTTGGTTATTTTGCATTGTATTCGGTAATTTGGTTACATGAAGTGGGCCACGGTGTCATGTACGCCAAATACAATTGCAAGCTCAATCCTTTTCATGTGCAGGTACCATTGTATTTGTTTTTTTCAACGCCGAGGCCGATTGATGAGGAAAGAGCACGTGCTCTCAGTTATAAACAACTTTTTCATGTAGGAATTGCTGGAATTGTGTTGAATTTATTGATTGGAGTTCCACTTTCTATCGTGTTGTTGATCTTGGAGTTCCCACATACGATCGGCTATTTTTTCGTGTTTTCATTTGCTTTGTTTCACTTGGTCGAAGCGGCGACGTACCTCGTTATCAGCAATCTGTTTCTTTCAAGTGATATGCTGCTCGTTCAACAATACAGACCAGCGTACAGACTGCCGTGCATGATAATTGGCTTATTTACGGTGCTGCTTATCTGCGTTTTTCTATATACTTGTCCAGAGAGCTGGAGGCTTGTGCTAGTCCTATTTACAAGTATCATCACAATCAGCATGGGAGCCGGACGGATTGTCTTTACAAAAATTAGCTTGTCCAGATAAAAGGAGGAAAGAGAATGTCATTGCGTCATGGGATATTAGGGTTGCTTAGTAAGTGGGAGGCATCGGGATACGACATAAAAAAAGAATTTGATGAGTATATGAGTGTGTTTTGGCATTCACATTTATCACAGATTTATCCGGAATTAGCGAAGCTCGAGAAGGCGGGGCTTGTAAAAAGCAGGCTCGTACCCCAAGAGGGGAAGCCGGATAAAAAGATGTATGCCATTACAGACGAAGGAAAGGCTGAGCTTTTTGAATGGATGACAAAGCAGCCGGATTCTCCGAAGATTAAGGATCCTTTTCTGATGCAAACGTATTTCATGGACAATTTATCACCAGAAGAAGCGATCTATCATCTTACCTATTATCGGAAAGAGAGAGAAAAACGGCTTGAAAGTATGGAGAAGATCGTAAAGGAGAAAATGAAAAGCCTCAAGGAGAGAAATGTATTTTCTGGGCGGATTCTATTTGCCATGGCGGTTATGGTCAGGGGAATGGAAGAGGAGAGGCAATATATTTCATGGTGCAGCAGAACAATTGAACTTGTGGAATCATCCCAATTCATTTGGGACGATGAAACAACAACCCATACATATGCTGATGCTGAAAATCTGATCCGCAAGTATGCCGGACCCGACTTTCTTGAATAACGGAACAGAGCCGGCGAGATGTCCGGCTCTTTCTTAAAGTCCATTTAATTCTTCATTCAGCTTGTCAGCTGTTTTCCTGAAATAAAGGTAGAATGCGGTCCAAATTATGGCATAGATGACGAGAAAGAGGAGACCGAATCCGGCAATCGCTACCCCGGTGAATGGCACCCAGCCTACCCAAAAGCCAACGAAGAAAAATAGAATGCAAACCGAAATGAAGTGGTACAATGTTGCTCGGGACAATGACAGCCTCTCGTTTTCGAAAAACAAAGGAGTGACCGTATAAAACCAGCCGCAGGCAATAGAGCCGAGCGCATTTTTCGCCAAAATGGCGGAATCCAGCGTTTCTTTTTTTCCAATATAGATGATGGCGAAAATCATCAGCAAGGCCAGAAATGAGCCGAAAAAGATCCCAAGCACGCTTCTTTGAATGAATGTTTTCATTCTCATTTCCTCCTGTTCATCTTTAGGGCTTCTTTGATGCCGCTCACATATGTACGTGAGACATATTCTTTTGCACCTGATTTAAAGTAGACACATAACGTTCCATTAAATGACGCTTCAAAGCGGCTCAGTTCATGCAAATTGGCAATGACGGATTTGGATAGCCGGATAAATTTCGAGGATGGCAGCATTTCCTCAAGTTCATAAAGCTTTTCCCTGAGAGAGTAGGAGCCAGTTGCCGTCACGGCTACAACCCCCTCGTTTTCAGTATGAAAATAGTGGATATCCTCAGGCTTCAGTATATGCTGCATTTCCTCAATCCTGCCGACAAGGAATTCGGTCTTCCGCCCTTTGACGAAGTCGACAATTTCCTTGACGTTATCATCCAGCTCCTGGCAATGAATGGTTACTCGCGTTTCGCTGTGGCTGCTGTCAATGTCTAAAGATACCTTCATACCCATGCCCCCCTCTATCTATACTTCTATCGTACCATCAGAAGGGCTTAGTTACGAATCATTTTTTTCTTCTCAGGAGAATCAGGCAGACAGCTGTAACACCTACTGTATAAGCGATTGACAGCAGTGCCGAGCGGTCGAAGGGCAGCCCGTTCCAAACAATGGTGAAAAGCTGATTCATATGATAAAGGGGATTCAGTTCCGCTATCATTTGTACGGACTTTGGCATCATATCAATCGGCAGTGAGAATCCGCCGGTGATCATCACGATTTGGAAAGCGACGATCGAAAACACTAGAGCACTGTTCATCGAGTTGAAAAAGGAAAAGATGGCAGATGACATGATGAGCAGCACGGCATTCAATAATATGAAAGCAAGATAGGATAAAAGAAACTGCATCCAACTGATAGAGAGACCATAGACTGCTAAACCGATTCCTGTAACGAGCATGTAGCCGAAGCTGGTAATGATGACTGATTTGGCGATGCTGGACAATAAGAGAATCTTTTGCGGAACAGGGGAAAGACTGATCCGTTTTTCAACACCTGTCGTCCGGTGCACAACTTGTTCAAACCCGAAGGCGAAGAAGGTGACGCCGAACGTGATGAGGAGAATGAATGAAGGGGTATAAGTCTCGGCATAGCTTAAATTCCCCGCGTATGTTGCATTTCCAAACAATTCTCCCATGAAAAGGTATGTGACCGGCGGTACGATAATGGTAAAGACTAGATAGAACAACTCCCGTGAAAACATAATCAAGTCGTATTTCAATTGCGTTGCAAACATATTTAATTCCTCCCTTATTGTGCTACTTTTTCAAGATAGAAATGGTGGATCGATTTGTGGCCGGATGCGAGTATGTCAGTCGTTTCCGCAAATACTTCGGCTTTTCCTTCATTTAAGAGCATGACTTTGTCACAGTACAATTCAATTTCGTCCATATTATGAGTTGTTAAGATCACCGTTCCTCCAGTCCGTTTGTTGTAATCGGTAATGTAAGACCAGAGCGTGTTGCGCATATGCGGGTCAAGGCCGGTTGTCGGCTCGTCGAGTATGAGCATTTTCGGTTCGGATAAAAAGGCGATCGCCAAGCTGACAATTTGCTTCCAGCCTCCTGAAAGTTTATCAAAATAGGTTTTCCGATGAGGCTCAAGTCTGAAGTCCTGGATCATCTTGTCAATGTCCGCTTTCGAACGATAATAAGCCTTGAATAATTTCAGCAGCTCTTGGACTTTCAATGTTTTATAAAATTGAGTCGGCTGCAGAACCGCGGAAATTTGCTGGCGGATTTGTTCAAGCGAGTTGGTTGGCAGTTCCGCTATATTTTGATCAAAAAGGAGGACTTCTCCTTCGTCAAATTGTTTAAGTGTCATCAGAATTTCAAGAAAGGTGGATTTTCCGGCTCCGTTTTTACCAATAACCCCGATGATTTCCCCGGGCCCGGCTTCAAAGTCGATTCCATTCAGTACAGTTTTTTCCCCGTAAGCTTTTCGCAAATTCTTTACTTCGACGATTGTCATTCGTCATCCCTCCAACTTGTTTGTACTCTTAGTATAAGAAGGGATAAAAGAAAAAGCCGCCAATTTTCAGTGACCCGCATGTATTTGACGGTCACTTGCAAAAATTGAGCGGCGAATTGCAGATCATAAAAAACAACCTGCTTAGCGAATACGGTAAATCTCATATTCAATTTTTAAAAAGGGAATTTGAAAAATCCACATCTGGTGAATGGCAGTCAATGTATCAGGATCCTTTTCTTGAACGATGAAGCATTCCTCAATCGGGAGCTTCATGGTAAAGCGGGAAAAGCTTACATAGATGCCAGCCTGCGTGCTTGGCGATGTTCTGCCTGAGCTTGAACTCGTAAGCTTTAAGGAATGTCCGCATTGTTCCAATGCCAGAATGCCTGTCATCGTCGACCAGGGGAGGGGAAGGGCTATGTTCATGTATGTCTGGTCGGCAGTATGCAAGGAATAGAGCGCAAGGAATGCCGTCTCGCCATATATATCCCGAACCCAAGCGCGCACGTCCCTTCGTCCATCCATACCGCTCTGAACCGGATAGAGACCGCCTTTCATTTCGACCGGTTTCTGAGACAAAGGCAAGTTGATCTGTTCGGTCCATCTGCTGAAAACCCGGTAAACTGCAGCCGAGGGAATAAACCAAGGTGCCCATTTTACCCGGGCAAACAAATGATAATCAATCGTGTTTTCATAGAAGTGGATAATGGAAGGAGAAAGAGTTTTTGTATCGATTGCCGGTTCATATGCTGACATATCTTCCACAAGGCCATACACTGTTTTTTGACTGTGGAAATCTTGTATTTGGCTGAGCAGCTGCCGGCCGATTTTTCTCTTCCCGCGGATTTTGCTGACAGGAAACTCTTTGGCCGGAGAAGGAAGAGGAGGTTGCAATCCCCAGCCGATAACACCGAGCAGTCCGAAGATGACAGCATTTGCTGCTCCGTGAAAGATCAGCATGGCATTGATTGAAACAGACCGAAATGCAAAGAAGAGCGACAGGACAATCGTAATGGCGAGCCCTGCAAAAGAGGTCCGGATGCAAAAGGCTTGAGCTCTGCTGGCAAATCGGACTTTGAACGCTAAAACGATCAGTCCATAGATACCGATACTATAAAGAATGACCGACAGGACTTCCAGCCATTGTGAAACGGCTATCCCCGCAGCGACAAGGAGGGGTGACAGGATGAGGACAAGACTCACTGCTGTGTACCCTCCAGGTTTTCGGATCCTTCCGAGTAATCCTGTGTAAACAGGCAGAAGGCAGGCGGAATAATGAAAATGGATGGCTGTCAGCCAGGTAATAAGCGGCGGATAGCCTGTATTCCACTCTGCGGTATAGGCGAGAAACCACCCTCCGCCCATAATCAGGAAAATGAGTCCAATAGTAATCGAAAATTCTTCGATTGCCGTAAAGCCGGTATGAAGAAATCGCCAGATCCCGTAGAGTCCAATACAGATGGTAAAAGCAAAGTATACACCTGCAAGAACTGTCTTCATTGCAGGCTCCTCGATGAGCGGAAGCATGGATACGGCTAGATAGACGGGGATGGCTATATAGGGGTAAACCCTTGAAAACCATTTCCTTTCCCTTACGATGATTTTAAGTATGAGCGGTAAGAGAACGAGCTGGGCAAATGTCAGCAAAAGATAAGGCCAGGCAAAGCCGCTGAGTGCGGCAGCGGCTAAAAAAATAAAAAGATGCAAAATCAGATACCTGCTGTTGTTAATCAAGAGCAAATACCCCCTTATATAGGAACAATGTTCCGATTAACGGATTGGCGACATGGACGTCAATGCAATACTTACTGATGGAGTCATCGTAATTCTCCAATACAGCAGCATCTGCCTGCAGGAGGCGCGGCAGCGGTATGCTCGTCTTTCCGAGGATAAGTTTCTGGCCAGATGAGCGTATAGCCAAACCGCCATTCTCTGCTACAGAGAGATGCAGATCGGAATAGAGCAAAGCCGGTTCGCCGAGATAGTCTTGAATTACACTCCGACGCGAATCCAAGCTCATCAGTGCATTAAAGTATCTTGGTCCTTCCGGAAAGTAAAAAATCCTTTCCCAGTGTACTTGCTGCTCTTGGTTTTTGCCTTTAGCAGGCGTATTTATAATGGTAAAAGGTACATCATGCCCCCGCTCGGAAAATAGCAGTTTTTTCCCCTTGTAGAGCCGGCTGAATGGAGCAGCGATCAGCGGGACTCCTCTTATGTAATTCATCGTTCCATGCGCCGATGCAGGCCGGTTGTCTGTAAAAGCGTAACGATGCTGGAGCATGGGATGCAGGCGCTTGAAATCGTCACCCAGTACGTATTCATAAATTGACAAGTTTACCTTCTCCTCCTGCGGCAGTTTCTCGCGGTTGGCACATCTTTGCTGACGAGAAAACCAACGATCGATAGTGTAATCAATGCGGCATGAAAAGTTATCGGGCTGAAAGGATGAGCCAAGTATTTCGGCAAAGCGATCAGCGCCGAAATCGATAGAAAAGGGAAGGCAATCATCTGCAATAGATAGAAATTCCTTTTCCTTCGGGATAAGAACATGACGATGCCAAACACAAGCTCAGCAAACCCGATACCCGCTGTCAGCCAGTATGCTGTCCGCTCCTGCACGGGCAGAAAATATTGCAGCATCCACAATTCCTCCGGGTCGGCAAACAACAGCTTCGGAACGAGGCCATGATAGGTCCAGATGAATAAAAAAATAAGGGCGATCAACCAACTGCAAAAAAAGCGCAAGTATTGAGAAGAAGGGGTCTCCTTTTTCTCAATCCATCTCTTTAGCACATCAAAGCTGAGGGCAGTGGCCCAGCCGATGAGAGGGCGGAAGACAATAAGGTCAAATAGAGCGCCAAGGCGTCCGAAATTCGTTTTGTAATCATATTGTGTAAAAAACTGGACATGCTTATCTTGGGGGATATATTTCCAATATCCGCTGCCACTTTTGATCAGTGAGCTGGATTGATCGGTGCCGAATTGCAAGCTGGAGGTTTTGGAACCATCACTCCCATCGGCTGAACCCCCATGCCTTCCCCAGCCGCTTACCTTCATGCCGAATCCAATCTTTGTTTCGTAAATGAAAGCTTGCTTGCCCGGCTGCGCTTCAGGAGTACTGGAAATCGAACTAAACCGCAAATCCCACTGCTCATGCAAATCAGGCTGTTGGGTGAACTTCCAAACCTCATCGAGTCTTCCCTCAATCAACGTCTCAACAAATATGGATTTTCTTTTCACGCTCATCACACCTTCCATCCACATCTTACCATTAAATGATGCAATATGTACTCGTTACTTTCATGCGTTAAAGCGACAATAATTCATTTGAAATTCTCGTTAAAAAGGTATTGACTGAATACAATAATTCATGGTATCATAATAAATTTGCTATTAAATTTCAGTGTGATACAATAGAGATACAAGTAAATGTGGGGGTGGCCTATTTGTTTGGAATTGGCGATAAGATTTTTTACCCGATGCATGGTGCAGGTGAAATCACGGGCATTGAAGAGAAAGAGGTTCTCGGAAAGACCCAGGAATATTGCATGATTGAAATACCAGCCAGCAATTTGGATGTGATGATTCCAATGGGGAAACTTAAGGATTCCGGAATTAGGTTGCTCGTCGACAGAGAGACGATTAAGGAAATTTTGTACAACTTCCAAAATGTGGATTCAAATTGTAATTTGCCCTGGAAGGAAAGGTATAGAAAAAATACCGAGAAGATGAAGACGGGCCAGTTTCGTGATGGAGCTGAAGTGTTGCGTGATCTGTTGCATCGTGAAAGAGAAAAGCCCCTTAATTCAAGTGAAAAGCAGATGCTGAATGAGGCGAAGAAGATATTGGTCAGTGAATTGGCGCTAATCAAGGATATCAGTGAAGGCCAGGCAGCGGATATGCTTACATTAAGCTGGGAAGCGTAAAGCTCCCGGTTTTTTTATTCCTGTCTTTGAAAGAAAGAGTTTTTCTAGGTTATCCATGTATAATGGACTTAGAATGATTAGAACAAAAGGAGATATTATTGTATGGAGTGGAAAAATCTTTACCGAGGGCTGCTGATGGGAATCAGCGACCTGATTCCCGGTGTGAGCGGCGGGACGATCGCTGTTGTTCTTGGAATTTATGATCGCCTGCTTGAATCAATCAGTGGTTTCTTTAGCAAGGAGTGGAAAAAGCATATCGGCTTTCTCATTCCGTTGGCGATCGGAATGGGGTCTGCTCTGCTGCTGCTCAGCAGGGTGATGGATTATTTGCTGAAAGAACATTATCAGCCTACACAATTTTTCTTTATCGGCCTGATAATAGGGGTCATTCCTTTTATTATCCGATTGGCAGATGTGAAGACGAACTTTTCAGTTGGACATCTGGTGGTCATGCTACTGGCAGCAGCGGCTGTAGGTTCAATGGCATTTATGCAGATTGATAGAGATCCGGCACCCATCTCGGAACTTCATTTCATGTCAGCGCTTGGATTGTTCCTATCCGGCTGGCTGGCGAGTATGGCGATGCTGCTGCCGGGAATTAGCGGTTCGTTTATTTTGCTGATGATCGGTGTTTATTCTACTGCTATAAACGCACTGTCAACACTGAATCTCCCGATCATTGCTGTGATAGGGGCAGGCGTCGTTGTTGGATTTATCATAAGCAGTAAGGCAATCCGCTTTTTGCTAAGCAGTTTTCCGCACGTTACCTATGCAGCGATTCTTGGATTGATCATTGGTTCGCTTTTCCTTGTTTATCCGGGCTTGAATATGAGTGTGCCCTCACTGGTTGCTAGTATCGCCACCTTTATCCTTGGTCTATGCTTAGCGCTGTTTTTCGGTGCGAAAAGTCCAGAATGAAAAAAACCAGTTGAGCGTGCTCAACTGGTTTTTTAATATTAGTCATTTTTCGGATCAAGGGCATCGCGCAGGCCGTCACCGACAAAGTTGAAGCAAAGTACGGTAATCAAAATCATCAGGCCTGGAAAGATTGGGTACCAAGGGGCCCTTTTCATAACCGTAATGCTTTGTGAGTCCTGAAGCATATTGCCCCAGCTCGGTGTAGGAGGGTTAATACCCAATCCCAGGTAGCTGAGACTGGCCTCGGATAGGATAACGGATCCTACTAAAAGGGTCGCTGCTACGATGATCGGACCCAAGGCGTTCGGCAAAATATGGCTGAAAATGATTTTCGATGGCCGCGTGCCGATTGTCCGGGATGCCAATACAAACTCCCTCGAACGGAGGGACAGGAACTCTCCCCGCACAAGCCTGGCTGTTCCGGTCCAGGACGTCAGTGCAAAAATGAGAATCAGTGTTTTGACGCTTGGTTGGAAGATAGTTACAACAGTAATCAAAAGGAATAAACTTGGAATGGAAATGATGATATCAACGAAACGCATCAAAATTCCATCGATGATTCCTCCATAATAACCAGCAAGTGCTCCGACAGTAATACCAATTACGAGTGCCCCGGCCACAGAGGCGAACCCGACGAGTAGAGAAATCCGTCCGCCATAAAGGAGGCGGGTCAAGATGTCACGGCCGAAACGGTCGGTTCCGAGCCAAAATTCACTTCCGGGTGCTGCCAGTTTATTGGCCATGCTCGTTTTTGCATAGTCATGAGGAGCAATTAAGGGAGCAAGCGCACAGAGTACAATAATAATGAACAATACGACTGCGCCGAACACGGCAAGCTTGTTTTTCGTAAATTTGCGGATGAAAATTTTTGTTAATGTATCAGGCTTGTCCATTAAATTGGGATTTAATTCAAGCTCATTTGCTGATGGTTCTGTATTTAAGTTTGCCATCCTTAACCCCCCTTAATACTCGATGCGCGGATCGAAGACTGCATAAAGAATATCCGCCAATAAATTTCCTATGACAACAAAAACTGCAGAAATGACCGTCAAGGCCATGATAACCGGATAGTCACGCGTAAACGCGGACTCAATAAACAATCTGCCGATTCCCGGCCAGCTGAATACTTGTTCTGTAATGGCAGCTCCGCCAATGAATGAAGGGAGCATTAGGCCAAAAATCGTAATGATCGGAATCAAACCATTCCGCAGGCCATGCTTTAGAACGATTTTTCCTTCTTTGAAGCCCTTTGATTTTGCAGTCCGGATATAATCCTGGTGCAATACGTCGAGCATACTGGAGCGTGTATACCTTGTCAGGGCAGCCATGTCCGCTGTAGCCAGGACAAATGCCGGCATGATCAAGTGATGGAGCCTGTCCCAAATACTAAAGTCGGCATTTAGGGTTGAGACCCCTCCGGTAGGGAACCATCCGAGCTGGACACCAAAGAACATAATCATCATTAAAGCGAGCCAGAAGTTCGGGATGGACACGCCGAGGAATGAAAAAACAGTAACTGAATAATCTAGTTTCGTATAGGGTCGCATCGCCGATATGATCCCCAAAGGGACGGCAATCAAAATGGCGATCAAGGTGGAGACGACCATCAATAATAACGTATTTGGCAAACGGTTCAGAATCATTTCGCTGACCGGTACGCCGCGGCGGATAATTGAGTCACCGAAGTCTCCTTGTACCATATGACCGAGCCATCTTACGTATTGAACGGGAACAGGGTCGTCAAGCCCGTATTTTTCTCTGAATTTGAGTTTGTCTTCGGGTTTCATCGAAGGATCCATTAATAAGCTTGTCGGATCTCCAGGGGCAAATTGAATGATGGCAAATGATATGATGGTAATTCCGAGCAGGAGTGGAATGGCCATTAGCAACCGCCGAATAATGTATGAGATCATTGCCTGTTTCTCCTTCCGATTTCGTATATCTGAATATGCCGCCTCAGCCGCATGAGCTTTCAAAGTTAAAAATACTCAATAGAAAAAGGGGAAACGGGTATCCATTTCCCCTTTTCTGCATTCCAGCTATAAATTATTCTTTGTCAAGCCACCATTTGTTGATGCCGTAAAGCGCATTTTTCGCGTGGAATTCATAACCTTTAAGTTCTGCCGGCATAGCACGGAATTCTGTTGGATAGTAAAGGAATGTGTAAGGCTGGTCTTCAGCAAGACCTTGCTGGATTTTACCGATTTGCTCCTTACGCTTTTCTTTGTCGCGCTCTTGAAGCTGCTGATCCATCAATTTGTCAAGCTCTGGGTTAGAGTAGCCTGCAAAGTTGAGACCTGCTTCGATTTCTTTCGTGTGGAAGATACCGCTTGGATCTGGGTCAGTTGCAAGGCTCCAGCCCAATACGATTGCGTCAAAGTTCCAAACGCCTGGGTCGATGTCAGCGATCAACGAGCTGAACTCAACGATTTGCGGCTTCGCTTCGATGCCGACTTCTTTCAATTGCTCTTGGATCAGAACCGCGATGTCTTCACGGATTTTGTTACCTTGGTTTGTTTTTACTTCAAATGAGAACTTCTTGCCGTCTTTTTCAAGAATACCGTCAGAACCTGGCTTCCAGCCTGCTTCTTCAAGCATTTTCTTTGCTTTTTCCGGATCGTATTCGAACTTAGGAACGTCAGGATTGTAAGCCCAGCTCAATGGACTTTCAGGAACGTCTGCAACTTCTCCGTTTCCTTCCATGATGTTCTCAACGATTGAATCACGGTCGATAGCATGAGTGATCGCCTGGCGAACTTCTTTGTCCTTGAACAAATCATTACGCAAGTTGTAGCCAAGGAAAGAGTAGGAAAGTGCCAAACCTTCTTCAATTTTCAATTCTGCTGCATCTACGAAATCACGCACTGTTTCGATGTCTGATCCAGGAATGCCTGCATAGAAATCGATGTCGCGGTTTTGAAGCTGTGTCAGGATCGCATTTGCATCAGGAACAATTTTCATTGTTACAGAATCAAGATGCGGGCGGCCTTGGTAGTAGTCATCGAAAGCAACAACTTTAACATGTTGGCCGTCTTTCCACTCTTCGAATTTGAATGGACCAGAACCGATCGGCTTCTTTGTGTTGAATTCATTCTCGCCGAGATCAGCAATCGGAACTTCGCCAAGGATGTGCTCAGGCAGAATGCCGAAGCTCAATCCGACTGTAGGGAACTGCACGTCAACTTGTTTCAGAGTGAATTTGATTGTCAGGTCATCGACCTTTTCAACGCTCTGCAAGCTTTCAAAGTAGGATTTACGTGGTCCATCATACTCATCGCTCAAAGGAATATTGTACGTGAATACAACATCATCAGCTGTCAACTGCTCGCCGTCATGGAATTTGATTCCGTCGCGGAGTTTGACTGTATATGTCAGTCCATCTTCGGATTCTTCTACGCTTTCAGCCATTGCATTGTCAGTAGTAGGATTGAACTCAAGGTCAGATCCGACCAGGCTGTCATAGATTAAGCCTTCGATATCAGAGCTGGTTGCATCACTTGAATAAAGACCATTGAACATAGTCGGATTGCCCGTGGAACCAATTACGAGGTCTCCTCCGTCAACCGGTTCCCCTGAAGCCTCTTCCTCTTTCGGTTTGTCATTGCCAGATTCCTTAGAGTTGTCATCGTTGCCGGCTTTGTTTCCGCCGCAGGCAGCCAAAATCATTGATAATGCGAGCATTAAGCTCAACAGTAGCCATGCTGGTTTTTTCATTTTTTTCCCCCCGTAATTATTTTTTGACTGGCTAGCTTACAAGTTAGGCTCCTATGAATCACCCCTTTCAAGTGGCAGCTCTTATTGTTGCTGGTAAAGGTGGCATGCTACAAAATGTTCAGGTTTGACTTCTTGGAATACCGGTACTTGTTTCCGGCAGATATCCATTGCTGCAGGGCAGCGAGTATGGAATACACAACCCGTTGGCGGATTGGCCGGGCTTGGCAGTTCGCCTTTCAACACAATTCTTTCGCGTCTTTGGACGCCCTTTTTCCTCGGGACAGGGACAGCGGACAAAAGAGCCTGTGTATACGGATGAAGCGGCTCCTCATATAGATCATTCTTCTTCGCTAATTCCATCATTTTACCAAGGTACATGACACCGACCCGGTCGCTTATATGGCGGACAACACTCAGGTCATGAGAGATGAAAATATACGTTAAGCCGAATTCCTCTTGCAGATCTTCCATCAGGTTGATGATTTGCGCCTGGATGGAAACGTCCAGAGCAGAAACGGCTTCATCGGCAATGATCAGATCAGGGTTGAGGGCGAGTGCACGTGCGATTCCGATCCGCTGACGCTGACCGCCGGAAAATTCATGTGGATACCGATTGATGAAGGAAGGATTGAATCCAACTCTTTCTAGAATCTCTGCCGTCTTTTCCTCGCGGTCTCTGCGGTTGTACATTTTGTGCGTGATCATCGGCTCGGTCAGAATCGATTTCAGGGTTTTTCGTGGGTTCATAGACGCATATGGGTCTTGGAAAATCATCTGAATGTTTTTTCTCACGGATTTGCTTAATTCACTTTCACGCATATGTGAGATGTCTTGACCGTTGAAAATGATGCTCCCTTCCGTCGGGTCATACAACCTGATCAGCGTTCTGCCGGCTGTAGATTTGCCGCACCCGGATTCTCCTACGATGCCGAGCGTTTCGCCTTTTTTTACGAACAGAGAGATACCGTCAACGGCTTTTACGTGACCGACTGTACGCTGGAAGACACCTGCTTTGATCGGAAAATATTTTTTTAAATTGTTTACTTCCAATAAATATTCTGAATTATTATTAGATCCGGCAATTGTTTTCTCTTCAGTTGTGATCATGCTTTTGCCTCCTCTTTATCGTATAAGAAACAGCGTACAGAACGCTGATCATCGATTGCCATCAAACTTGGCACTTCTTGGAGGCAGCGGTCGAATGCATGAGGGCAGCGAGGGGCAAATCGGCAGCCTTTCGGGAAATTTTCCGGAGAAGGAACATTTCCCTCAATCGGAATCAGTCTTTCCGCATCGTCGTCAACAGATGGAATGGATTCCATCAGGCCGACAGAATAGGGATGGAGCGGCTCCATGAACAATTCTTCCACGGGGGCGGATTCAACAACCTGGCCGCAGTACATGACGAGCACCCGATCCGCAATGTCAGATACAACCCCCAAATCATGAGTGATGATAAGAATGGATGTCTCAAATTTTGTGCTCAGATCCTTCATCAGGTCGAGAATCTGTGCTTGGATCGTCACGTCCAGTGCTGTTGTCGGCTCATCGGCAATCAGAAGCTTTGGATCACAGCTCATTGCCATTGCGATCATGACCCGCTGCCTCATACCGCCGGATAGACGGTGCGGAAAATCATGAATAATTTCTTCTGCTCTCGAGAAGCCTACCAGCTTTAGCAGGTCAACTGCTTTTCTCGTTGCTTCTTTTTTTGTCATTTTTTTATGGTACATCAACACTTCCGTAATCTGCTCGCCGATTGTCAAGACAGGATTCAGGGAAGTCATCGGCTCCTGGAAAATCATCGAGATATCATTGCCGCGTACTTTGCACATCTCATCTTCCGTCAACTTTGTTAAATCATTCCCATTAAATAAAATTTCCCCGTCGACAATTTTGCCGGGAGGGCTAGGGATGAGTCTCATGATGGAAAGGGAGGTAATACTTTTGCCAGAGCCGGATTCGCCGACTAGTGCAACGGTTTCCCCTTTATTGATCGTTATATCAACGCCGTCTACTGCCGGGACAACCTTTTTTCTATTAAAAAAATGTGTTTTCAGATTTTTCACTTCGAGCAGTGGAGACAAACTATTCACCTTCCTTAATATCTTCTCGTCAGTTCCACCCGTGATGCTT
Organism: Lederbergia sp. B243.17; assembly: GCF_057657925.1. Lineage (NCBI taxonomy): Bacteria > Bacillati > Bacillota > Bacilli > Caryophanales > Bacillaceae > Lederbergia > Lederbergia sp. B243.17. The sequence continues at coordinate 22,308 of NZ_JBWBKF010000071.1, forward strand.
GATTTTTCTGAAAATTATTATCAGAAAAACAATATTGAATGCATTAGAACTATATCAATATATTAAAATTTTCAGGCAAGAGGGTTTCTCATAAGTATAGTATTACAAACTCATTACGATTACAATATCTTTTTTAAAAAAACAGATAACGATCTGTCTGAATACTATAAAATATCCAGAGTTTGCGCTATTAATGTAACCGTTTTCTTTTTAGAATGCAATAACTCTATTTTATGTATGACTATTTTTCGAATAAGTATTCGGAAATAATGCATAAAAAAAACCTCTCGGCTCTGCGAGAGGCTAAACATGTTTTCTTCCTGTAAACAGCTGGATAACGAAGATGATGCCGGCGATGACGAGCAGAATGTGGATCAGGCCGCCAGCAAACTTGGTAAGAAATCCAATTAACCATAGTACGAGTAAGATACCGATAATTGTCCAGAGCATATTAATCCTCCTTGTCCTCTTTGCTTATAACGTACCCTTTCGAATGAAAAATAAAACAAATTGCTGTTTATTTTTCGGAGGCTATAGTATTGTTTACAGAAAAATACAGGGAGGACTATGATGGATTGGCAAATGAAAGCGTTCAATGAGATGACAAATGAGGAGTTATATGAAGTTTTGCAAGAGCGTGTAAATGTCTTTGTTGTCGAACAGACATGTCCTTATCCGGAGATTGACGGGCATGATTTCCAGGCACTGCATTTTACCGGCAAAGAAAATGGAGAGCTGGCCGCCTATTTGCGGATTTTGCCGCAAGGTGCAACATATGAGCAAGCGGCCCTTGGACGGATTCTAGTAAAACGCGATTACCGCGGTCGAGGACTTGCACAGGAAATGATTCGCAAAGCATTGGATTTCATGCGCGAACAATGGAAGGAAAAAGAGGTAAGAATCCAAGCCCAGAATCATTTGCGATCCTTTTATGAATCATTTGGATTTTCAGCGATATCTGGAGTATACGATGAAGATGGGATTCCGCATATCGATATGATTGTGACATTTGAAGATTGATAGACTTGGGTGAAACAGGAAGTCTCCAGATGGGGACTCCCTGTTTTTTTATACACAAAAAAGGGAATATACCAAGCCAGGAAGCGAATATGGAGGTCAGCAGATGAAGATAAAGCGAGAAAAGCGGTTTTGGATCAAAGCAGCGCTCCTGCTATTTATTGTCCTTTATTTCAGCGTAATCATTTATCAGGAAAAGAAACCTCTGCCTGAAGGGGTTTCCTATGAAGGAAGGTGGCATCAGGTTTCGGACGAAGATCTCACCTTCTTGTATGATTTGACCTATAAGAAAAATGGCAGGACTGTGAAAGAACAGAATCTTTTCAAAGAAGTTTTCAGAATGATTGATGAAGCTGAGGATTTTATAGTACTGGACTTTTTTCTTTATAACGATTACTACGACAAGGGGCAGAGTTTTCCTCCGCTAAGTAAAAGTCTGACGGAAAAGTTGCTTGAGAAAAAAAGGAAAAATCCTGAAGTCGACATTACGCTGATCACGGACGAAATCAATACTTCGTACGGATCCCACCGAAACTGGCAATTTGAAGCGCTCCAAAAAGCCGGAATTGACGTGCTGATCACGGACGTCGAGCCTCTGCGCGATTCCAATCCTTTGTATTCCGCGGGCTGGCGGCTGTTCTTTCAATGGTTTGGCACAGAGGGAAGAGGGAGAATCCCGAATATGATGGCGAACGAAGCCCCTGACATGACGGCTCGCTCTTATTTGAAGCTGTTGAACATCAAGGCCAATCATCGGAAAACAGTGACGACTGAAAACGGAGCAATGGTGCTTTCGGCTAATCCTCATGACGCAAGTGCAGACCATTCGAATATCGGCTTTTACGTACGCGGTCCTATCGCGGAAGATCTGCTTGAATCAGAACGGGCTGCGGCAATGCTTGCAAACGGAGGCGAGCTTCCCCGCTATGAAGGCACGCAAAAATTAAAGGGAGAGTTGCGGGCAAAGATTGTGACGGAGGGGAAGGTGCTGAAAGAAGCGCTGAATGAAATCAACAGCTCGGGAGCAGGAGATGAGATTTGGCTGGCGATGTTTTATCTGGCAGAACGGAAAACAGTCGACGCCATTTTAAATGCTGAAAAAAGAGGAGCCAAGATCCGAATAATTCTGGACCCGAATGAGAATGCGTTTGGATCCAAAAAGGGAGGTCTGCCTAACCGCCCAGTTGCCCGTGAACTCGCAGAAAAAACCAAAAACGGGATTAAAATTCGCTGGTACAATACCGGTGAGGAACAATATCATCCGAAGCTTCTATATATAAAGAAAAAAAACGGAGGGGTTTCAGCAATCGGCGGATCGACTAATTTTACTTCAAGGAATATGGACGACTTTAATCTGGAGACGGATCTGTACGTGAAGGCACCAGCGAACTCAAAGTTTGCGGAGGAGCTTGATCGATATTTAGCCCGGCAGTGGAAAAATGAAGACGGCGAATTCACGCTGAATTTCAGTGAGTATCAAAGTGTCCTGACACCGCTCCAGCAGGTTGTTTACTTTTTGCAGAAGATCTTTTATTTCACCACGTATTGAATAACCCTGCCCCGATTGTCTCAAGATAAAGGTCGGAGGTGAGTAGGTGTGAATTTGGCATCACACGAGTTGAATGATCTAAGTGAATTGATTATGAGTTGTTTTAACACGGTCACTTGTATGGGGAATTTTATACAGCACGCACAGGACCCTGAACTGAAAGCAATGCTGACAAGGCATTATCCGAAGCATATCGTGGATTACAATTTGAAGGTAGAATTTGTGAAAAGTGCATCGGTACCTGACATTACTAAGTTTCAGCCGGATCCGCTCAAGGTTCCAACTGCCCAAGTAGTTCAGGCATCCGGCACCGTAATGCCCGCAGCGGCCCCGCGTACGAATGCTTCTGCATTAAATGACAGGGAAATTGCGACAGCCTATCTGCTGAATCAGAAAGCGGCGGCCAAAAATTATGCTTCCGCAGTACTGGAGTGTGCCCACCCTGAACTCCGGACCTTTTTGGAAAATGCGTTTTTGAACAGCAGCAGGCATAGCTATGAAATATGGCAGTACATGAAGAGCAGAGGCTACTATCCGCTTGCACCGGCTCCGCAAGAGGCGATCGGGATGATCGGCAATATGTATCAGCTTGTACAGCAAATGCCGCCGCCTTCCATGGGAGCCCCTGGACAACAGCCGTTTGTTCAGTAAGCAGAATCAGCTGAAAATAGCAGCGAGCCAGATTCAATAGGAGAGAATCTGGCTCGCTTTATTTTTCCTTATTTCACGCTGTCTAGGAATTCATTCACCTGTTCAGGTGTTTTTGCTTTTGCACTGTGCAGATGGGCCGTTTTTTCGCCTTCTTTAAAGATGAGCAGGCTTGGAATGCCCATGACATCATATTTTTGGCCGATCTCCGGAAACTCATCCCGGTTGATTTCAAACCATTTATATTCGGAGTGCTGGTCAATGATGTCTCCGATGAACATATCCATACGTCTGCAATCCGGGCACCAGCCTGTTACAAACTTAACGATGACCGGTTCAGATGAAGAGATGGTTTCTTCGAATTGTTCTGTGCTCTTAATGACTTCCATTATAGAGACCTCCTTTTGAGTCAATTGTAATCTTCAATCGCTATGTAGACAATTTTTTTGGCTTGGGGAGCTTAGAGGGAAACCTCCATAATTTGTTCCTTTCATAGTTTGCTATCATTCGGTATAATGATAGGATGATCTATGCGCTCATTTTTATGGAATGGGCAATGGAAAAGCTCAAAATCTACATATAATCCTTCAATTAAAGAGGAGACGGAGTTATGACTTCTCAAAAGAAACAAATGCCGAAATTAGATTACGGAATCATTCTGACGCTTATGCTGATGGCAATTGTCAGTTTCGTTTCCATCTATAGTGCTCAGACGACAGACCAGTATGCAGCAAACCATTTGAAAATGCAGGCGATGTGGTATGTTGTCACGACGATCATGATTGCGGTCGTCATCAGGCTTGATTCTGATCAGCTGAAAAAAATTACATGGTATGCATATGGAATTGGGTTGCTATCACTCGTAGTCCTCTTTTTTGCTCCGGTAACAAAGGTTACACCGTTAATAAATGGTTCGCAGAGCTGGTATAGACTACCGGGACTTGGCCAGATTCAGCCGTCTGAGCTGATGAAAACCTTCGTGATTGTCGCCTTGGCAAAAGTGGTGGCGGACCACCAAGAGAAGTTTCTGAGAAAAACAATCAAGACTGACTTATGGCTGATGGTGAAGCTCGGTGTTGTAGTCGGCCTCCCGCTAATCTTCGTCATCATGCAGCCAGACCTCGGAACATCTTTGGCGTTCATGTCCATATTTCTTGGTGTGATATTTGTCTCGGGAATTACATGGAAGTTGCTTTTGCCAATATTCTCGTTCTTTGCGGCAGTTGGCGGAACAGTCATGTATTTTGCGATCTGGAAACCGGAATGGCTGAAATATATTGGGGTCAAGCAATATCAATTCAAGCGGATCTACTCCTGGCTTGATCCATATACATACCGTACAGACGAAGGGTTCCAGCTTGTCAATTCTTTATTGGCAATCGGATCGGGACAGACGAGCGGAAAAGGGTTCCAAAACCGGGAAGTGTATTTGCCGGAAGGACATACGGACTTCATATTCAGCACGATTGGTGAGGAGTTCGGTTTTATCGGCGGGAGCATTGTCATCAGTCTTTTCTTTATGCTGATTTACCAGATCACGAGAACAGGGCTGGAGACGAAAAATCCATTTTACTCTTATATTTGTGTTGGTGTCATTTCGGTGCTTGCTTTCCACGTTGTCGAAAATATTGGAATGACAATCGGGCTGCTTCCGATTACAGGTATCCCGTTGCCGTTTATTTCTTATGGGGGAAGTTCCTTGCTCGGCAATATGCTCGCAATGGGGATTGTTTTGTCGATTCGCTTCCATTATAAAAAGTATATGTTTTCATCTGGCGAATAAGCGCCGGATAGAGAAAAACCGCCCGGCATTTATTAGCCGGGCGGATTTTTTTTGAAAAGTTTTATCCTTCTGCAGCTTGGAGGAGCAAGTCGGCAATGTGGACAGCATCCACTTTTCCTTGCAGGCCTGCCCGCTCAATTCCGAGCTTCATCTGCAGAAGACAGCCGGGATTTGCCGTGACAATCACTCCGGGTTGGACGGATTGGACATGGACCATTTTATGGTCAAGAATCTGCATCGACATTTCGGGCTCCACAATATTGTAAATACCAGCAGAACCACAGCATCTGTCTGCTTCCGGCATCTCCCTGAATTCTGCTTCCTGGATTGATTGGAGCAGAGTTCTTGGAGCAGCCGCAGTTTTCATTACGTTGCGGAGATGGCAGGAGTCCTGGTAAGTGAGCACGGTGCCTGGCAGACGCAATTCATGCTGTTTGTGGAAATCCAGCTCATACAGAATTTCCGAAATGTCTTTCAGCTTTTCGGTGAAGTTCTTTGCACGCTGGTGCCACTCAGGATCGTCAGCAAGCAGATGATCATATCCGACGAGAAATCCGCCGCAGCCTCCTGCATTCGTAACGATATAATCGGCATTCGCAGCTTCGAATGCTTCAATGTTTTTCTTCGCCATTTCCGCGGCTTTTGCTTTTTCTCCGCTATGGCCATGCAAGGCACCACAGCAGCCCTGATTTTTCGGAATGGTGACATCACAGCCCGCCATTTGCAGCAGTTTCATTGTTGCATCATTCGTTTTCATAAACATCGTATCCATCAGGCAGCCAGAGAAAAACGCAACGGTCGTCTTTTTGGCAGTTTTGGCCGGCAGAAACTGCGGCCGATTTTTCATAGCTTTTCTCTTCGGCACTTGGGGGAGGACTTTTTCCATCCCTGCAAGATTTTCCGGGAACAGCTTCATAAAACCGATTTTTCGTACGGTCTTCTGTAGGCCGGACCGCTGGTAAAAGCCGAGCAGGCCGGTCAGGTTGACCATCCGCTCCTGATGAGGGAACAGGCCGTTAAAAACGGTGCTTCTCACGGCTTTGACAGGCAGGCTCTGATTTTTTGTCTGCCAGATGATATCCCGTGCATCTTCAAGCAGCATGCCATAATTTACGCCGGCAGGGCATGCAGGCTCACAGGCTCTGCAGCCGAGACAGAGATCGAGAGATTCCTCAACCTCATCGTCAAACTCGATCAAGCCGTCCGCCACCGCTTTCATTAAAGCGATTCGGCCGCGCGGAGAGTGCTTTTCATTGCTCTGTGTCTCAAAATAGGTTGGACAAGCGGGCAGGCAGAACCCGCAGCGCATGCAGTTGAGCAGTTCATCCATATCCATCTTTTCAGCGAATTGCTCCTGGATTGTCCGACGTTCGACTGTTGATAATGTCATTTTGTAACCACCACTCGTTTTCTGCTTGTTTTTGCAAACATTTTCCCCGGATTCATAATGTTGTTCGGGTCAAACGCCTGCTTGATTGCTTTCATCAGATTTACGCCCTCTTCGCCGAGTTTCCACTCCAAATATGGCGCTTTAACGAGACCGACACCGTGCTCGCCGGTAATCGTTCCGCCGAGATCGATGGCCGCTGCAAAAATTTCCTCAAAAGCAAGTTCGACTCTTTCCATCTCATCTTTGTTTCGAATGTCAGTCGGGCAGGTCGGATGAAGGTTTCCATCCCCTGCATGGCCGAATGTAGCAATCTTTACTTCATATTTAGCGGCAATTTGCTCAATCGCTTCTACCATTCTTGCAATTTCAGACCGAGGAACGGTTGCGTCCTCAAGAATTGTCGTAGGTGCCAGTCTCGCCAAAGCGGAAAGTGCTGCACGCCGGGCTGCAGTCAATTTGGCGGCCGTTTCTGCATCGGCAGCCAGTTCGACGGAGAGCGCTCCTTCCTCTTCGCATACTTGGGCGATTTTTGCCATATCTTGCTGGACAAGCTCTTCAGGGCCGTCTTGTTCAATCAGAAGGACGGCTTTCACATCAGTCGGCAGTCCGATTTTGGCAAAGTCCTCTACGGCCTTCAATGTAGGCTGGTCTAAAAACTCGAGTGTTGCCGGGATGATCTTCGCTGCGATGATTTTAGAAACGGAACGGGCGGCCTCTTCCAGACTCTCGTACTGGGCGAGTAACGTTTTCTTTGTGTCAGGCATCGGGATCAGCTTAAGTGTCGCCTCTGTAATAACAGCAAGCGTTCCTTCCGAGCCGACAAGGAGGCGGGTCAAATCATAGCCGGCTACATCTTTTGCCAGCTTGCCGCCCGTCCGAATGAGTTCACCGTTCGGCAAGACGGCTTCCAATGCGAGTACATAGTCACGTGTAACCCCATATTTCAGCCCGCGCAGCCCTCCGGAGTTTTCATTGATATTCCCGCCAATAGTAGAAATACTCATAGAGCTTGGGTCCGGCGGATAGAAAAGCCCTCTGGCTTCAACTGCTTTGATCAAATCAATCGTAATCAGGCCGGGCTGGACTGTAATCGTTAAGTTTTCCTCATCGATTTCAAGAATGCGGTTCATGTGTTTGAACAGCAGCACGATTCCCCCCTCGACAGGGCAGGTGCCGGCACAAAGATTGGTTCCGGAACCGCGGGGCACAATCGGCACTCTATGCTCATTGCAAAGACGGACAATTGAAGCTACCTCTTCTGTATTACGCGGTGCAATTACGGCTTCTGGAAGTGCCTGGAATTGCGGGGCCGCATCATATGAATATACTAATCTCCCAGTCTGGGATTCATCAAAATTTTCCTCGCCGACAATGGAAATCAGCGCGTTTTTAAAAGCGGATGAAAGCATCACATTTCCTCCATTCTTCGTTCTCTTCCTATTATAACAAGAATGGCAAGGTTGTGAAATTGTGTTTCATAATTGGTGGCATAAATAACGAAATGTAAAAACAAAGCGGAGCTGCCCAGAAAGTCAGTGAATACTACTGAGCTTTTCTGTGACTGCCCTTCATCTGTGTAGGTAAAAGTAGGTATGCGGTTCCGGTTGCTGTTTTCCGTTCCGGGGCACGCTTTCCGGGGGGCTAGGCTTGAGCTTCGGGCCAACAGGATGTTGGTCATGCAGGCAATGCGACAGGACGTCGCGTTCTTGTCTGCCTCAGTCGCTTCGCGCCTTGCCGGGATCTCAAGACCAAGCTAGTCCCGCAGGACCCGCAGGACCCAGAAATAGCTTCAGTGAATAATCGTCTCACGAAGGAAAGGCAGAGCCTTTTTGAGGAGTCGGCCTCTGCACTCCAAGCAACGAATATGCAGGAGGGAAAACAATAAGCCTTTCTAACATGAAAAAACAGGAAAAATCGCTTTCCTTTGTGGAATAAGTCAACTCACCACATTCAAAAGAGGCGTGTATTGTCCGTATAACGACTGAACATTCCTCATTTCATTTTGTTTCCTTACTCGAGCATGTCAAGATCCTTTTTCAGATTGACCGCAATTGACTGCTTGAATTTCAATGCCAAATAATCCCGCTGCCGGGGCTGTTTTGTACCCGTACGGATGTTTCAGCTTGCTGTTTTTCATCTTAATCTTGTACCGTTTTCGTACGAGTTTCTTAAACATTTCTGTATCCTGAAAAGCAGTCAGTGCCTTAATCAGAAATCGGAGATGAATATTAAAAGCAGGTAATTGACCATCGAGAGAGAGGAATCGCATTCCGCCCGTTATCCAGACGGTATTTCGTTTCTAAGTGTGAAGGAAAATCAATGGGCTAATTTATCTGGCGGAGCATGTTGTCCTTCGGTACGACAAAGTCATATACGGTGAGGAACGGACTGAGATTGAGGGTATCTTGGTTTGAGATCGTGGGGAAACACCATCTTTGTTACTTAGGATCAGTATCCAGGATGAATGGGGGCTTTTGGAATGGAAAATGGATATTTGAAGTAGGGGAATCCAGTGGATCGGAGTGCAAGGCGGTGACTCCTGCGGGATTAAGCGCGAAGCGTTAGGAGGCTCACCCGCGCCCCGCGGAAAGCGTCCGCCTGGAACGCAGATTCACGGTTTAAAGCGGAAAACCGAGAATGAGGAATCGCCCCATTCTCGGTTTCCAGTTCTAATATAGACTTTTTTAGTGGCCTCATAATGAAAGGGGGCCCTGGAGTTAACCTGTCTTCAAAGGTGCACAGGTCATGCGAGTAAGCGAGTTTTTTGCAATCGTTATTGCAGTTGTCCATTCCCATAAGGGAATTGCGATGAGTAGCCAGTGTGCTGCTCGTATGATTGCTGAATTTTCTGCTCATTCTGAGCTTCGAAGCCGTACCAGCCGTGTTTGAACATGGTTTCGAACAGTTTCCGCTGGGCATGCTGGGTCTCGTTGAAGATGGTCAACAAGTCATCGTATAAATGCTGATGGCTCGCTTCGTGGAGCGCGACGGCATACGAACGGTTCATGTATTTTTCAGTTGAAAGCATATCGTTGATCCAGTCACGTTCGTTCATTTCTGGCGTTTTCTGCAATTGGGTTGCAGGATTTTGGATTTTATTCGGCATGGGAACACCTCCTATTGTGTGATTTGATTGTTATGCTGTTTTTCCTGCAGATGGGCAGTAAGCATTTGATAATGACGCTGATGCATTTTTCCGCATTCATTGATTGCTGCCACAACATCGCTGCTTTGGCATTGGCCGGCGGCGAAATGGGCCTTTTTCATCGCAAGCAGATTCCACGCGAGCATATCATTGATATAGGCGAAGTCTTTCGTGGTGATCACATGCGGCGGCTGTTCCATAAGCGGCTGCTGCTGTGAGCCGCTAAGCCCCTGGGATGTCTGTTGGTCCATCATATAGCCTCCTTTTTTCATTGTCATGCTTATCATGGCTTCCACAAATGGTTTTTATGTGCAGGTGGGCAGCGGACAAAAGATAAAGAGAGGATTACTGTTAATTTCAAAAATAAAAAAAATATGAAGTAAACGATTGCAAGCCAGAATTATTTTCGCTATAGTAAATATAGGCAAACTCATTCGAATCAATTTTTTTTAATATGAAAATGAATGAGTATTCATTCAAAAGTATTTGAAGGGGGAATTTGCATTGACGATCCAGATTAAAAAGGCAGCTGTCCTCGGCTCGGGTGTCATGGGTTCCGGCATCGCCGCCCATTTGGCGAATACGGGCATACAGACGCTGCTGCTTGATATCGTACCAAAGGAATTGACAGCCGAGGATGAAAAGAAGGGGCTGACAGAGGAGAGCAAAGCATTCAGAAATAAATTTGCCCAATCGGCCATACAGAAACTGGTGAAGCAAAAACCTGCCCCGCTTACAAGCAAAGATAGCCTTCAATTGATTGAGGCAGGAAACCTTGAGGATGACCTCGAGAAGCTGGCTGATGTGGATTGGATCATTGAAGTAGTTGTCGAAAACTTGGCAGTGAAAAAAGAGCTTTTCGAAAAGATCGACAAGGTCCGCAAGCCGGGAACAATCATCAGTTCCAATACATCAGGAATTTCTGTTAATGCGATGGCTGAAGGCCGATCCGACGATTTCCAAAAACATTTTCTCGGCACACACTTTTTTAATCCGCCGCGCTATCTGAAACTGCTTGAAGTGATTCCGGCAAAACATACAAACCCTGAAGTGGTGTCATTCATGAAGGAATTCGGTGAAGACGTGCTCGGAAAGGGTGTCGTTATCGCCAAAGATACGCCGAACTTCATTGCCAACCGCATCGGAACGTATGGCTTGCTCATCACGGTCCGTGAAATGCAAAAAGGCGGTTTCAGTGTCGGTGAGGTAGATTCGATTACAGGCACACTGATCGGCCGGCCGAAAAGTGCCACTTTCCGCACGCTTGATGTGGTCGGATTGGATACGTTCATCCATGTAGCCAACAATGTCCACGAACAAGTGGATGGGGAAGAGAAGAAGGTTTTTGAAGTACCGGAATTCATGCTGAAGATGCGTGACAACGGTTGGCTTGGCAGCAAATCCGGCCAAGGCTTTTATCTGAAGAAGGGCAAGGAGATCCTCGAATTGAATCCGGAAACGCTGGAATACGAGGAAAGAAAGAAGCTGAAAACGCCTGCCCTTGAAATGGCAAAGCAAGAAAAAGGCACAGCGCGCAAAATGAAAGCGCTTATGTATTCAGATGACCGTGCCGGAAAGCTATTATGGAATATTACTGCTCCAGTCCTCGCCATTTCGGCAGAGCTGCTCGGTGACATCGCTGACGACATCGTATCAATTGATCAAGCGATGAAATGGGGCTTCGGCTGGAAGATGGGACCGTTTGAGACATGGGACGCACTCGGTGTCGGTAAGTCCGTTGAAAAGATGGAAAAAGAAGGCTTGTCCGTTCCGTCCTGGGTAAAGGAAATGCTCGAAAACGGAATCACTTCTTTCTACAAAGAGGAGGAAGGCAAAGAATATTTTTACCATAACGGAGAGTATAAAGAAGTAGTTGCGAATCCGAAGGCAATTAAACTGGATCTATTGAAGAAACAGGGAAAGCTGCTTAAGAAAAATACAGGTGCCAGCCTGATTGATCTTGGAGACGGAGTCGTCCTGCTTGAATTCCATTCGCCAAATAATGCGATCGGCTTCGATATCGTCCAAATGATCAATTATGCGGTAGAAGAGACTGAGAAAAACTATAAAGGCCTCGTCATTGGAAATCAGGCGAAAAACTTCTGCGTCGGAGCCAATTTGGCAATGATCCTGATGGCGGCTCAGGATGACGATATTTTTGAGATTGATATGATTGTCCGCCAGTTCCAGCAGGCGATGCTGAAAATCAAATACAGCTCGAAACCTGTTGTTGCTGCACCGTTTGGCATGACACTCGGCGGAGGCTCCGAAGTTTGTCTTCCGGCGGCGAAAATCCAGGCTGCACCGGAAACATATATGGGCCTAGTGGAAGCGGGCGTCGGTCTCATCCCAGGCGGTGGGGGCAATAAGGAACTCTATATGAAGACGCTGCGGGAGCTGCCGAAAGGCATTGAAGTCGACCTGCAGAAAGTTGCAATCCATGTATTCGAAACAATTGCCACAGCGAAAGTATCTACATCTGCAGCAGAAGCAAGAGAAAACGGCTTCCTCGGCTGCCGGGATGCCATCAGCGCAAACGGTGACCATCAGATTTACGATGCGAAGCAAGCGGTACTCGCGCTATATGAAGAAGGCTATAAACCGCCAGTCCGCGGGAAAGTTCCGGTAACAGGGGAAACCGGCTATGCGGCGCTGCTGCTTGGCGCAGAAGCAATGAAGCTTTCGGGCTATATCTCAGAACATGATATGAAGCTCGCCAAAAAGCTCGCATATGTGATCGCTGGAGGCAATGTACCGTACGGCACGGAAGTCGATGAGCAATACTTGCTCGACCTTGAACGCGAGGCATTCCTGAGCCTTGTCGCTGAACCGAAGAGCCAGCAGCGGATGCAGCATATGCTTGTGAAGGGTAAGCCATTAAGAAATTGATTGACAGTTTAAGAGGAAAAGAGGGGGATCAACATGCGTGAAGCGGTCATAGTAGCAGGTGCAAGAACACCAGTCGGCAGAGCGAAAAAAGGAACACTTGCCCATACGCGTCCCGATGATCTGGGCGCTCTGGCAGTAAAGGAAACATTGAAGCGTGCGGGGAATTACGAAGGGAATATTGATGATCTGATCTTTGGCTGTGCGATGCCGGAAGCAGAACAGGGCTTGAACATGGCACGGAATATCGGCGGGCTTGCAGGCCTTCCGGATACCGTCCCGGCTATCACAATCAACCGATATTGCTCTTCGGGGCTTCAGTCGATCGCTTATGCTGCGGAAAGGATCATGCTCGGTGCGTCCGACACGATCATCGCCGGCGGTGCCGAATCGATGAGCCTCGTCCCGATGATGGGACATAATGTCCGGCCGAACATCAAACTTGCCGAGACAGCGCCTGAGTACTATATGGGCATGGGCCATACGGCGGAAGAAGTGGCGAAGAAATTCGGCATATCGCGGGAAGACCAAGATGCATTTGCCGTCCGCAGCCATGAAAAAGCCGCTAAGGCGATTGCAGAAGGTAAATTTGCCGATGAAATCGTTCCTGTTGAAGTGATTCAGCGGACGGTCGGGGCAGACCATAAGCTGAAAGAACGGAAAATCGAGTTTACAACAGATGAGGGGGTCCGCCCAGGTACAAATATGGAAGTGCTCGGAAAGCTGCGCCCCGCATTCTCTATTACAGGTACAGTGACAGCCGGAAACTCCTCGCAAACAAGCGATGGTGCTGCAGCTGTCATGGTGATGGACAGGGAAAAGGCGAATTCGCTCGGCCTTGCCCCAATGGCGAAGTTCCACTCGTTCGCAGTAGCTGGGGTTCCGCCGGAAATTATGGGAATTGGGCCGGTAGAAGCAATACCGAAGGCACTGAAGCTTGCAGGACTTGAACTCTCGGATATTGGGCTTTTTGAATTGAATGAGGCGTTCGCCTCCCAGTCGATCCAAGTCATCCGTCAATTGGGAATCAATGAGGAGATTGTCAATGTGAACGGAGGAGCGATTGCACTTGGCCATCCGCTTGGCTGTACGGGAACGAAGCTTACATTATCGCTCGCTCATGAGATGAAGCGCCGCGATGTCCAGTTCGGTGTCGTGACGATGTGCATCGGCGGAGGAATGGGAGCAGCAGGCGTATTCGAACTATTATAAATGAAGGAACATAAGGAGGAGAAGAAGTATGACAAACGAAACTTCGAAATTGGTTAAAGGCGGCGCTTTTCTAATCGAGGATATTACACCTGAGCAAGTATTCACTCCGGATGATTACACGGATGAGCATAAAATGATTGCAAAAACGAGCGAGGACTTCGTCGTCAATGAAGTTCTCCCTGAAGTGGAATATTTGGAAAACCATGAGTTCGACCGGACAGTAAGGCTTCTCAAAGAAGCAGGAGAACTCGGACTGCTTGGTGCGGATGTGCCTGAAGAATACGGCGGCCTCGCACTCGACAAGGTCAGCTCTGCCCTGATCACAGAAAAAATGGCACGTGCAGGCGGATTTTCGCTTTCCCACGGCGCCCATGTCGGCATCGGCTCCTTGCCGATCGTCCTATTCGGAAATGAAGAACAGAAACAAAAATATTTGCCGAAGCTGGCTTCAGGGGATTTGCTTGCTGCCTATGCATTGACAGAGCCTGGTTCAGGATCTGATGCGCTTGGTGCCAAAACGACTGCGAAATTGAACGAAGCGGGCACACATTACATTCTGAACGGTGAAAAACAATGGATTACAAACTCTGCTTTTGCTGACGTATTCGTTGTTTATGCAAAAATTGACGGCGAGAAATTCACCGCTTTTATTGTAGAAAGGGAATATCCGGGCGTATCGACCGGCCCGGAAGAAAAGAAGCTGGGGATCAAGAGCTCGTCAACGAGAACGTTGATTTTGGAAGATGCTGAAGTTCCGGTAGTGAACCTGCTTGGCGAGATTGGCAAAGGTCATAAGATCGCCTTCAATATTTTGAATATCGGCCGCTACAAACTGGGTGTGGGCTCAGTCGGAGCATCGAAGCGTGCGCTTGAAATCACGTTGCAATATGCCAACCAAAGAAAACAATTCAAAACGCCGATTTCCCAGTTCAACCTGACGAAAGAAAAATTCGGAACGCTTGCTTCGGAGTTGTACGCAGCCGAGAGCTCCGTTTATCGGACAGTCGGTCTTTTCGAGGAGCGGATGGGGCAGCTGACGGACGAGCAAGTGAAGGACGGCGCTGAAGTAGCAAATGCCATCGCCGAATATGCAATCGAATGCTCGCTGAACAAAGTGTTCGCCTCCGAAGTCCTTGATCATATTGTCGATGAAGGCGTTCAGATCCATGGCGGGTACGGATATATGCAAGAATACGAGATTGAACGTGCATACCGCGACTCCAGGATCAACCGGATTTTTGAAGGAACGAATGAAATCAATCGCTTAATCGTCCCAGGCACATTCCTGAAGAAGGCGTTTAAAGGGGAATTGCCTCTACTGGAAAAAGCCCAATCCCTGCAAGAGGAACTGATGATGCTGATGCCGGAAGAGCCGGGTGATGAGCCGCTTGCACAGGAAAAGCAGCTTGTCCAAGGTGCAAAAAAAGCCGCTTTGATGATTGCCGGCCTGGCTGCACAGAAATATGGCCAGCAGCTGGAGCAAGAGCAGGAGATTCTTGCAAAGCTGGCAGACATTGTATCCCTTGCCTATGCAATGGAGTCGGCCGTACTGCGTACGGAAAAAGCGATCGCCAAGAACGGACTGGAAAAGAACAAGCAAAAGCTTCTGTATTCTGAAATCTTCTGCCAGGATTCGATTGTAACAGTTGAACAGCTGGCAAAAGAAAGCCTTGTCGCCATCGAAAGCGGTGATACATTCCGAATGATGAATTCAGCGCTCCGCAAACTTCTTCGCCACACGCCAATCAATGTGATTGCGAAAAAACGAGAAGCGGCAGACCGTTTGATTGAAGCAGAACGCTATATCGTATAATCTATAAGCAATACCGGCCGCCAGTCGGCCGGTATTTTCCTGTGCGGGCTGCCCCGCAACTATAGTATGAAGGAGACGATTGCATTGCTGAAAGTCTATTCCTACCCGCCGTGCGGTACATGCCGGAAAGCCAAAAAGTGGCTTGAGGAGCACGGGATCAGCTTTGAGGAGATACATATAGTAGAAGAAACACCGACAAAAGAGGAGATTCGTGTCCTGTACGAGAAGAGCGGATTGGAATTGAAGAAGTTTTTCAACACAAGCGGGCAAAAGTACAGGGAATTGGGATTGAAGGATAAAATCAAAACGGCTTCGCAGGATGAAATGTTCGAATGGCTGGCAAGCGACGGGATGCTGCTGAAACGGCCGATCGTCACAGACGGCGAAAGAGTAACCGTCGGGTTTAACGAAGAGCAATTTGCGGAGCAATGGGGAAAAGCAGGCAAGTGAACGATAGATTGTTCTCTTGATTTACCGACCTGCATTATGTACATTTAAATAGAAGAAAAGGATGGAGGGATATGGATGAGCACACCAAATGAATTGAAATACTCCGAAGAACATGAATGGGTAAAAGAAGAAGGGGACAAGGTCCGCATCGGCATCACACATTTTGCCCAAGCCGAGCTTGGCGACATCGTTTTTGTCGAGCTTCCTGAAGTGGGTGACACAGTGACAGCGGACGAGCCGTTCGGCAGCGTGGAATCCGTTAAAACAGTATCAGAGCTCTATGCTCCGATCAGCGGCAAAGTTGTCGAAGTGAATGAAGAACTGAGCGACAGCCCTGAATTCGTAAACGAATCACCATATGAAAAAGCGTGGATGATCGTCATCGAACCATCCGACCGCGGTGAATTTGAAAGTCTTATGACTGCAGAAGAATACAGCAATATGACAAACGAAGCCTAATACAGTATGCACCCGGACTGCCATCCAGGTGCATTGCTTTTCATATATGAACATTGCCATGGAGATGAAGGAATGGACATAGATCCGGAAAAGGTCATCATTGTAGAGGGTTTAAGCGACAAGAAAAAGATTCGGAAAATCATCAGTGAACCGGTTCAAATCATTTGCACGAACGGGACAATCAGCATGGCCCGGCTTGATGAACTGATTGATGAGATGGACGGAAAAGACATTTATATTCTTGTCGACGCCGATGCCTCCGGAGAGAGTTTGCGTAAGCAATTCCGACGCGAATTTCCGGAAGCAAGCCATATGTATATCGACAGGACCTTTAAAGAAGTAGCTGCCGCGCCATATCGCCATCTTGCTTCGGTGCTGATCAGCGCAGGCATTGATGTCCATGCTGAATTTTTGGAAGGATGAACTGCATCTATGGAAGAATGGACAAAAGAAGAAATCATAAGTTCAAGTGAAGGCGAGGAAACCGTCCTCGTCTATTTATACACCCCTCTATGCGGAACATGCCAGGTAGCCGGGAAAATGATAGAGGTTACTTCCTATCTGATTCCTGAGGCACGGTTTGGGAAGGCCGACTTAAACTATCTGCCTGAGATTGCGGAGCGTTTTCAGATAGAAAGTGTTCCTTGCCTCCTCATTTTTCAAAATGGCCAGTTGCAAGAAAAAATCTACGCGTTTCACTCGGTCCCTTACCTCCAGGAAAAAATCCGCAGCTATCTCGGCTAGAAGAAAAAGGGAAGGGTGGAATCTTTTTTTCTGACCGATCAAGTTGACGAATAAAAACCCCCATGCTAAAATCACATGTATAGCTAAAGTAATTTAATATTGTTACTCTTATCGAGAGAGGTGGAGGGATGTGCCCGATGATACCCGGCAACCGTCAATTTATTGAAATGGTGCCAATTCACACTGAGCAATTTGCTCGGAGAGATGAGAAAGGACTTACTACGAACCTACGCCTTTCTGCTCTTATGCTGGAAGGCTTTTTATTTTTTTGGGAAATTGGGTGAGCTTATGATTAGTATTAAAAATGCCAGTAAGCTTTTTACAACAAAAAGCGGCGAAATCCAAGCGGTTGACGAAGTCTCGCTCGATATTCAAAAAGGAGAGATTTTCGGGGTAATCGGATATTCTGGAGCCGGAAAAAGTACGCTCATCCGTATGCTGAACGGATTGGAGATTCCAACGTCCGGTTCCGTCTCTGTCGAAGGAATGGAAGTTTCGAAGATTAAGGGCGGCGAATTGCGGAAAGCGAGACAAAATATCGGGATGATATTCCAGCATTTTAATCTGCTTTGGTCGCGGACGGTAGGCGAGAATATCGCTTTTCCACTTGAAATCGCAGGGGTTCCTGCACAGGAGAGGAAGAAGCGGGTAAAGGAGTTAATCCGTCTCGTCGGATTGGATGGCCGGGAGGATGCGTACCCTCAGCAGTTGAGCGGCGGCCAGAAGCAGCGTGTCGGCATTGCCAGAGCGCTGGCCAATAATCCGAAGGTTCTCCTTTGTGATGAAGCGACATCAGCACTCGACCCGCAAACGACAGAGTCGATCCTCGACCTGCTTGTCAGCATCAATAAAGAATTTGGCCTGACAATCGTGCTGATCACGCATGAAATGCACGTCATCCGGAAGATCTGCCACCGGGTAGCGGTGATGGAGAGCGGCCGTGTCGTTGAAGTTGGAAATGTGCTCGATATTTTCAGGCAGCCGAAAGCCGACATCACAAAGAAGTTCGTCAAACAGGTATCGGGCCGAAACGAGTCGGATGAAGCTTCCGAAGCTCCTCTGGCAGGCAGCCCGGATGGGAAAACCATCAAGCTGACCTTTTTCGGAAAAGCTGCCGAGCAGCCGGTCATCACTGAATTGATCAGAGGGTTCGAGCTGACCGTCAGCATTCTGCAAGGAAATATATCCCAAACGCAGAATGGAGCATACGGTGTGCTGTATGTCCACATTGACGGGGATGAAGCTGAGCTTAACCGGGCGATGGAATTTTTGCACGTACAGGAAGTCGGCGTAGAGGCGGTGAGTGCAAATGTTTGAGACATTACTGCCTAATGTCGATTGGGCGAAAATGTGGATTGCTACAAAGCAGACGCTCTACATGACGGGAATGTCCGTAGTGGCAACATTTATCCTAGGCATTGCGCTTGGTCTGCTGCTCTTCCTTTCATCAAAGGGGAATATTTGGCAAAACGGATTTCTAAACACGGTCACGTCAGCAGTCGTCAACATATTCAGATCGATTCCTTTCATCATTTTGATTGTGCTGCTCATCCCGTTTACGAAATTCCTGCTCGGTACGATGAGGGGTGAAAATGCCGCTTTGGTGTCGCTAATCATCGGTGCTGCTCCTTTCTATGCAAGGATGGTGGAAATCGGGCTGCGCGAGATTGACAAGGGCGTGATTGAAGCGGCAAAAGCAATGGGTGCAAAAACAAGTACAATCATCTTTAAAGTATTGCTGCCAGAGTCAATGCCGGCGCTCATATCTGGGATTACAGTTACAGCGATCGCTCTTGTCGGTTATACGGCAATGGCTGGGGTAATCGGCGCAGGCGGTCTCGGGAACCTTGCCTATCTGGAAGGATTCCAGCGGACGAGACACGATGTCACGCTTGTGGCAACAATCATCGTACTGGTAATCGTGTTTATCATCCAATTCATTGGAGATTTCATTACAAAAAAACTAGATAAGCGCTGAACGCGCCTGTCGACGGAGGAGAAGAGAAAATGAAGAAGTGGCTACTGGGTCTGTTTGTCCTTGTTTTGGCTGCTGCACTCGCAGCATGCGGAACTGGCGGGGATAAGAATGAATCATCTGATGGAAATAGCGGAAGTGAATCTGCAGGGGAAAAGGAAAGCAGCAAGCTGATCGTCGGGGCTTCAAATGTGCCGCATGCCGAGATTCTTGAAAAGGCGAAACCGCTTTTGAAGGATAAAGGCATTGATTTGGAAGTTGAAGTGTTCCAGGACTATGTTTTGCCGAACGAAGCATTGGAATCGAAGGAAATTGACGCAAACTACTTTCAGCACATCCCGTATTTGAAGAGCCAAATGGCTGATCACGGTTATGATTTTGTGAATGCCGGGGGTATTCATATCGAGCCGATTGGTGTATACTCCAAAAAGTATAAATCACTTGATGAACTGCCTGACGGTGCGGAA
Organism: Lederbergia sp. B243.17; assembly: GCF_057657925.1. Taxonomy (NCBI): domain Bacteria; kingdom Bacillati; phylum Bacillota; class Bacilli; order Caryophanales; family Bacillaceae; genus Lederbergia; species Lederbergia sp. B243.17. The sequence goes on from NZ_JBWBKF010000071.1 coordinate 41,846, forward strand.
ATTATCATGAGCAGCTCTGTTGCAGACCATGGCCGCATGCTTTCCTTACTTGAAAAAGAAGGGCTGATCAAGCTGAAAGACGGCGTGGAAAAGACAGAAGCGCATATTGAAGACATCGAAGACAATCCGAAAAAACTGAAATTCTCTTATGAGTATGAAGCAGCATTGCTTCCGCAAATCTATAATAACGATGAAGGCGATGCAGTTTTGATCAACTCTAACTATGCTATTGATGCAAAGTTGAATCCTTTAAAAGATTCGATTGCTATTGAAGATAAAGATTCTCCATATGTTAACGTAATCGCAGTCCGCAAAGGCGATGAGAATGACGAGAGGATCAAAGCGCTTGTTGAAGTGCTTCATTCCAAAGAAATTCAAGATTTCATCCTTGAAGAGTGGGATGGTTCGGTTGTTCCGGTATCAGAAAAATAATGGTTTATCCGTTCTCGCAAAGGGTATGGCTACAATGTGCCAAAAAAATCAGGCTGAACTCAGTCTGAATAAATGAAGGGATTGGTTTTTTATTAATACGCTCGATCTGGAATACACCAACTGTATGGAAAAAGCGATGCACGGAGCCCACGGCGTGGGTTACGAAAGGTACAAACAGGAACATTTGGTGAGGATGAGAATCGAGAAAAGGCGAGAACAGGAATACGCCGATTCACAAAAAATGACGGCAAACCTATTACGGACAACACATACGAATATATAAGAAGAAACAAGAACAAGCGGAAAAACGGCGCGCCTAAACGGGCGGGCCGTTTTTCCGTCATCAATTCTCTCTGCTAGTTGATAATAATTTTAATATGAGATAAGATAAGTATTGAGAATAAATTGAGAATGAACTCAGCAAAATAAAACACTTTCTATATAACGGAGGTATGATCATGGCTTCAACTTTAACAATCAAAGATCTTCACGTGGAGATCGAAGGAAAAGAAATTCTTAAGGGTGTAAACCTTGAAATAAAAGGCGGAGAAATCCATGCAGTAATGGGACCAAACGGAACAGGGAAGTCCACATTGTCAGCTGCTATCATGGGTCATCCGAAATACGAAGTTACAAAAGGGACGATTACACTTGACGGTGAAGACGTGCTGGAAATGGAAGTTGACGAGCGCGCTCGTGCAGGCCTGTTCCTCGCCATGCAGTATCCAAGTGAGATCAGCGGTGTAACCAATGCCGATTTCCTCCGTTCTTCTATCAATGCCCGCAGAGAAGAGGGACAGGAAGTCTCATTGATGAAATTCATCCGTGAGATGGACAAGAAAATGGAGCTGCTCGAAATGGATCCGAACATGGCGCAGCGTTATTTGAATGAAGGCTTCTCGGGCGGTGAAAAGAAACGCAACGAAATCCTTCAGCTTATGATGCTTGAGCCGAAAATCGCTATCCTTGATGAAATCGACTCCGGCCTTGACATCGATGCATTGAAAGTCGTTTCCAAAGGGATCAATGAAATGCGCTCCCCAGATTTCGGCTGCATGATCATCACTCACTATCAGCGTCTTCTTAACTACATCACACCTGACTTCGTGCATGTCATGATGCAGGGCCGTGTAGTCAAATCCGGAGGTCCGGAACTGGCACAGCGCCTTGAAGCGGAAGGTTATGATTGGATCAAGGCAGAACTGGGCATCGAAGACGAAACTGTCGGCCAAGAAGCATAAGTGTTAGGAGGATCATGATGACAATCAAAACAAAAATGACAATAGATCAGGATTATATTCGCTCTTTTTCTACTGAAAAAGGCGAGCCGGCCTGGCTGACGGAGCTCCGCACGAATGCATTTGCGAAAGCGGAGGAACTCCCGCTTCCAAGACCGGACAAAACGAAGATTGCCAATTGGAATTTCACTGAATTCGCCAAGCATCATGCGGAGGGCCGCACCCTTTCTTCGCTTGAGGAACTGCCTGAAGCAGCAAAAGCGGCTGTCAATACTGAGGCGGGCAATGAGAATCTGTATATCCAGCATAACGGTTCTGCTGCATACCTCTCACTATCAGAGACATTGAAAGCTCAGGGCGTTATTTTCACTGATATTTTCACAGCAGCAAAAGAACATGGCGATCTGCTGCAAAAATATTTCATGACAGAAGCCGTAAAGACGGATGAACATAAGCTGACCGCTTTGCATGCTGCTCTATTGAATGGCGGTGCCTTCCTTTACATTCCAAAGAATGTGGAAGTTACGGAACCGATCCAAGCAGTATATATTTACGACGATGCGGAAGCAGCTATGTTTAACCATGTGCTCGTCGTTGCAGACGACAACAGTTCGGTCACATTCGTGGAAAACTATGTGTCCACGAATGAAACGGTTGAGGACAGTGTTATCAACATTGTGGCGGAAGTGATTGCCAAAGACAATGCGAAAATTGTCTTCGGCTGTGTCGATACTCTTCCTGCAGGGGCTACAGTCTATGTCAATCGCCGCGGAACGACAGGCCGTGATGCGAACATCGATTGGGCGCTCGGCATGATGAATGACAGCCATACCATTTTTGAAAACACAACAAACCTGATGGGCGACGGCTCAAACAGCCATGCGAAAACCGTCGTTGTCGGCCGGGGCAAGCAAACCCAGAACTTCACGACAAGCATTGTCCATCATGGCAAAAATACAGAAGGCTTTATTTTGAAGCATGGCGTTATGAAAGATGCTGCTACATCCATTTTCAACGGAATTGGAAAGATTGAAAATGGAGCAACCAAATCAAATGCTGTGCAGGAATCCCGTGTATTGATGCTCAGCGAGAAAGCACGCGGCGACGCGAACCCGATTCTTTTGATTGATGAAGATGACGTAATGGCCGGCCACGCAGCCTCTGTCGGACGTGTTGATCCGCTCCAGCTTTACTATCTGATGAGCCGCGGAATCACACAGGCCGAAGCAGAGAGACTTGTCATTCATGGCTTCCTTGCGCCGGTCGTTGAGAAGCTGCCGATTGAAGCAGTTAAGAATCAGCTGACTGATATTATCGAAAGGAAAGTCAGATAATGAATAGATCCGAGGTTCGCAAACTATTTCCAATCCTGGACCAGGAAGTAAATGGGCACCCGCTCGTCTATCTCGACAGTGCTGCGACCTCTCAAAAGCCTATACAGGTGATTGAAGCAGTTGACGACTATTACCGCGGATACAATTCGAATGTCCACCGCGGAGTCCATACCCTCGGAACGAGAGCGACAGACCGTTATGAAGGCGCGCGGGAAAAGGTACGCAAATTTATCAATGCCAACTCTTCGGCGGAAGTCATCTTCACCCGCGGAACGACAACAGCCATCAATATGGTTGCCGCGTCCTACGGGCCTGCCAATGTGCGGGAAGGCGATGAAATTGTCATAACCTATATGGAGCACCACAGCAACATCATCCCTTGGCAGCAGCTTGCCAAGAAGACAGGAGCGGTACTGAAGTATTTGCCGCTTCTGGCGGATGGCACGATTGATATGGAAGAAGCCGAGAAGATCATCACAGCAAAAACAAAAATTGTTTCAGTTATGCAGGTCTCAAATGTGCTCGGCATCATCAATCCTGTGAAAGAAATCGCAGAGATTGCCCATCGCAACGGAGCCATCATGGTCGTAGACGGTGCACAGAGCGCTCCGCATATGAAAGTGGACGTCCAGGATCTTGATTGCGACTTCTTCGCTTTTTCGGGTCATAAAATGTGCGGCCCGACTGGCATCGGCGTATTGTATGGCAAGCGCGAGCTGCTGGAGGAGATGGAGCCGGTCGAGTTTGGCGGAGAAATGATCGACTTTGTCGGCTTGCAGGAGTCGACCTGGAAAGAGCTTCCTTGGAAGTTCGAAGCCGGCACGCCGATCATTGCCGGAGCAATCGGGCTCGGCGCTGCCATCGACTTTTTGAACGAGGTAGGGCTGGATACCATCCTTGAGCATGAGCATAAACTTGCCGCATATGCCTTGGAGAAGATGTCTGCGATCGAAGGCTGCACAATTTACGGACCGAAAGAGGCGGACCGCCGTGCGGGTGTTATCACGTTTAACCTTGACGATGTTCATCCGCACGATGTGGCTACTGTGCTTGACTCCGAAGGGATTGCTGTCAGGGCCGGTCACCACTGTGCACAGCCGCTGATGAAATGGCTTGAAGTGTCGGCAACAGCGAGAGCCAGCTTTTACCTATACAACACGGAACAAGACATCGACAGGCTTGTAGAAGGGCTTGTTAAAACAAAGGAGTATTTCACGAATGTCTTTTAATAACTTGGATACCCTCTACCGACAAGTCATTATGGACCATTATAAAAACCCGCGGAATAAAGGCACCCTAGAGGATGGAAGCATGACAGTCGACATGAACAACCCGACATGCGGCGACCGGATCCGGCTGACGATGAAAGTCGAAGACGGGAAAGTGACCGACGCCAAGTTCGATGGGGAAGGGTGTTCCATTTCCATGGCGTCCGCATCGATGATGACACAGACGGTCATCGGGCAGGACGTCAGCGATGCCATTGAGCTCTCGCATATCTTTTCGGAAATGATCCAAGGGAAAGAATATGACGAGGGGAACCTTGACCTCGGCGACATGGAGGCACTCCAGGGTGTCGCCAAATTCCCGGCCCGGATCAAATGTGCAACCCTTGCATGGAAGGCCTTGGAAAAAGGACTGGAGAACGGGAATAATTGAATGGAGGAATGATGTATGGCTAAGAAAGCTCCAGATATCGGAGATTACAAATATGGCTTCAGCGACAAAGACGTCTCCATTTTCCGCTCAAAGCGGGGATTGACGCGCGAAATCGTTGAAGAGATTTCAAAAATGAAGGAAGAGCCGCAATGGATGCTCGATTTCCGCCTGAAGTCACTGGAACACTTTTATAAAATGCCGATGCCACAATGGGGCGGCGATCTGTCTTCCTTGAACTTTGACGAAATCACTTACTATGTAAAACCGTCCGAACAGGCTGAGCGAAGCTGGGATGAGGTGCCGGAAGAGATCAAGCGCACATTTGATAAGCTTGGTATTCCTGAAGCTGAGCAGAAATATCTTGCCGGTGTATCAGCTCAGTATGAATCAGAAGTGGTCTACCACAACATGAAAGAAGATCTTGAAAATATGGGGATCGTCTTTAAAGATACAGACTCCGCGCTCCGTGAAAATGAAGACATTTTCCGTGAGCACTGGGCAACAGTCATTCCGCCGACAGACAATAAATTTGCCGCGCTGAACTCTGCTGTCTGGTCCGGCGGATCGTTCATATACGTGCCGCCTGGCGTGAAAGTTGACACACCGCTGCAAGCTTATTTCCGGATCAACTCCGAGAATATGGGCCAATTCGAGCGGACGCTCATCATCGTTGATGAAGGAGCTTCTGTCCACTATGTAGAGGGCTGTACAGCACCTGTCTACACAACGAATTCTTTGCATAGTGCAGTTGTTGAAATCATCATCAAAAAAGACGCATACTGCCGTTACACAACGATCCAAAACTGGGCGAACAACGTCTTTAACCTCGTAACAAAGCGTGCAGTCTGCGAAGAGCGCGCAACAATGGAATGGATCGACGGCAACATCGGTTCGAAGCTGACGATGAAATACCCGGCTGTCCTGCTGAAAGGCGAAGGCGCTCGCGGATTGACATTGTCGATTGCATTGGCAGGAAAGGGCCAGCATCAGGATGCAGGCGCAAAAATGATGCACTTGGCACCGAACACGTCATCTACAATCGTGTCCAAATCAATTTCCAAGCATGGCGGAAAAGTGACTTACCGCGGAATCGTCCACTTCGGACGCAAAGCGGATGGCGCACGTTCCAACATCGAGTGCGACACATTGATCATGGACAACAAATCGACTTCCGACACGATTCCATACAACGAAATTTTGAACGACAACATTTCACTCGAGCACGAAGCGAAAGTGTCGAAGGTATCAGAAGAACAACTTTTCTACTTGATGAGCCGCGGCGTTTCCGAAGAAGAAGCGACCGAAATGATCGTCATGGGCTTCATCGAGCCGTTCACAAAAGAACTGCCGATGGAATATGCCGTTGAAATGAACCGCCTGATCAAGTTCGAGATGGAAGGGTCTATCGGTTAAATCGGCTGTAATCCTTGGTAACAAAGGATTTGACTGATACGAATAGGCAGCAAAAACCATCTGCATACCGTTTTTTTGCCGATTCAGATTACATGAAGAAGACGAACTTTTGAAGTTCGTCTTCTTCTATTTTTCAGGTATATAAGGATAAGTTCTGATACTTGTGGCAAGTGGGGGGAATAGATCAAAAAAAAGACCTTCGAGGCCCCTGATGTGTGGAATATGCATGTTAATGATGGCGAATCTCTTTTTCGGTTTTTTTAAGCTGATTAAGTAAAAATGCTTCTACATCCCGAATGCTTAGACCCAATTCTTTTGCTTCATAAATTAATTTCACCCATTCTTGATCCAATTTAACCACTAACTTTCCCTCCATTACTATACAAGGTAAAGGCGTTTTTTATAATATATACCATTTTCTTTCCATCCCGATATTGAGGAATGTTAATACTTGATCATTATGTTTTTCCTGTTTGCCTATAAATGAAAAAACACATCCCGGAATAAGATGTGCTAGCAAATAAAGGCTTATATGAATGTTAGCGGATCCTGAAAGTTGGCTTATAGATCCCATTCTTTCGCAAGTAAAATTGCTTGAGTTCGAGATTGAACTTCAAGCTTGCTGTAAATAGTCGTTAAATAGACTCGTATCGTTCCTTCCGATAGAAAAAGTTTCGCTGCGATCTCTCGGTTCGAAGCACCACTGGCTAACAAACGGAGTACATCCCTTTCACGGGGGGTGAGTAAATGTATCCTGAATGTCTCGGTATGCTTGTAACCATGATTTAATAACTCTTCAATAGCGGTGAGGGGAACAGATTGCCACTCTTCAGTTCCATTCTTTTGCCGAAAATCTGCATATTTTTTTAGTAACGGGATCAGATCCAGCTCATCCGAAAAAGTTCTTTTGTAGCAATAGGTTACGCCTAACTCCATTGCTTTATGGATGGTGCTGAAGGCTAATGAATTATGATGCACTTTCATATAGCATAGTGCTTCAAGTAATGATGCTTCGATAATCGTTGAAATTTGATTCTCGATTAACGCTTTTTCCTTTACACGAATAATGATTGGCAAAGCCTCTTGAACGTGATTCGTTGCCAGTAAATATCGGACGTATACGAGAAGCCAGAGTTCTTGGCCCAACTCGATTTTTAACATGTCCGGCCTTTTTGTTTTGAACAGTTCTGCCTCGGCTTTTTTTATGTTGGATTCCATCAAATAACAATGCGCCTTCATCGCTTGCAATGAACGAATCCAATACCACTCATTCACACCCTGCATGGCATGATCCAACACGGCCTGAGCAGCGGTGAATTGTTTCATTGCAGCATAAATCCTGCTTTTTAATATATACAGAGGAATGGATAATCCCGCGTCCTGAAAACGATGGGCATATTTCAAACCGCCTTCTATTTCATGTAATGCATCTTCAAGCAAATTCGCCTCGTACATGATCTCAGCTAACACCCCGTAGCTGTATCCCATCATATTCTGTTCTTTAAAATCGCTTTGACGCAGGAAATCTGCGAACGCAATTGCATGATTTACTGGAGATAGCTTTCCCTTTGCTCCCATTAATGTTCTGGATAATTTTGGTTCAAACTGATTGTATTGAATCGGAATATGATCCCAGCGGGAACTTGTCCGCCCTGTTTTAAGCTGTGTTACTATTATCTCTACCACTTTCTCAGGATTATCACCGATCGTCATAAGCACATATGCTTTTAAGGTAGTGAAGATACTAACAACTCCTTGATGATCAGCATGTTCCATCCATCGATCAGCAGCATGCCTTTGTTCAAGTTCATCAATTATTTGTTGAGCTGCCTGTAATTCAGGAATTGAGGTTAGAGCGATCGTGTACATAACAAGAGTTTCATAGGGAAGGGGATATTTATTTTTTCGAAGGGTATCCACCCATCTAATAAATGTAGTTGTTTGACCTGTAGTGAAAATATCTACAAGGTAGGCAGTAATCCATGAATCCGCCAAATCAAAAATTTGGTGCTGCAAAACTAACTCAATGGCCGAAATATAATCGCCCTTTTCACGAAAAAGTGTTCCTGCTTTTTGACAAACCGCTCTCACTTGTTCCTCACTATAAAAGTTTCTCATTTTTGTTTGAAGAACATCTGCAAATAAATGATGATACCGAAATACAGGGGGAATTGACGACATTCGAACTGTAAATACACCTTTTTCTTCTAGCTCGACTAATATGTCGCAGCTGTCTGAACGATTGGTTAATAAATCGCAAATCTGTGGTTCCAGCATGTTAAGGATGGACGTTTGCAAAAGAAAATGCTGAGTATCGGGAGGAAGGGTTTCAAAAATTTCATCGATTAGAAAATCGGCTACAAACGGATGTGATCCATCAAACCTACCTTCATTTATTCCATTATTCATAATGGATAAGCTCGCCAACTGAATACCAGCTGCCCATCCCTCCGTAATATCCAATACATTTTGAAAAACATTTTCTTCATTGATTTTGAGATTTTTTTCTTCATACAATTTTTTAACTTCTTCATAGGTAAAACACAATTGTAGGAGCCCGATTTCTGTAAGTGTTGAATCCATACGCCATCTGGCTAATGGAAGCGGCGGACGGGTACGGCTTAAAATGTAAATGCGCGTGTTATTCGGCAAGTAATCTATAAAGCGAATCATCATATCATTAATAACCGGGTGTTCAATGACGTGATAATCATCCAGGACAATATGCAAATTTTCTTTAAGCGAGCTAATTTCATTTAAGAAAGAATCAATGATAAGTTCAGAAGGTGGATGTAAGTTGGAAGAAAACAGCGGCAGCAACCGTTTATCCAAATCATTGTTAAGAGAGTTAGATACAGATTGTATAACATATTTCCAAAAGCGAACTGGATCATTATCAAGACTATCAATTGAGAACCAGGAAGTAGGTTCGCTAATCTTGCTTATCCACTGGCTCAGGATTGTTGTTTTCCCATAACCGCCTGGGGCTTGGACAACCGTTAATTTTGCGGATTTCCCATTCTGTAAGAGTTGGAGCAGTCTCTCCCGCTCGAGAGCGGTTTTGGTAATTGCAGGTACTTCAGTTTTTGAGTACAACCAAATAGTATCCATTTATTTCCTCCATCAAAAGTCAATTTGACAATTTGCGGCAATATATCAACGCTTGACTTTTTGCTATAATGTAATATATTACCTGATTGAGTCGGCACTCCAGTCTTTTGTCTATAGTCAATAAGTCACTGTAACCAAATTATAAGCGATTTAGTGATAAACGAATACTCAATTTAGAATTATTAAAAAGTTTTTATCTTGGTAGAGGGTTTGGTGAAGAACAACCTTAAAAAGTAAAAGCGGGGCACCCCTTGCAACTTATGGTTAATCAATGCGGGGAGGGTTATTATGAAAGTATTCGGTATTTAATCAATTATGTTTACTTTCTTGGGAGTCATCTTTTTCGGCTTTCATTGGTTAGTAGAAGTTATTATGAACCAATTGTAATGATTGGAGTTGTCTTTTTTGTGAGTTATCTAGGATTTTATTGCTTTCTCTAAAAAGGAAAAAGGAACTGTAACATTCATTTCACTCGCCTCATTTGCAATCATCCTCTTTTTAGTTGCTTGGTTTGAGCCGTTCCAAGTTGTCCGGATCATGATGTGGCTTAAAAATATTGCCTAGCAAGAATCGTCTCTGCTCCTAAAAAGCCAACGCCGCTAATCACCTCCAGCTGCAATCCGGATCGGATCCAATTCGATGGAGCTATTTGACAAAACATCGTAAAAGGCATATTTAAATACAACCATTGCGAGTGCACTTCCTGCCGCAACCAAAAAATGCGTACGCAATCCAGCTTCTTTCGAGCGCTTTTTCTCGTTCGTAGATTAGCGTAACCCTATCAATAGTAATGCCCCATTACATATAACCTGTAACGGGGCATGAACATTGTTTATTTCCAAACGTCGGATGCAATTTTAACGACATGTCGGATTTTATTCCACTGCTCCTCTTCCGTAATGCGGTTGCCTTCTTCAGTTGAGGCAAAACCACATTGGGGACTTAAACATAGCTGACGGATGTTCACGTATTTCTCTGCTTCTGAAATCCGCTGTTTTATCATTTCCTCATCCTCGAGTTCTGCTGTCTTGGATGTAATGAGTCCTAAAACGACATGCTGGTCCTTAATGAAACGCAATGGGTGAAAATCACCTGCACGTTCGTTGTCAAATTCTAAAAAGAATGCATCGACATTGACACGAGAGAATAATTCCTCAGCAATCGGCTCGTAACCGCCTTGGTACAGCCATGAAGATTTGAAGTTTCCTCGGCAAATATGCAGGGTAATTGCCATATCCTCCGGTTTATTTGCGACAGCTTCGATTGTAATATCAGCAAATTTTTTGATTAATTCATCCGGGTCATATCCCTTAGCTTTGATTCGTTCTCTAAACTCATCACTAAACAACGCGCCCCAACTCGTATCATCTAGCTGTAAATAGCGGCAGCCTGCATCATAGAAAGCCTGAATCGCTTCTCTGTAAACCTGGATTATATCTTGGGCAGCATCATCTAATGATGGGTAAGCAGGTTCGTCGAGGTAGGCCTGGCTGGCAACGACTCCAGAGTAAAAAATCATATTCGGTCCTGGAATCGTAATTTTAGCAACATGGTCTCCGGCTATGCTTTTGAGATAAGCAAAGTCATCTAAAAATGGATGATTATGCGGGAACTTCAATTTGGAGTGTACCGTATAAACTTTGGCTTTTTTCATCGCTCCGTTGAATAAGCCAGTTGCATCAATATCAAATACCTTAATTCCCTCTAAAGCTTCAATGAAATCCAAATGCCAATATGTTCTTCTGAATTCACCGTCTGTTACGGCGCTAAGACCTGATTCTTTCTGTCTTTCAACAAGTTTTGCAATTTCCGCATTCTCAATCAAACGCAATTCTGCCTTTGTTATTTCACCTTTTTGATGTTGAGCCCGTGCGTCTTTTAAAACCTGCGGGCGAAGGAAGCTTCCGACGTGGTCTGCTCTAAACGGTGCTTTTGTTAATGTAATGGACATGTGCGATTCCTACTTTCTTTTTTGATTCAAGGAAATAAAAAACCTCTTCTATAAAAATAAGAAGAGGTATCGGCATCCGCTAGTACTCTTCTTATCTCCAAGCTAACGCTTCTGGAATTAGCACAGTACTGATTAGTCTGTTGCTGAGGCTTCAAAGGGCCAGTCCCTCCACCTCTCTGGATAAGAAATTCACATATTTAAATGAATGTTTAAACAACATAGTAAACTGCCAACTATGAAATGTCAATATATAGCTTGGCTCCATAAAATTCTAACACAAATGGGAAACCATATGATCATGTACTTGGTAATCAAGAATGAAGAGCATGCATTGTATGGGCATCCAGATCGTTGGAACAACAGTTTAGAGAAACGGCTCTAGTCGTCTACAAAGATTTTCACAGTTGTCCCGCCAACGAGGTATGAAGATAATGAACATTTCTTTAGAAGCCTATACCTCATTACTTAAATATGTTGACTGAAAAAGTAAATTATGCCCATACCCAGCAATAATAGAAAAGAAGAAGCGAAGACATGGACCTTTTTATACGTAGTGATAATAAATTCCCAAACAGCGGTAAAGCATAAAAAGCCTATAGCGATGCCTAATATGAGTCCATTCAGTTTGAGTGTCAGATCCAAAACGCTGCCAATGATCGAAAATAAGAGAAAAAGGCCGGAGATGATCAGACAAAAGGAGAGAAAGATACGGAAATTAAAGTGCTTTCTTTTTGAATTTAGCAGAGAAACCATAATAGCTAAACCTTCCGGTACTTGGTGCAGCAAAATGGCCATTACAAATGATGAAGACAGTAGTTGATTGTCCAAATTTGAACCGATTGCTAAACCAGTCGGGATATTATGGATAGCTATTGCAGTGACTAAAAACAATGCGGATCTGTAAGGTAAAGGAGGCAGCTGGTCGAAGAAATTGTGAAGACACATGCACAACAGTATGCCTAATGAAGTACCTAGTGCAACACTAACCAAACCAAACTCTGTAACAGAATGTGGCACCAGCTCTAAAACAATCAATCCTACTAACACTCCTCCACAGAGAAGATACAAATGCTGAACTTTTATTCTAGAGAATTTATAAAGAATCAAAGCAAGAAGTGCAGCAAAGCTGGTTCCCAAAAAAATTAAACTGCTAAGCAAATAATTAGCCGTACTCATAGTTGCCTCCTGTTAATAAAGAAGTTTATTCTCATTCATGCTAATGGCCAAATCGTCACTGATTAATATGTAAGTTCACCCCAAGTTATGTTGGCAAGTTGGACTATATAAGCGAACACTACATGGGTAGATGTTTATGTGCTATTTATTGTGAGTGGTAAGATATGTCTTACAATCGTAGCCGGCAGCACATATCCTGCGAGGCTTCGAAATACTCCAGCACCACCATCAGCTTAAAAGACTCTTTCCATTTGACCAATAGAACGGGACATGCGCCTAGAGGCTGTTTTCATTTCCCTTCCAATCGGGTACAAGGTAAAATAGAGTATCCAAGAATGTAAAGTACGTGTGGAAAGGGGTGTAGGCATGATTTATATCGGAGTTACCGGCTGGGGTGATCATGATACACTCTATCCGGAGAAAGTCGCGGCACGAGATAAGTTAAAAGAATATGCCTCCTATTTTCCGATTGTGGAAGTGGATGCTACGTTTTATGCAATCCAGCCGCAGCGGAATGTGGAAAAGTGGGTAAGGGAGACGCCAGAAGGATTTCGTTTTATCGTGAAGGCCTATCAGGGGATGACCGGGCATCAGCGCGGAGAAATTCCCTTCTCTTCTAAAGAAGAAATGTTTGCAGCATTTTCAGCAATGATTGGGACCTTTCAAGAGAGCGGGAAATTAGCGATGGTTCTCTTTCAGTTTCCGCCATGGTTTGATTGTACAAAGGAGAATGTCCAATACTTGCGATACTGCCGGGAAATGCTGCCAGGGCTGCCGCTTGCGCTCGAATTCCGAAATAGGACATGGTATGAACCGCAATATATGGACAGAACCATGCTGTTTATGGAGGAAGAAGGCTGGATCCATACGGTCTGCGACGAGCCTCAGGCAGGCACCGGCTCTGTTCCTATGGTACTGAAAGCGACCGACAAAGAGAAGACACTCGTCCGCCTCCATGGCCGGAATGAGGCGGCTTGGCGGAAGCCGAACGGAAAAAACTGGCGGGAGGTCCGTTATCTTTATCGGTATAATGAGCAGGAACTTCTCGAGTGGAAAGAGAACTTGCTTAAATTAGGTAAGCAATCGAAAAATATTTACGTGCTCTTTAATAATAATTCCGGCGGCGATGCTGCGGACAATGCACTGAGGCTGATCGAGATGCTTGGGTTGGAGTATGACAATCTTGCACCAAGGCAATTGGATCTGTTCTAGAGAAAGATGGGAAGTGGAAACAATGAAGGACGTCATACATATCTACCATACGAATGATGTTCACAGTCATTTTGAAAATTGGCCGCGGATTGCTGATTATCTTGCTGAAGGTCGGAAAAAGAAGAAGGAGATGGGGGAAGAGGTCCTTCTGTTTGACATCGGTGATTTTGTCGATAGATGGCATCCTTATACAGAAGGGACACTAGGCAAGGGAAATGTCGGATTGCTGAACAAGGCGGGCTACGACGCTGCCGCAATTGGCAATAATGAAGGAATTACTCTCTCCCATGAGGCGCTTGACGGGCTTTATGAAAAAGCCCGTTTTGATGTGATCTGCGCAAATCTGTACTATCCGGGAAAAGTGCGTCCGGCTTGGGTAAAGCCTTATAAAATTTATGAAACAGCAGCGGGAACAAAGATCGGTGTCACAGCTGTCACTGCTTATTACCAGAAGCTATATGAACTTTTAGGCTGGGAGCTGACAGAGCCGATCACCGAACTTGCCATGCAGCTGAACGAACTGAAGGGACATGCAGATATCATTATTGTTTTGTCTCATCTTGGTATCCATGATGACGAACGGCTGGCCGCTGTTTTTCCGGAGATCGACCTTATCCTTGGTGCCCATACTCACCATCTTTTGCCTAACGGGAAAAGGGTGAATAATACGCTGCTTGCAGCCGCTGGGAGGTACGGCGAATATATCGGCTCGGTCACTCTTACATATGACAGAAATCGCAGGATGCTTGCGGAAAGCGAAGCTGCCGTTGTAGAAACTGCTGCAATCCCGCAGCCTGCAGATGCGGAAGACTTTATCGCCGGATTGCAGAGGGAAGGGCTAAAGCTGCTTGACGAAAAAGTTGCCTTGCTGCCTGAACCGCTTGCCTTCTCGTGGACCAAACCTTTGCCTCTATCCGATCTCCTTTGTGATGCTTTGCATGATTGGTGCGGCGGAGACTGTACCATGATCAATTCGGGTCTTGTTTTAAAGGCGCTTGATAAAGGGCCAGTCACAAAGGCTGATATTCACCGGATGCTGCCCCATCCCATCAATCCATGCACAGTGAAATTAACCGGGGCTGAGCTGAAGGAGATTATCCTTCACGCCATGCAACAGGACTGGGCTGATTTAGAGCTGAAAGGCCTAGGGTTTAGAGGAAAGGTGATGGGGAATTTTGTTTTCCGCGGAATTGAAGTCGATCCTAGTAAAAGGGAAATTAGGATAGCAGGCAAAAAGCTTATCCCTGAGCAAACCTATATATTGGCTACAGCTGACCTGTTCACGTTTGGCCCCTTCTTTCCGGAAATCAGGCACGCCGAGGAGAAAAAATACTTTATGCCGGAATTCTTAAGGGATGTGTTTAGGAAGAAGCTTGAATTGCTTTTTCCTATGTCTGATCCGCCGTCTGCCAACAGAGGCTGAGACTCCGATAAATAGGCACCCTATGGCTTGAACGCTTGCTCGCTTTCTTCATACATATAATGTGAAGGGAGTGAGGAGATGGTTTCCATTGAGCCGATCATTCTGGGAGGGCATACATTTCTCGCCGTCACCGTATTCCTTCCGAAAACCACCTTGCTGACAATCTCCAATGATCAAGGCTACATTATGTGCGGGGCGCTTGATGTAGGACTGTTGAATGAAAAGTTGAAAGACCGCGGCATTGTTGCCGGCAGAGCGGTCGGTGTCAAAACGATCGAGCAATTACTGAATGCGCCGCTGGAATCGGTCACCATCGCTGCCGAGGAATTGGGCATTCGGGCAGGAATGGCCGGACGGGAAGCACTGCTTAAAATGACATAGCTCCTGAGAGGGGGCTGTGAAGATAAATACTTGCCCTATATCCTCCTTTTTGTGCATATGATTGCATGGAAAGGGGGATATTTCATTGGCAGCCTTTCGCATGAAAAAAATCCGTAAAGGTCCGCTCCCATTCCGTTATGTTTTGCTGCTGACGCTCGTCTTTTTTATTTTCTCAACAGCTGCTGGTCTCTGGATTGTCAATAAAGGGATTAAGCCGACACTTGTCGGATATGCGGAATCACAAACAAGGAAAATTGCTCCGCTTGTCATCAACAGGGCGATCAGTGAAGTCCTCCCCGGGTTGAAGAACCCGGAAGAGATCATGAAGACCGTACCTGATGGAGCGGGGGGGACAACCACAAATTTTAATATCGAGACGATAAACACTGTCCGTGCAGAGCTTGCAAATGCGGTCCAGCATAATTTGAAAGTGGTTGAGAAAGGGAATCTGCAGGCGCTTGAATCAGAAGCGGGTGTTGAATTTGATGAAGAAAAATCCATTTTAGGGGACGGAATCGTCTATTCGGTGCCTCTTGGACAGGCAACGAAAAATGCGCTGCTCGGAAATCTCGGTCCACGGATTCCAATTAAATTTACTGCTGTGGGTGATGTTCAGACCGATGTGAAAACGGATGTGCAATCTTATGGAATCAATAATGTTTTTGTTGTCGTTTCAATTGAGGTAGAGGTGATGGTGCAAATTATTATCCCTTTTTCAACTTCTACAACGACAGTCAAAGAAACCGTACCGGTCGCCATCAATTACCTCCCCGGAAAGGTTCCCCAATTTTACAATGGGGGAGGCCCGGTCCCTCCGTCCATCCAGTTGCCGGGTTCTCCATAGCCGCGCTCCTCCGGAAGGTTTTTAAATTCCTTGGAAGGGGTACATACACCATACAGGCATTCCATTTCAGCGGGTCAACGGAAGTGGCGCCAAGCATGTTTTTTAATTCGGCGCCAGCTGTAGATCATCGCCGGAATGAGACGCAAAAATGGTGGGTATCAATTGAGCTTCCGGCTAATCCGGACCGATTGGGCTTTTCCAAAAAACCAGGAGGAACATATGGAGAATTCTTTCTTAACATTGGTGCCGCCGCTGCTTGCCATCCTGATGGCAGTTTTGACGAGGCGGGTATTGCTGTCTCTTGGGACAGGGATTGTCGCATCTGCATTCATGATAGAGAAAGGACAGCTTGGTGCAACTGCCGGCAAAATCTGGGAAGCAATCAAGGGACTTTTTATTGAAGATGGAAGTTTGAATAATTGGAATATATATATCATTACATTTTTGCTGATACTTGGGATGGTGACCACCTTGACGAATATCGCCGGAGGAAGCCGTGCGTTCGGTGAGTGGGCAATGACGAAAGTAAAAGGCCGCGCGGGCGCCCAAGTGCTCGCTGCGATAATGGGGATTGTTATTTTTATCGATGATTATTTTAATGCGCTTGCTGTCGGCCAGGTGTCAAGACCGGTTACCGACCGTTATAAAGTTTCGAGGGCAAAGCTAGCCTACATAATAGACTCGACCTCTGCGCCTATTTGTGTAATTGCCCCTATTTCGAGCTGGGGAGCCTATATTATCGGGCTGGTGGGGTCTGTACTTGCTGCTCACCAAGTGACGAATATTTCAGCATTCACTGCGTTTATAAAAATGATTCCAATGAATCTTTACGTATGGGCTTCACTCGCTCTCGTATTCATTTTTGCCCTGACAAAAGTTGATTTCGGTGCAATGAGAAAACATGAAGAGCGGGCAATCGAAACAGGCAAGACGTATGATGCCGAGAAAGAAATACCGGGTGAAGTGAAGGAAGATGTGCCAATCAGCGATAAAGGAACTATCGGTGATCTTGTATGGCCCCTTGTTGCTTTATTTGCCGGTACGCTCGGCGGCATATTATTGAGCGGTTGGAGAGAGACTTCCGGAAGCAAGTCAATGATGGAGATATTCGGGAATGCGGATGTATCTGAAGCTTTAATATATGGAGGAATCATTGGAATCGTCGTTACGATTGGCTTGTTCTTAAAACAGAGGGCAAAGCATCGTTCAGTAACGATCGGGCAATTGTTCCTTGGGCTAATGCTCGGTATTAAATCGATGATGCCGGCAATTATGATTTTACTCTTTGCTTGGCTTCTCAGCGGGATGGTCGAAGAGTTGGGGACAGGAGCCTATCTGGCAAGCCTTGTTGAGAATTCAAATCTTAGTGCTTCCATGCTGCTGCCGTTTCTGTTTATCGGGGCAGGGATTATTGCATTCTCTACAGGAACTTCGTGGGGCTCATTCGGCATCCTGTTGCCGATTGCCGGGCAGATTATGGCAGTGGCGGATATCAACCTTCTGCTTCCAGCTATGGCTGCTGTGCTTGCCGGGGCAGTGTTCGGCGACCACTGCTCCCCGATTTCCGATACGACCATTCTTTCTTCTACAGGTGCAGGCTCGAACCATATTGACCACGTGACGACTCAGCTGCCTTACGCCTTATTGGCGGCTGGCATGTCTGCGGTCGGGTATCTTGTAATCGGGCTGACAGATAACGCGATATTCGGATTGATCACCGTCATCATTCTATTGATCCTCTTTACGGCCGTTGCCCATAAAGGACGGGGATTCAAGCCGGAATTCACAAGCAAGGCACCAGCCGAAAAGGCATAGGATAAGCCTCAACAAAAGAGCAAGCCTCTGAGACGCAAACTGCGCTCAGAGGCTTTTATTGTTAGAGGATAATTTGAGTAGAAAGTGATGATAGATATGACCGATGAGTTTCCTGAAAATTCATTTTGACATTATAGGCTAGACTCTGTATACTGATTTTAGATTTAATGAAATTATCAGAATAATAACCTTACCCATTTATATGGGGGACTGGAGGAAATGTATGGAGAAGCGAGCGCAGTTTGGATCTAGAGCCGGTTTCATTTTCGCGGCTGTAGGCTCTGCAATCGGCCTGGGGAATATTTGGCGTTTTCCCGCTGTGGCCTATGATAATGGAGGAGGGGCCTTTTTCCTGCCTTACTTATTTGCCCTCCTGACCGCGGGAATTCCGCTGCTGATCCTTGAATTTACGATAGGGCACAAATATAGGGGATCTGCTCCTTTATCATTGGCGAGACTCAGAAAAGGCGGAGAATGGATCGGCTGGTGGCAGATCTGCATCTCGTTTGTCATTGCCACTTATTATTCAGTGATCATCGCATGGGCGCTATCTTACACTTATTTTTCTTTTAATTTAAAATGGGGCGATGATACAACATCTTTCCTAATCGGAGATTATCTGAAGGTAAGCGATCCGTCTACAATGGGCAGCTTCGTACCAGGTGTACTGATACCGCTCCTCATTGTCTGGGCACTCGTACTTGGCATCCTTTTTGCCGGGGTCCGGAAAGGGATTGAAGCCGCGACGAAAATCATGATACCGCTTCTTGTTGTCCTCTTTATGATCATCGTCGTCAGGGCGATGACTCTTGACGGGGCAATTGAAGGACTGAACCAGTTCTTCAAGCCAGACTGGGGCACCATCATGAACGGAAAAGTCTGGGTTGCAGCGTATGGACAGATTTTCTTCAGCTTGTCGATCGGATTTGCGATTATGATTACTTATTCCAGCTACTTGCCGAAGAAATCAGACATCACAAACAGTGCGTTCATTACTGGTTTCGCCAACTCATCGTTTGAGCTTCTGGCGGGATTTGGAGTATTTGCTGCACTCGGCTTTATGGCAGCGCAGCAGGGGGTGCCTGTTAATGAGGTTGTAAAGGGCGGGGTATTGCTAGCGTTTTCCGTTTTCCCAACCATTATTAACGAGCTTCCGGCATTTCAGCAGGCGTTCGGTATCCTCTTCTTTGTCTCACTGACATTGGCGGGCCTGACGTCGCTGATCTCTATCACAGAGACATATGTTGCGGGCATCCAAGAAAAGTGGAATATCTCACGCAGTAAGGCGGTTGCGATCGGCGGCGGTCTGACAGCGATCGTATCTCTAGCTTTTGCCACACAAAACGGACTGAATCTTCTTGATGTTGCTGACTATTTCATCAATCAATTCGGTGTAGCGATGGCTGGCCTGTTCGAAGTTATCTTCGTTGCTTGGTTTGCAAGGGAGCTGAAATCACTTCAGGCACATGCCGATTCCGTTTCGGATATCCGCCTTGGTGCTTGGTGGAGGTTCTGTTTGTCAATTGTAACGCCGCTTGTGCTCGGTTATATGATGTTCGACAATTTGCGCCAGAACCTGATCGGAGAATACGGCGGAGGAGATTATCCGCGTGAATTCCTCTTTACGTTTGGATGGACTGTAGCAATTGCCGCCATGATAGCGGGCGTTCTGCTCACAATCAAACCATGGCAGCCCAAAGCGCTCAGTGCCGCTTCTTATGAGCAAAAGAAGGAGGTATCGTGATGAGTGGAAGTGCAATCACAATGATGATTCTTGGAGTCGTCATTATCTGGGGCGGTTTAGGGGCCAGTGTGGCGCTCGCCATTTCGAAAGCGAGAAAAAAAGCATAGAAAACAGGAAGCTTCGGTTCAGATACCGAAGCTTCCTTATTTTGAATTCCGTTCCCATACACGGAGATGGGGATATGGATCGAAAGCCCACTCTTTCCGACCGTCATCTTTGTACATTCCGAAATGAAGATGGGGAGGGAATTTCCCTGAAGTGCCTGGAGGGCCGTAACCTGAGCTCCCTACACTACCTATCACTTGGCCGGGCTTGACGACATCACCGATGGAAAGTTCTTTCGCAAAACCATTTAGATGAGCGTAGTAATGGTACGTATTGTTCAGGTCCCGGATGCCCACCCGCCACCCGCCATATTTGTTCCATCCTTTCAGCTCGACGACTCCGTATGCAACAGCGCGGACTGGCACCCCATACCCTGCAAAAAGGTCTGTTCCTTCATGAATCCTTCTTCCTCCCCATCCGCGTCTGTCCCCCCATGTACTCCTGTAACTGTATATGGACTTACGGGGAAGCGGAAATGCTTTTTCCTCCAGGTCAATCCGTCCCATGGTGCGGTAGATGAGCGCATTACCGGAAATGGCACTGACCGTTTTATCTCGTTTGTACATATTCCATAGCGCCTGGCGGAAACGTGTGTCGTCAACTCCGTATGAGGCAATCCGGTCTGCAAGTGTAAAAAGCAGATCTTCGGGGTTTTCTGCATCGGCTTTACCATCTCCATCACCGTCCAGACCATCACCCCCAAAAAAAGTGATGGATAGTATGTCCTGATCTTCGCGGTAAGGATTGAGCAGTCCAGTCCATTCTTCAGGCCGAATGTAGAAACCTGTGAGCGGGCCGGGCTTCGGAAGGTCTTTCCTCACATAGCGGATGCTGCGTTCATATTGGTCTACGGCCGCCAAATAATACCAAGGCACCTGTGTAGCGGCCTCTGTCTTTTTATATAAGTCCATTCTTTCTGTATACATATCCGTGTTTTTTGTTTTTTCCTTTGCAGTTACTGTCAAAGGATGAATCAGCAGAAGGAGGGCCAAGGCAACCGCCCAAAAATAATGCATGTTGTCGCACCTCTTTTATCGATGATGTGATAGAAGGGAAAAGAGGGACTGTCCGAACAAGACAGTCCGTATGATCCTTTTCACTGATTTGCTTCCCACTGTTGGCGATAGTTGGATCGGTCCAGATGTTTATTTAATTCTCCGCGTCCTTCTCCATTGGCATTTTCGCCTATACTCATATCCCTGCCTTGCGGGGAACGGTTAAGCATGAGGTTCACGACGCTCTTGACAGATTCGTCCTTTGTCGTAAAGGTCGTATTCATCGAACCGATGTTTTCGACATTTTGGCGAAGAGCCGGATCATCCGTCAAATAAACATGGTACCAGCGAGGGATGGCGGACATTGCTGTTCTCTTCACTTGATCGGCCGTTTCAAACCTTGCTTTTTCGTCATCGTTATCCACTGTATAGGCGATCAAGACTTCCTGATCTGTAACTACGACGCTGCAATCCGTGACGTTCGGGAGCTGTACGGCCATCTTGCTAATATTATTTGCTGCCGTTTCACGGTTCATCCATTTAACAGGCTCGGCATTGGAGCCAGTGTCCGTCGGACTTTTCACCTGTCGAACAAAACCGAATTGTTCCCCGTCATGGGCCTGATTCGGATTGTACATATCGTTCTTATCCGCAACGTTTAACGAGTTGCCGCTCTTTCTGTATACACCCCGGTCATCATCGAATTTATCTCCGCCGCATCCGCCGAGCATGACGGCTGTTGCCATTGTCATTGCCATCCAATGTTTTTTCATTGGAGAAACACCCCCTCAATTACGTAGGGTGCACAGAAAGGAAAAGATTTTACTTAGTAATTAGTGGAGAATGAGCTATAATTCAAGTAACAGTAAAAAAAAGCGGGTGGGATCGTATGATCGTTGTTCAAAATCAGCGATATGAATTAGTTGAAGAATTTCGCGATGGATATAATGAGGAAGCTTTCCAGGCAAGATACAGTGAGATATTGACAAAGTATGATTATATATTGGGCGATTGGGGATATGGACAGCTTCGTTTGAAAGGTTTTTTCTCTGACCGGAATCAAAAGGCGTCCTATGACACAAAAATTGCGACCATTAAGGAATACCTATACGAGTATTGCAATTTCGGCTGCTCCTACTTTGTAGTCAAAAAGGTGGAAAAGTAAACGGGACTCGCTTTGTTCCAGCTGGTCCCAAGTTTTCGCTATACGTCTTCGTACGGAGGTTCCGTATTCTGGTTCGGATCATCGTGTGTCGGATGGGCACCGGGAAAGTTTCGGGGATCACCCTGATGCAGAGATTTGTTTTCATAATTAAAATTACTGTAGGGACGCTGCCCTTCACGCCAGGGAGTGGATTTATTCTCCACCTTCGAATGCTCCCCGCGTGGAGCACCATACGGACCTTCAGGGTAATCCTCAGGTATGATGAAGTTGCGCTGCGTTTCAACATTCGAAACATCTGTATATTTTATTTCTTCTTTGTCCTTTTTCTTATTGTGACTGTCCATTTCTGCTGCCTCCTTTTGGCAGTATGATTCCCTTTTCGGACAAGTTCATTCAGGAATAAAGGCAGGAGGAATGGAGGTTGACGAAATGTATTTTGTAGATAGAGAAAAAATTGAAGAAACCCTCGACTTTATGGAAGTTCAGCTCGAGCACCTGCATGAACAATCACAATGGGAGACCCCGAATGAAAAGGCAGCATTGGAGCGGTTTGCCCAAACGGTAATCGAATCGATCCTTGATGCGGGGAATGCCATGATTGACGGCTTTATCATGCGCGACCCTGGCAGCTATGAGGACATTGTCGATATTCTCTGGGATGAGAAAGTGATTGATGATGAGCAGAAAGAGGTCTTGAAAACAGTAATCAATTGCCGAAAAATGCTCGTACAGCAATATACAAAGGTAGATCACCAAAAAATTCAACATGTATTTTCTGAAAATCGGGAGCCGATCGGCCGTTTTGCTCCGGCTGTCCGGGAGTATTTGAATACGCAGCTCGGCCCTGTATCAGCATTCAGAAAATAATAAGCGGCAGTCTGGGAGTGATTTTGATTGAAAAAGTATCGCGGTTATTTGATCGATTTGGACGGAACAATGTACAGAGGTTCAGAAAAAATTGAGGAGGCTGCGGATTTTGTGGCTTCGCTCCGAAGAGAGGGTCTTCCGTACCTTTATGTAACGAATAACTCCTCAAAAACCCCTGCGCAGGTCGCAGAACATTTACGGCAATTCGATATCGATGCCCACGAACATGAGGTGTTCACCACTTCGATGGCAACAGCCAATTATTTGTATGAGAGAAAGCCGGAAGCGAAGGTATTTGCGATAGGGGAGGAAGGAATCCGTGCCGCTCTTACTGAGAGAGGGTTTCTGCTTACGGATGAAAAACCGGATGCAGTCATTATTGGCATTGATCGGGACATCAATTATGAAAAACTTGCCATCGCATGTCTTGCCGTAAGAGATGGAGCCATCTTCATTTCGACGAATGGAGACATCGCCTTGCCGACTGAAAGAGGGCTGATGCCGGGGAATGGGGCTTTAACTTCGGTCATTTCCGTTTCCACACAGACAGAACCGATCTTCATTGGCAAGCCGCATACGATTATTATGGACCAAGCCCTCCAGGCGCTTGGGACGGCCAAAGAGGAGACGATTATGGTCGGGGATAATTATGATACGGATATATTGGCCGGTATCCGCTACGGAATGGATACCTTATGGGTTAACACTGGCGTCACATCGAAAGAACAGCTTCTGAAGCAGACTCAGCAACCGACTCATGCAGTCGATTCATTGGCAGATTGGAAAATATGATTGAAAAGGGCTGATCCGGTCGGATCAGCCCTTTCTTCATGCTATTATTCAACGCCTCGGGCACTGTGGGCAAGCCGGCTTGAAGCTGCCGCTGCAATCGCCCCAACAATATCATCGAGGAATGTATGGCATTCCCCGGTGGAATGGTCATTCAATCTTTCGAGAATTCCAGGCTTTTGCTTATCAATGTATCCGTAATTGGTGAATCCAATCGAGCCATATACATTGACGATGGAAAAAGCGAGAATTTCATCGACGCCATACAGGCTTTCATCGCTGTTGATAATCGATTGGAGCGGTTCGGCCAGCTGCCCTTTTTCAGCGAGCACATCGAGCTGGATTCCCGTCAAAATTGCGTTTTGCACTTCTCTTTTTTTCAAGACGCGATCAATATTATAAATACAATCCTCTATTTTCAAGTCAGGATGGTACTTTTTCTGTAAGTACATGACCAGTTCGGCGATATCTTCAATCTCCACGCCGCGCTCAACAAGCATGCGCCGTGCTGTTTCTTCCAATACTGTAATTTCTCTTTGATTGTTGTCCATAATTCTCATCCTTTCATGTTTTGGGAAAAAAACCAGTTCATCCTCATATACATAGAGATAGCGGGTTTGCGGCCGCTGATGATTTTTTAAAAGAGGGATGAATGATGGCACATAACATTCTCGAGCGTTTTTTTGGAATCAAGCCGGAGAAGGTACTCTTAATTGGCCGGCAAGAGCGCTATCTTTTTCAAGATACACTTTATACTATTGTTCCTACAGCCAAGATGGAACAGGAAGCGTTAATTGAATTATATGAGATGTCTGAGCACATGGCAAAGTTTGGAGACCGGAAAACAGCTGTTTTTGTTCAGGCAACGGATGGTTCCTTTCTCATCCGCGAAAAGGATGAAAATTTTGTGGTATTGAAAAATGAGCATCGTCCTTCGACACGGAAACGGAATACGGGACGGAGTTTGGCAAGATTCCACTTGCGGGGGCAGGCATTGGAAACACCGATAAAGACAGTGAACAGAATTGGGCAGTGGAGGGCGCTTTGGGGCAAACGGGTTGATCAGATGGAGAAGGTTTGGGGAGGTATGGTACAGGAAAGGCCGTCTGAACCGTTTCACGAGGTGTTCATCGACTCTTTTCCTTATTACATGGGTCTTGCCGAAAATGCCATTCAATATGTAGCGGATACGGAACTTGATGAGGAACCGGGAATGATGGACAGAGGAACGATCTGCCATGAACGGTTTGATGAAGCGGAGTGGGAGACGGGTATCCGCAATCCATTCACCTGGGTGTTTGATCATCCAGCAAGAGATGCAGCAGAGTGGGTAAGAGCTCGCTACTTCCAAAATAGCCGGACGCTGCAGAGGGAGATGGATTCATTCATCGGGGGATATCAGTCGGTCATGCCCCTGTCCCCCTTCTTTATGCGGCTTGTCTATGCCAGGCTCTTGTTCCCGCTCCATTATTTCGAGACGGTGGAAGAATACTTCAGAACTCCTTCTTATGAAAGGAAAAAGAGGCTGGAGGAGAGACTTCAGGCGATGCTGAGGGATGCGCGTGAGTATGAGGGGTTTCTTAGCAATTTTTACGGACTGGCAAAAACGGGCGGCTATCCGTACCCGATTCCGGAATGGCTGTAACTAAGAAAAGCGGAAGATGTGCTTGAAATGGGAAGCATAAAGGGGATGGCAGGGGGATTTTTTAACTGTTGCTGTCCTCTTTTAAGCTTCTTACAGAGAGGCGATGGGCAGTTTCATTCTCAAATAGCCATTTTGTCTTCTCAACGGATGCTGCCTGATTCTGGGGAGCGCAAAAGAAAAAGCGATCCGGCATGGCACGGATCGCTTCATTATTAAAAGACCTGTTCTACCTCTACAATGCCAGGAACCTCTTCGACCAAGGCCCTTTCGATTCCAGCTTTCAGTGTAATGGTGGAGCTTGGGCAAGTCCCGCATGCACCGAGAAGACGCAGCCTGACAATCCCTTCATCTACATCGACAAGCTCACAGTCACCGCCGTCACGAAGCAGGAACGGACGCAATTTATCGAGAACTTCTTGCACCTGTTCTGTTGTTGTCTGTTCAGACATTGTTATCGACTCCTTTCCTTATAACCATTATAATCAGTATAAGAGAAAAAATCTATCCCATAAGACCGTTTAACAGAAGGACGCCGAAAAACGGGCTTACTCATTTTTGCCAAGGGGGGAGAAATCAATGAAAGAAGCAGAAATTTTCGTATATGGAGCCGAGGTCATTTGTGCAAGCTGCGTAAATCTGCCATCATCGAAGGATACCTATGAGTGGCTGGAAGCAGCCATCTCAAGAAAGTATCCGGAGCAGCCCTTTTCCATCCGCTATGTCGATATTTTTAATCCGGAGGGAGAGGCGGCAGTGAAGGATTTTGCAGCCAAGGTGATTGAGGAAGACCTTTTTTATCCTGTTGTTACAATTGGCGGGAAAGTCGTTGGAGAGGGAAATCCAAAACTGAAGGATATTTATGCGGAATTGGAGAGCTATGGCTACAGAGCAGGTTGAATAGCAAAAAAAAGGCCCCGATATCCGGGCTGCCGACCTTTTTGGGACAGAGGGGCAGCTTGGGTTTCCTATAGGGCCTTTGGATTTAATGGATGTTCACAACATATTTGATTCGTTTTCAAGTCGGAAAAAGCAACCAAAAACCCGTACATATTTGAAATGTACGGGTGGAAATTTGGGCCATAGCCCCTGACCCTTGGTTGAATGGATTAATTGCAGGCTCAGCCTTTATGGTATTTATACATCCACAGAACACCAGATTTTAATATTCTGGCAATGCGGCCTGTAATGCCGAATTCGTTCATCGATCCGAACCCTTGTTTTTTGCCTAATGAACCAAGTACGCCTTTCAATTTGATCGTCGGCAATTCTTCAGGCAGTTCTTGGCCTTCCCAGCGTTTTCTCATCACCTGGACAATTTGTTCTGCCTGTCCCTCCGCCAGTTGTGCACTTGGCGCGTAAGGAAGGCTGGCACAGTCTCCAACTACATAGACATTCTCATCATCTGGCAAGTTATGATACTTTGTCAGTACGACACGGCCCTGTTTGTCCTTCTCAACAGCCATTTCTCTCACAATGCGGCTTGGCTGAATGCCAGCCGTCCATACGATGACGTCAGTTGGTACCGGCTCATCATGATTATAGAGGATGCCTTCTTCAACCTTCGTAATATTCGCTTCGTTCACGACATCCACGCCATTTGTGGAAAACCAGTTTTGTACATAACGGCTTACTCTTTCCGGAAATGTCGGCAGGACCGTCTTTCCACGGTCAAAAAGCTTTACGATAAGATCCGGTCGGCTTTCCCGTAATTCGCTTGCCAGTTCAATTCCGCTTAGCCCGCCGCCTACGATACTGACGACCGAGTTGGCAGCGAGATTGTTCAATGTCTGGTACGTATCACGCGCCTTGCCAATGGTTTGAATTGAATGCGTATACACATCTGCGCCGGGTACATTATGATATTTGTCTTCGCAGCCGAGACCGACAATCAGATAATCATAGGATATCGAACGGCCGTCTTCCAGCTGGACCGCTTTTCCCTCAAGGTCAATCTTTGAAGCCTCTCCATATACTTTCTCAAGCCTTTCAAAGTCAGGGAAGGACACCCGGACTTCCTGATCCGAGACCGTTCCTGCGGCTAGAGCATAGTACTCTGTTTTTAATGAGTGGTATGGAACGCGGTCAATCAGCGTGATCGACACATCGTCAGGCAAGTGCTGAGGCAATAATTCGCCTAGTACGCGCATATTGCCATATCCGCCACCCAGCAGAACTAATTTTTTCATGCAACTATCTCCTTTTGCCGTCTACTTGAATGATAGTAAAAATAATTACATAGGATAACACATTATCTATATTCCACGTAAAAGTATAGCTGATTTCCATATTATATACAACCAGCGTTTTCACGAATAAACGCGATCGTTGACTATATGCGGATAAGCGAGTAGGATTATGGTTGTTAATGAGGTGATGGGATGAATCCGATTATTGAGTTCTGCATCAGCAATCTTGGCAGCGGCGGGTATGAGGCTTTGGAAATACTGGAGAATGATCCCGATCTCGATATTATCGAATATGGCTGCCTGGATCATTGTGAATTATGCGGAGAGACTTTATATGCGCTCGTCAATGGTGAGGTCGTGACAGGTGAAACGCCTGAAGGATTAGTACAAGCCATTTATCAATATATAGAAGACAATCCTATGTTCTGAACGTTCGGGTTGAGCGGTTGGGCGAAAAGGGTATATACTAAGATATAGATGTAGCATAAGCTGAAATAGGGGGGTGCAGAAGATGAGTGAAATCATTACGTTGACGGAAGCGGCAGCCTTGCAGATCAAGGACATGATTAAGCAGAGCGGCGAGGAAGAGGTCTTCTTTCGTTTCTCCATTAATGGCGGCGGCTGCAGCGGCTTGTCCTACGGCATGAGCCTGGATCCAGAAAGACAAGATAAGGATACGTATTTTGAACAGCAGGGGATCGGTATTGTCATCGACGATGAAACTGCGCCGATCGTTACTGGGACGGTCATCGATTATAAGCAGTCGCTCATGGGCGGCGGGTTTACGATAAACAATCCGAACGCGCTTGTTTCTTGCGGCTGCGGCTCATCCTTCCGTACGAAGGATAAGGTCGGAAGTCCGGAGAAGTGCTAAACGGTTATCATGGAAAAAGCGATTGGGATGCTGATTCAGCATCCTCAATCGCTTTTTTTGAGGGATTTGGAGTTAAAAGACAAGCAAAGCGGGGATACACCCACCCGCTCTTTTCCTCCAGCGCTTGTCGCCGATAAGCAGGCGCCTCCGCTTTTCGCTTGTCCAGGTCCGGCTGCCAGCGACTAGCAGATTTCAGGATTCTTCCTACGATAAGTCAACATCGGCTCCTACGTCGCCGTGTTTCCTTTATCTCGTCAGAATCCTTCCAATCTGTACGTCGCTAAACGGCATCCTCCGCTTTTCGTTGTCTAGCTCCGGGGGCTAGGGGCTCGAGGTCACAAGCCAAGAAGGAAGAAAGGCTGGAAAGCGCCTTTTTTCCTTCTCGTCTTGTGCTTGTCGCCCCTGGGCAAGCGCCCTCCGCTTTTCTTTACTCAAACATCGACGTGCTATGCATTGGTTGTAGTCTTGCTTTAGGGTCGATGTAGGCTTTGGCGTTGCTGACGGCTGTTGGGGCTTCGCCGAAGCCGGTGGCGATGAGTTTTACTTTGCCCTCATAGGTTGTGATGTCACCTGCGGCATAGATGCCTGGGATGTTTGTTTCCATTTTGCTGTTGACGACGATCGAGTTTTTCTCGATTTCCAATCCCCATTCCTTGATCGGGCCGAGGGAGGAGACGAAGCCGTAGTTGACGATGAGTGAATCGAGTTCAAGGGCATGTTTTGTATCGCCTTTAACTTCTTCGATAATCAATTCACGGATCGCTTCTTCATCACAAGTGATGTCTGCTGCTGTAAAAGGAGTTTTGATGTCGACGCTTGATTCCCGCAATTGAACGACACTGCTTTCATGAGCGCGGAACTTGTCGCGGCGGTGGACGAGCGTCACTTTTTCAGCAATTGGTTCCAGCATTAGTGCCCAGTCGACAGCAGAGTCTCCGCCGCCAAGGATTACAACTTTTTTGCCGGCAAAGGACTCCATATCATCTACGAAGTAATGTAAGTTTTTCCCTTCGTATTGTGCGGCTGCTTCATGCTCAAGTCTCCTTGGCTGGAAGGCTCCGATTCCCGCTGTGATGATAATCGATTTTGTGTAATGGACCTCCTGGTCAGTCGACAACTTGAAGCTGCCGTCCTCCAGCCGTTCCAATTTATCGACAGCCTGGCCGAGACATACAGTCGGAGAGAACATTTTCAGCTGTTCTTTCAAATTATGTACAAGGTCATTGGCTTTCACCTTCGGGAAACCGGCGACATCGTATATATATTTTTCAGGATAGAGGGTTGCGAGCTGGCCGCCCAGCTGAGGAAGGCTTTCAATAATTTTTACGCTTGCGTTGCGCATACCACCGTAAAAGGCGGTGAATAAGCCTGTTGGGCCTCCTCCAATAATGGTCATATCATAAACTTTCAGATCTTCCTTCAAATCAAACCCCTCCATTAGGTATAAATTCATCTTTTTTATCATAGCATATCCTTGCTTTTCCTGCCTTGTCTAATCTTCTGAGAGCAGGGTAATTCATCATTTTTCCTCTATATCCTATCTGAATTTTCCTATGTTTAATTTCGGGTGAGAAATTGCTTGAAAAACGAAGATAAAGGGAATATGATGTACTTGAGACAAAATGTTAAAGATTTATGACGTTTTTCCGTCAATCTATCGATATACGTGAAATGCATCACATAAAGCATGATGCCCTGCATTTCCTCCGTATGTCCTACACAATACTATGCAAAGGTGGAAGTGATGATCTTGAATAGGCCAAAGATTGTAGTATTAGGCGCCGGATACGGCGGTTTAATGACAGTGACCCGGCTCCAAAAGCAGCTTGGTAACAGTGAAGCCGACATTATCCTTGTGAATAAAAATGACTACCATTATGAAACAACCTGGCTTCATGAGGCTTCTGCAGGTACATTGCCTGCCGATCGTGTCCGTTACGATGTAAAAAATGTAATTGATTCCAGCAAGGTTCAATTCATTCAGGCAACTGCAGAGAAGATCGATATGCAGGGCAAAAAGGTTGTTTTGGACAATGGTGAGATTTCTTACGATTATCTCGTCGTCTCTCTTGGTGCCGCTCCGGAAACATTCGGCATCAAAGGTCTCGACAAATATGCATTCTCTATCGTGAACGTAGATGCTGCGCGCCAAATCCGGGAACACATCGAATACCAATTCGCGACTTACCGGGCTGAAGGGCAGACAAACCCTGAGCGCCTGACGATCGTAGTCGGCGGTGCCGGTTTCACAGGAATCGAGTTCCTTGGTGAACTTGGAAACAGAATTCCGGAATTATGCCGTGAATATGACATCGACCAGAAAATGGTCCGCGTTGTTTGCGTAGAGGCAGCTCCGTCTGCACTTCCTGGTTTCGATCCGGAACTTGTCCAGTATGCAATGGCGAACTTGGAGAGAAAAGGCATTGAATTCATGATCGGAACAGCGATCAAAGAGGCAACACCTGAGGGTATCATCGTCGGCAAAGGCGAAGATGAAACGGAAGAAATCAAAGCGGCGACAGTTGTTTGGGCAGCTGGCGTGCGGGGTAATCCAATCATCGAAGAATCCGGCATTGAAAATATGCGCGGACGCGTAAAAGTTGACACCAACTTGCGGGTTCCGGGACAAGAAGATGTCTTCATCATCGGTGACTGCTCGCTGATCATCAATGAAGAGATCAACCGCCCTTACCCTCCAACAGCGCAGATTGCTATGCAGCAGGGTGAACTTGTTGCCCGCAATATTACAAAGCTTGTCAAAGGCAATGCTCATCTCGATACATTCGCTTTCGACAACAAAGGTACCGTCTGCTCTTTGGGCGATGACGATGCCATCGGCGTTGTATTCGGCAAAAAAGTGACAGGCACTAAAGCTTCCTTTATGAAGAAAATGGTCGATAACCGTGCATTGTATATGATCGGCGGTATTCCATTGACTTTGAAAAAGGGCAAATTTAACTTGCTGAAATAAACAATAGACAAAAAAGGCAGAATCCACTCGTTGATTCTGCCTTTTTTGTTATGCTTGAGAGAGTAGCGGAAGGGGGAAAAATGGTTGAGCAGAGAGCGAGGGAACGTTTGGCTAGGTGTCGCGGGAATTGTGATTGATGATCAAGGAAGATGGCTCGTTGTGAAAAAGAGGTACGGAGGCCTGCTTGGAAAATGGTCGCTGCCAGCCGGTTTTGTCCAGCCTGGAGAAACCGCGGATCATGCAGCTATAAGGGAAATAAGAGAAGAAACGGGGATTGCCTGTTCCATTATTGGTATGGCCGGCCTGCGGACAGGAGTGCTCCATGAAAGCATAAGCGATAATATGCTGGTCTTCCTTTGCAAGCCAGAGAGCGAGACTATCGTCGTACAGGAGGAAGAATTACTTGATGCCCGATGGATGGATGCCGAACGATTGATGGAGGACAGGCAGACGTCAGTGCTGATTCATGAATTAATCGGAGCCAAAGAGCAAAATTACCAAAAGCTGATTGCCGGTTTGGATCCCGGAAGTCAATTTGGATATACGGCCTATAAGCTTTTTTTATAATTTGTCATGAATTCTTCGTTTTACTCAATTGACGCTCAAGTGATCATTCAGTACACTTGAGTATAGTGTGTAAGCAAGGGGGAACCATCAATGCCGATGACCATACCGGTTTTGATCATATCAATGCTGTTGTTTTTTGTACTGTTCTTCGGAATCGGATTTTTGCTGAATATGCTGCTTCGGATGACTTGGATCATGGCGATCGTGTACCCTGTCATCGCGTTATTGATCATAGATAATGTGGATTTCAGTGATTATTTTAAAAAGCCGAGAACTTCATTTCAAAGTTTAGCAGATAGTGTCACATCACTGGCTGCCGCCGATATCACCATCCTGGCCAGCGGGCTGGCAGGAGCGATAGTCGCGGGCTTTACGATGAGGATGCTGAGGAAAAAAGGATATCAGATGTTTTAAAAACTGCAGTCTGCCGGCCCACTTTGACCGGCAGACTGCTTTTTTTGTATGGAAGAACCGCGATGCAAGCGGTCCTATTTTATTCGATTATGAATATTTCTTCTCAAATTGGGAAAACATTAAATTTGAGAGGAGTGTATACATGGTTAAGACAAAAATAATGGGTTACCGATTCATTATTGCCGTTTTATTTTTCCTGGCATTGATTGCGACGGCAGAGGCGGCTACAGGCTTGGATGCCAAAGCGATTTCTAAATACATACTCATCGACGGGGGTTCACCTTCATCGGAAGGCAGTATCGGTCATAGGAAAAAAGAGGCAAGCTTATCTTTAAAGTCCATCTATCGTTCTGCAAGCAATTTTACATACAAACCCTATCAGGCATCCGCCCGGAAGGTCCCTTCCCTTGAAGAAGAAATGGACTGGTCCATCTATCCGGTCAAATCGGTGACAGCTACGGGCTATACCGCAGGGATTGAATCAACGGGGAAATTACCCGGACACCCAACTTATGGAATTACATATTCAGGCGTCAAAGTAAAGCGTGATTTGTATTCGACGATAGCAGCTGATCCATCGGTTTTTCCGATCGGCACAATTTTGTTCATACCGAAGTATGGCTACGGAGTCGTCGCTGATACAGGCTCCGCCATAAAAGGAGATAAAATCGATCTTTACTATGAGACGGTCGACGATGTATATAACGAGTGGGGCAAGCAGCAAGTGGATGTATATGTGGTGAAGATGGGCATGGGACGTCTGTCTGAAGAAGAGTTGGTCGCGCTTAACGAAGATGAAGCGATGCAAGTATTTCGAACAACGTATTTAAAATCGGAGAATGAATAAACAGAACCTGCAGACGATGTCTGCAGGTTTTTTCGAATGCCCAGTCACAAGAAGAGGTAGATGACCAGGGCCAACGCGATGCCGGTTACTGCTCCGAAAAACACTTCGATTGGCTTGTGGCCGAGCAGCTCCTTCAATTTCTGCAGGCTTTCTTTCTTTTCTGATGTTTCTTTTTTATGCCAGACCTTTGTTTCCTCAAGCATCAGGGCAAAATCCGCGGCAAGCCGGTTAAGGACAATCGCTTGCTCGCCTGCATGGCGACGGACACCGGACGCGTCAAACATGACAACCATTCCAAAAATAGCAGAGATGGCGAATAAATGGGAACCTAGACCGTCTTCAAGCGCTATTGCTGTCGATAATGCAGCGACTGCTGCCGAATGCGAACTCGGCATGCCGCCGGTTGAGGTGAGCAAGGACCAGTCAATTTTCCGTTTTGAAATGAAGTGCAAAGGCACCTTGACGAATTGAGCGAATAATATTGCCGTTAGTGCTGCCCAGAATGGGAAATTATGAAAAAAAGCCATCAGGACCATCCTCTCTTCCGCTCGATGAAGTTGTATCTTATATACTATCATAAGTATTAGCCGGAACCATCTCATGTACTCAAAGGTATCTATTTACGACCAACAGCAAGGGATGGAACGGTTGAAGGCATCACTTCATTGTCAGACTTGGAATTGTGTGTGCTTCTGGAATTTTCGGTATAATAAGCGTTGGAGGTGTTTGGAATGTTTTTTGTGAAAAATGAAAGTCCTTATACAGTTCAGGAGGAGTGCATGATTGTCGGGCTGCAGGACCAGCCGGATAAATTTTCTGGAGAGCTGGAAGAATTGGACGGCCAATTCGGGGGAGAATTGACTGAGTTGGTGAAGTCCGGTGACCTTTCCGCAAAGCTGAAGGAGGTCACAGTCATCCATGGCCTGGGCAAAGGAAAGAGCAAGAGATACTTATTTGTCGGTCTGGGCAGGGAGAAGGAGCTGACCTATGATCGGTTACGTGAAGCTTTCGGCGCTGCTGCGAAAAAGACAGCAGGAATGCGGATTGAGTCGCTCTCTGCTGCATTAGATTCCTTCCAAACGGAAAAAATCACGGCAGAAGACTGCGCTACTGGATTCAGTGAAGCTTTTACGCTCGCTACATATGAATTTTCTGGGTATCGGCAAAAGTCCAACGAACCCGATGTAAAGATCGAACGTATTTCCGTTTACACAAAAAGCGGCCAGACGGAGATCCAAGCTGCCTTGGAGGTCGGGGAGGCTTATGGAGTTGGAACGAATTCCGCCAGAACACTGGTGAACACACCTGGCAATATGATGACGGCGACTGATCTTGCTGAACATGCGGCAAAACTTGCAGAACGATATAATTTTGAATTGGAAGTTTTGGAGAAGGCCGACATGGAAAGGCTCGGCATGGGGGCTTTCCTTGCGGTCAACCAAGGTTCCGCCGAACCGCCAAAGATGATCGTACTCAAATATCAGGGGCGCGATGAGTGGAAGGATGTCCTTGGTTTTGTCGGCAAAGGGGTTACATTTGATACCGGGGGCTATTCATTAAAACCGAAGGATGGAATTGTCGGAATGAAGACCGATATGGGGGGAGCCGCTGCAGTGCTAGGCGCAATGGAAACCGTCGGCATGCTCCAACCGGAACAAAATATCGTTGCAGTCATTCCTTCAACGGACAATATGGTGAGCAGCCGGGCTTTCAAGCCGGATGATGTGATCACTTCAATGAGCGGCAAGACGATTGAAGTACTGAACACTGATGCCGAAGGCCGTCTTGTCCTGGCTGATGCCGTCACCTATGCGAAACAGCATGGAGCAAACTATCTTGTTGATGTGGCGACATTGACAGGAGGTGTCATCGTGGCGCTCGGCCTCGATAAAACCGGGGCTTTAACGAATAATGAATCCCTTTTTGAAGAGGTACTTCAGGCTTCCTATGAGGCAGGCGAGTTCATCTGGCGCCTTCCGTATACAGAAAAGGACAAGGAACGAGTGCGCGGAAGCAAGATCGCCGATTTGAACAATTCACCGGGAAGGGAAGGCCATGCGATCATGGGCGGAGCATTTATCGGTGAATTTGCCGAAGGAACACCATGGGTGCATTTGGATATTGCCGGTACAGCAACGACTAATAAAGCGACAGACCTTGGCCCGGCCGGTGCAACAGGTGTAATGTCAAGGACGCTCGCCATTCTTGCCGAAAGATTCGAGCCGCAAAACGATAAATAAGCAGGAGATAAGCCTGCCTGAATACAAGTAACAAAATAGCATCACTTCACTTTGGAAGCCCTAAAAATGCCTCCCAAAGTGAAGTGATGTTTTTCTTTCCTTGACAGTGTGGAGGGAAGGGTGTAATCTGAAAAATATACTTTATTACTCTACCAATTTACCATGCTAAAGCAAAGAGAGGGAGCATCCATGAATGCGGTAATTATTGCAGTAATTGTCATGCTGATTTTAAGCTTAACGAGGGTGAACGTCGTTCTTGCTCTTGCAGCAGGAGCGCTTGCAGGGGGACTTTCAGGGGGATTGGGTCTGCAGGGGACCGTCGATACCTTTGCCGATGGTGTCGGTGGAGGGGCGAAAATCGCTTTAAGCTATGCCTTGCTGGGAGGATTTGCCGTTGCCATTTCCCGAACAGGACTGCCGAAGTGGATCGTGGATATTCTGCTAAAAGCCGTCGAAAAGCAAGGTGATTCAAAAGGAAAAAAGCTGTCCAAAGCACTTATCATCATTGTGATTCTGATTATTTCCTGTTTCTCTCAAAATATCATCCCTATTCATATCGCCTTCATTCCATTGCTTGTTCCACCGCTCCTTTATATCTTGAATGAACTGCAGATTGACCGCCGCCTGATTGCGTGTGTGCTGACATTCGGCCTTACGGCTCCATACATTCTGCTGCCGGTCGGTTTCGGCCAGTTGTTTCAGCAGCTGCTCGCCGACAACATCACCCAGAGCGGCCTTCCGGTGCAAATCGGTCAAATTTCCAAAGCAATGATCATTCCGGTAGCAGGGATGGCTGCAGGCCTTATATTTGCAATTTTTGTTTCATACCGTAAACCGAGGAAGTATAAGCAAATCGATCAAGCGGAAGAAAGCGGCAGAAGGATGGAGTATACGAAAAAAGGGCTGCTCTTTTCCATCATCGCCATCATCGCGACAATGGCCATCCAAATATGGACAGATTCCATGATATACGGAGCCATTGCCGGTATCCTCGTCCTGTATGCAAGCGGGAGCGTCCGATGGAATGAGGCGGATTCCCTGCTGACCGAAGGGATGCAAATGATGGCTTTTATTGGTTTTGTCATGATTTCCGCTTCCGGGTTTTCCGAGGTGCTGAATGAAACAGGGCAGGTGGAAAGTCTCGTGCAAGAATCGGTCAAGCTGATCGGAGATAACCGGGCACTCGGTTCTTTTCTAATGCTGTTGATCGGGCTGCTCGTTACGATGGGCATCGGCTCGTCCTTTTCGACGATCCCAATCATTACCACCATTTTTGTACCGCTTGCTCTTGAGCTAGGTTTCAGCCCAATGGCGACCATCTGCATTGTAGGCACGGCAGCTGCTCTCGGGGATGCGGGCTCGCCAGCTTCTGACTCGACACTTGGACCGACAGCCGGATTGAATACAGATGGGCAGCACAATCATATTTGGGACTCCTGTGTACCGACATTCCTGCACTATAATCTCCCGTTATTGCTGTTCGGATGGGCGGCCTCCTTATTCTTTTGATGAAAGGAAAGGCGATTGCCCATGCCTTTGCCTCCTTTTCTGCATAAACAAGTAGTGAAGGGCTTTTCGCTCATACAAAAGGAGGTAAAGCGATGATGAATTACTATCGCAGTCCCGGACCGCATGACGAGCGTTTTTTCTTTGGCGCTCCTCTTCTCGGCGGGTTTGTCGGCGGGCTTCTTGGCAGTGCTTTGGTTAGGCCAAGACCATTCCCGTATCCCTACCCTGTTCCTTATCCAGTAGCTCCGCCAATCTATGGCAGTTTTCCATATGGATCCGCTCCGTACGGCTTTGGCCCATATGGATATTGAAATAAGGAGTAACGAAAACAGCCCTCACTGCGGGCTGTTTTCCATTGTAAGCAGGATTCAGGCAGGCTGGCAGCGTATACATAGAGAGGAATGGAGGGATAACGGTGGATACAAATAAAACGTTGATCGATGCATTGGGGATTGAACTGCTTGAAATTGAAGCAGGACGGGTAGTTGCAGAAATGCCCGTCGATGAGAGAACGAGACAGCCTTTCGGCTATTTGCATGGAGGGGCGTCAGTAGCGCTTGCAGAAACAGTGGCGAGTGTAGGCGCCGCCTCGATGATTGATCTGGAGAAGGAAATTTGCTTCGGCCTGGAGATCAATGCCAACCATATACGTTCGGTAAGAGATGGCAAGGTAAGAGCAGTGGCGGAAGTGGCCCATCGTGGAAAAAGCACGATGGTCTGGACGATCGAAATTCGTGATGAAAAGGAAAATTTGATTTGTCTCTCTCGCTGCACAATGGCGATCGTTCCGAAGAAATAACAGCCTATTCCGCTGTTTAGCTATCCGCTGGACGGGAATATAAATTTAATAAACGCCAATACGATCTGACGAAGCTGTGGAAACTGCCCCAAGAAAGAGGAGGAAAAGCGATGCCTTGGTCGAAAGAGGATTATCCAGATTCGATGAAAAATCTGCCTGATGATGTCCGTGACAAGGCGATTGAAATAGCCAATGCCATCTTGGAGAAGGATAAAAAAGATGAGAGCAGGGCAATTGCCATTGGAATCGCCCAAGCAAGAAAATATATTGAAGGCGCTGATGATGATCGGCCAAAGTATGAGGTGACAGCGGATGGGGATGAATGGGTGCTGCGGAAAAAAGACAGTGAAAAAGTGATTAAGCGAGAAAAAACGAAGGAAGCTCTCCTTCCAGATGCAAAAGAATATGTGAACGAGCATGATGGGATCCTAGCCATCTATACTCATGGCGGAAGTTTGTCGCAAACCTTATACGAATGAGCGATGAGTAAAGTTTCTGGGGGCGGCATTCAGGCTGCCCTTTTTTGATGCGCTCTCCGAGAGCAGGGCGGCGTAACCGCTTCGAGTGTACCGGTTGAAATTTGCTGGAAATACGGTATAATATTTAGTATCACGAAATATTAGGGTTAAGAAGGTGTTTTCTATTAGTATG
Organism: Lederbergia sp. B243.17; assembly: GCF_057657925.1. NCBI lineage: Bacteria > Bacillati > Bacillota > Bacilli > Caryophanales > Bacillaceae > Lederbergia > Lederbergia sp. B243.17. Next base: position 80,203 of record NZ_JBWBKF010000071.1, read on the forward strand.
GAAAAACGGAATTTGCTGATCATGTGGATCTGTAACTTCCTCGTCGCAGCGAGTGCAACGATGATTATGCCTTTTTTGTCGCTGTATATCAGCACATTAGGAGACTTTAGCACAGAATATGTTCAAAGGTGGTCGGGATTTGTTTTTGGCGTAACATTCTTGGCTGCTTTTTTTGTTTCTCCCATCTGGGGGAGAATTGGAGATAAGTATGGCTTTAAAAGAATTTTACTTATAACCGGCTACGGAATCGCCATCAGTATTTTTTTGATGGGGGTCGCGAAAAGTGTCCCCGCTTTGTTTTTTGTAAGAATGCTGATGGGGGTTGTGACGGGCTTTATCCCGACTTCGATTGCTTTTATATCTAAGCAGACAGCGAAGGAGGAAGCGGGGAAAGTGCTTGGGACATTGCAAATGGGCAATGTTTCCGGGAGTTTATTCGGACCGCTTATCGGTGGAATGATGGCGGACAGTTTCGGTTTCCATTATACGTTCATCATTACCTCTGTCTCGATTATCATTGCAACAACGTTTGTTTTGTTCGGCATTCGCGAGAAAAAGGTACCTCAGGGCGAAAAGGCAAAACGCCCTCGCTCTCAGAAAGAAGTGCTTCACCATATCTTCAGCAACCGGATGCTCATTACAGTCATGGCAATTGCCCTAATCATCCAGGTAGGCAATTTTAGCATCCAGCCGCTGCTTGCACTCTATGTCAGTGAATTGACCCACGCGAGCAGCGTCGCTTTTCTGTCAGGCATGGCGTTTTCGGCCACTGGCTTTGGCAATCTGCTGCTGACAAGACGATGGGGCAAGCTCGGTGATGATATCGGCCATGAGAAAGTGTTGATGATCTTGCTTGTGCTGGCGGCGATCCTGATCGTTCCGCAGGCACTCGTAACACAGCTATGGCAGCTTGTCATCCTCAGGTTTTTGTTCGGGATGGCAGTCGGGGGCATGCTCCCATGCATTACAGCCTTCATCCGTCTGGATGCACCGCTTTCTATGCAGGGCGAAGTACTCGGCTACAACCAGAGTTTTCGCTTTTTGGGGAATGTCGCCGGGCCTGCGCTTGGTGGAGTCGTTGCAGGGCATATGGGCATATCATCTGTATTCTATGTCACAGGCTTTCTCTTCCTGTTCGCATTCGGCCTACTCTGGTGGAGCATTCGCCAGGATAATGAAAAAGTACGTGAGATTTATTAAAAAAACATGCGGCGATCCGCATGTTTTTTTGTGCTCTTTCATCCTTTTGGCAGCATCAGCTTTACTTTGGTGCCGCTGTTCTCTTTGCTACTGATCGCAAAGGTACCTTTATGATGCTTAATAATCTGATTGCAAATCATCAAGCCGAGACCTGTTCCTTTTTCTTTTGTGCTGAAAAAAGGTTCCTCCAGTCTTTGCAGGAAATCTTCCGGCACTCCGATACCTTCATCAATCACTTCGATTACGGCAAAATTGTCTTCCACGCTTGTCCGAATGGTAAGTTTTCCGCCGTCAGGCATCGCTTCCACTGCGTTCTTCACAAAGTTGATGAAGACCTGCTTCAGTTTCCCGGCTTCCCCTTGAATATAGGGATTTTCGAGCCTAAACTCGGAAACGGTTTCGATATTGTGAAGAAGAAATTCTGATCGGAACAGAAGCAATGTATCTTCCAAAAGATTTTCTATATGTATGGTTTCAATTACGGGACTTTGAGGTTTCGCCAAAAACAACAAATCACTGGCGATCTTCTCGATGCGTTCGAGTTCGCCAAGAATGACATCCAAGTACGAATTATGTTTTTCTTCTAAGGCCAGTTGGGTAAACCCTTTGATAACAGTGAGCGGGTTGCGGATTTCGTGAGCGATGCCGGCAGCAAGCTCGCCGACTACATGGAGCTTTTCGGTCCGTTCTATCATTGTTTCTGCTTTTCGCTGTTCGGTTACATCTCTGATGACAATCTGGTAGACTTCTCTGTCCCTGAAGGTGGAAGGGATGAGCTGGATCACCGCCCGCCGTTTTTTGCCATCGCAGCGGACCACGGTACATTCGATTGGGGAAGGGTCCGCATCTTGTCCGAATTTTTGCGTAAGACAATCGCGGTCATCAGGATGGATATGGTCTAACAGTGACTTACCGATCATTTCACCAGTCAAAGTAACCCCGAATAACTTCCTGCCCGTGCTATTCATATGAATCCAAAAACCTTCTTCTGTAATAATGCCTACGGTATCCTGAAAATTATCAGTTAATAAATGGAATTTTTCCTTCTCCTCTTTTAAGTCTTTTTCAGCCAGCTTGAAGGCGGTAATATCCCGCGAAAGGCACAGAAACTCTTCCGACCACTTGTTCATGAACGGCATACAGCTCGTCTCGAGCCAGATATAGTCCCCTTCCTTCCGCATAATCCTGTAATGGCATTGGCTTGATTGTCCAGACGTTTGGAAGAAAAGCTGCTTGATTTTGGGCAGGTCTACCGGATGGCAAAAATCAAAGATGGACTTACCTGCCAGCTCAGCCGGTTCATAACCGAGCAGGCGGCTGCAGGCGGGAGAAGTATACAAGAAACGGCCGTCTTTTGTATGGCTGGTGAACAGGTCGTTGGAAGAGTGGATAAACGCACGAAACATATCAAATTCATGAAAAATTGTTTTCTTGAGTAAAGCTGCTGATTCAGCCATCCTAAACCCTCCCTTTTGAAAAAGGCCACGAATATCTATATTTTCAAATTATACTGAAAACCATCGGTGAATCAATAAGCAAAATTGTCTATTTAGGATGAATCAGCAGTCGATCTTATACATGATTCGATATTCTTTCGCAATCTCATCCAATGCCTCCAAGCTTTTGCGGTTAAATGCATCATCTTGGTTCTCCTGCAAATTCTGTCGTAATTTTACGAATGATTCTTGCAACGAGCTGGGGTAATCCGGCAGTTCCCCATCAAACGGCCTGACCATTTTCAATGGAATATTTGCCTGTTCCCGGTAGGCGAGCGCTTTCCTTTCATGAAAAAACGGCACTTCAGCCTGTTTTGGATTATGCAGATCCCCTTGCATCGGATGGGTCAGAACGGCAAGGACACGGACAGTGTATGAATCCGGACGGACACCCGTAATTTCCCCGATGTACTTGCCGGTTTTATTAAAAGCAGTGACAATTTCTCCGATTTCCATTTTCCTACCTCCTTGCGTATAGATAAATCTTATTATGGATAAGAGAAGAAGAAAAGGGAAGAAGGATGATTTTTCTGCAAAAATCTTGTAAAGTGTTTTTGGAGGGGTGGCTATGAAGAAAAGTATGCTGCTTTTACTTATTCTGTTGCTTATGCTTTCCATTGCAGCATGCGGCACGAAGAAGAAAGAAAGCGGGGAAGAAAATAATAGCGGGTCCGGTACAACAGTGCAAGATGAAGTAAAGAACGACGATGCTCAGACGGAGCAGAAAGAAGGAGATGCAGACATGGCAGAAACAAAGAATTATCCTCAGCTCAGCACAGAAGTAACAGGGAACGAGAAGTTGGTGCAAATGAATACGAATCTTGGTTCGATCAAGATCAAGCTTTTCGCCGATCAGGCCCCAAAAACAGTTGAGAACTTCATGACCCATGCAAAAGACGGCTATTATGATGGAATCATTTTCCACCGTGTCATCAATGGCTTCATGATCCAAGGCGGAGATCCGACGGGAACGGGTCGCGGCGGAGAAAGTATTTACGGAGAATCTTTTGAAGATGAATTCTCTCCTGAACTGTTTAATTTGCGCGGAGCCCTATCCATGGCGAATGCTGGCCCGAATACAAATGGAAGCCAGTTTTTCATTGTCCAAGCTAAGGATGCACCAGCACCGAAAAAGGAATTTATCCGGGCGGGCTATCCTGAAGAGATTGCTGATGCCTATACAGCAAATGGGGGAACTCCTCATCTAGACGGCAAGCACACTGTTTTTGGGCAGGTCGTTGAAGGAATGGATATTGTCGACAAAATCGCAGGCGTTGCGACTGCTCCTGGTGACAAGCCTAAGGAAGATGTCGTCATCAATAACATCGAAATTATCAAAGAATAAAGCTGAAGGGACTGTCCTGAAAGTCGGTGAACACCGCTCTCTTGCAGTCCCTTTTCCTATGAATGGGGGGAATGTACGCTTTTCACACAATTGTCGTTGGTGAGGAAGAGAGAAACTTGTTATACTTGAGGTAGTTTTGAAGTTGCAGAACCCCGGGGATCCGTTTCTCCGAATCTGAATCGGAAAGGATGTTTCCTTTGCTTTCCCTATTGAAATCATATGTGCTGTTCATGCCTTTTTTATATTTTCCTGAAGATAAGACCGAGTACATCCCTGCTGCCATCACGATGGTGATTTTTGGGGCTGCGGCTGTCGGCACTTTCTTCCTCATCAAAAAAGTGTCTAGAAAACAGGAAGAGAAAACAAAAGAGATGGAACAACGGATTAATGAAGAACGCCAAAGAGAGCACCTGTAAAATGATATGCTCCCCCTTAAGTAGACAGATGAAAAAACAAAAATCTGTTGCTTAGGGGGGAGCCCTTTTTATGTCTGTATCGTTTGAAAAGAAACTGGAGGCATTACAGCTGTATGAGGAAGGATTCCATACCATTTCAGA
>NZ_JBWBKF010000085.1:0-280000 GCF_057657925.1 Lederbergia sp. B243.17
GATTAACCATTATATGGTCTATTATAATAATTATCGTTATCAGTGGAATTTAAAAAAGATGACCCCTATTCAATATAGGAATCATCTTCAAACTGCTTAATCTCTTTTTTTATTGTGTCCTTGACATAGGTACCACTTTAGGCAGCCTCCTCTTTTTATCCCCATTGAATAAGGAATTTCGCTCCGCCGCGCATATAGGATAGGAGCGCCCGGTCATGTTCGACAACCCTGCCAAGCACGTTCACTTTTTCATCCGGAGCCAGGTCCCTCTTGGTAATTTGGATTTCTCCCCGGTAACGGCCGTATCGTTCATTATCGATCGTAATGGAACCGACCGGTCTTGCCGCTGTGTTTTTTGCCTGGACCGTGTTTGTGCCGGCAAGCCCATACAGCCTTGACTCCATTGAACGAATGCAGTCCCGAGCGGCATCGGTCCGGTTTGTCTGGACTCTCTCCATAATGCCGAGCAGTTCGGGGTCGGCCTGTTCGGGAACAGCTTCAAGCAGAAAAACCCCTTCCTGGTACGCTTTGAATTGCTCCAGTGACCTTTCGCTGATCTTCACATCGCCGATCAGGACTTTGTCGACTGCCCCGTTTTCGGTCAAGTCCAGGAAAGATGCGAGAGGCGAAACGCCCCGGTGGTCTTCCAATGTCGGCAGCCCGGCGTATAAAGGTCCCCTAAGGCGGCCATCGCCAGGTACGAAGGCCATTGTTGTTAACCCTTCTTCACGCAGCCAGCGGTTGATCTGTGTGAAATCCTCGCGGTCAAGACCGGTTTCCGGTCTCGGATAAAAGTTGTGCCATGCCTCTGCCTTGGCAGTATTCAATCCAGCCTCTTTCAATGCAGCCAGACTTTCTTCTGTCAATGTGCTCGCATTTAGGGCGACTTTCATTTTCTGTGACAGAGCTGCAATCGTCTTTTCGTCAACGCCATAATCGACGCGTAATCCGGTCAGTCCCCACTCAAGCAGCCCTTCTGCATTCTCCCAAGTGAAACCAAGGTGGCCGAGTGATTTTGGCGAAATATCTGCCATCAGCTCCATATTCAAATGCGTCGCTGCTGCTCCGACCCGTTTCAGTCGTTCGCTGTACAGGGCAGGGTCGTCCTCCGGAATATGGAGAGATGTGAAGATAGAGGTGAATCCCGCCTCGGCCATTTTTTCAAGATAAAGCTCGATATCATCAAGCCAATCATTCCCCAAATAAACTGATACTCCCAGCATGCTTGCTGCCTCCTTTTTCTTCCGAATGAAAAAGACTATCCGTCAAGCCGAGTTGCGACTTTTCGGACAGCCCCCTTCAGTTGTTTCGTTTAAATTCCGTCAGCCATCTCTTCTTTGAAACCAAACAGGAATGTGAAGATGAAGCCGAATGTGTACGCAATGACCAGACCAAGGAAATAGTACAAGTACTTGTTTTCAGCGATCAGCGGGATCAAAGAGATACCGGATACGCCGATTCCCATTGCGGCCGTTTTCATCAATGCTTGGAACGCACCGCCAAACGCAGCACCGAGACAAGCTGTGACAAACGGGCGGCCAAGCGGTAAGGTTACCCCGTAAAGGAGCGGTTCTCCGATACCGAGGAAGCCGACTGGCAATGCACCTTTGATGATGTTGCGAAGTCTCTTGTTCTTTGTTTTTGCGAAAATAGCAATTGCTGCACCAACCTGACCCGCGCCTCCCATTGCAAGGATTGTGAGAAGCGGTGTGACACCTGTAGAGTTGATCATTTCCAAGTGGATTGGAGTTAACCCGTGGTGAAGACCAACCATGACGAGCGGCAGGAAGAAACCTGCTAGCAATGCACCAGCGACAACTCCGCCGACATTCAAGATGGCATTGATACCAGCCGTGATGCCGTCAGCCAATAGGCCTGCAACCGGAACAACCGCGTAAAGTGAGAAGAATCCGACAACCAATAACGTGATAAGAGGAGTAAAAATAATATCAACTGCACCTGGCATAACAGAACGGACACGCTTTTCAACCCAAGTCATGAGCCAAGCGGCAAAAATGACCCCGAACAATCCACCGCGTCCGACAACGAGCGGTTCGCCGTAAATCGTGATGTCCGCAAGCAGAGGGTTAAACAGGAATGCACCGGCAAGAGCTCCGAGTACTGGTGTGCCACCAAATTCCTTTGCTGTATTCCAACCTACTAAAATAGCAAGATACGTAAAGATACCGCTTCCAAGGAGGAGCAAAATTTGCATCCATGTTTGTGTAGGATCCACACCCGCGTTTTTCGCGAAGTTTGCTGCACCGTTTAAGATACCTGATGCAACAAGCCCTGGGATCAGCGGAATGAAAATATTTCCGATGCGGCGAAGCAACATTTTAAATGGTGTTTTGTTTTTTGCCTTCATATTTGCATGATTCAATGCTGCCTTTTCGCTGAATGTGAGATCATCCCCAGACGGCTCTGCCTCTTCTCCTACAGCAAGACCTGTGACGCTGCTCATTTCTGCAGCGACTTTATTGACCGTACCAGGACCGACGACGATTTGAAGCGTATCGTCTTCGATAACTCCCATTACGCCGTCGATTTTCTTCAGGCCGGCGATGTCTGCTTTACTGTTGTCTTTCAAGGCAAGGCGAATGCGCGTCATGCAGTGCGCTAGGCGTTGTATATTCTCTTTACCGCCGACATTCGCCAAAATGTCATGGGCCAACCGCTGTTCCTTTTTCATGACTATCCCTCTTTCCCCTTTTTTATAAAGCTTTTCGGACGAAGCCGTCCGTTGCTTCCAGTTTTTCAACCGCTTCCTCATAGGAGCATTGAAGCAAAATCATCACGATCGCTGTTTTCACATGGTGATGGGCCGCTTCGTAATACTTGGCTGCGGTTTCATAATCGGCTTGGGTTGCTTCCATAATGATCCGTTTGGAACGTTCTGTCAGCTTTTTGTTCGTCGATTGGACGTCTACCATCAGGTTCTGGTACACCTTGCCGATGCCGACCATGGAGGCGGTTGAAATCATGTTCAGCACTAGTTTCTGTGCTGTTCCCGCTTTGAGCCTGGTCGATCCTGTCAAAATTTCTGGTCCTGTTTCCACTTCGATCGCCATCTCCGCATGCTTTGAAATCTCGGAGCCTTTGTTGCAAGAAATTGTAGCGGTCTTCGCGCCTCTTTCCCTGGCAAAGTCCAGTGCGCCGATTACATACGGTGTCCGGCCGCTAGCCGCAATTCCGATGACGGTATCGTTTTCGGTCAGCCCGATTGATTCCATGTCGGCCGCGCCCATTTCCTCGCTGTCTTCTGCCCCTTCTACCGCGGCAGTAAACGCTTGCATTCCACCTGCGATAAAACCTTGTACCATTTCAGGCGACACACCGAAAGTCGGGACGCATTCAACTGCATCAAGTATGCCAAGTCTGCCGCTTGTCCCTGCGCCCGCATAGATAAGGCGTCCTCCAGCTTGGAAGGAACGGATCACGGATTGGACTACTTCTTCAATACGATCCATTTCTTTTGCGATGGAAACGGGAACTGATGCGTCTTCCCTGTTCATAGTTTCGAGAACCTCGCGCAAAGACATTGTATCCAGATGCATCGTATCTTCGTTTCGTTTCTCTGTTGTCAGCTTATCTAGCATTGGATCACCCCTTTTTACACGTTGTTTACAATTTTCATTTTACTCTTAAGAAATTATATGTCAACATTTTTTAGTATATTCATGAATTTTTATTTCATAAAAAGGATAAAATAAAGGAATTCCATTTTGGAGTTCCTATCTTCTCAGCTGCTCCATTTCCTTTCGGGCCTCTTGATACTTCTGAATCACCTTTTCCCCAACCTTATGAAAGAGGCTCATATACAAAGTATCAATGACAGTCAACTGTGTCATCCTTGAGGGGATGCTGCCAATCCTGAAATCTTGCTCTACATTCGGCGTACAGAGTTTGATATCTGCCAGCTTATAGAGCGGCGATTTGTCTAAATTGGTAATAGCGATGATTGTTGCCCCCTTTTTTTGGGCAAACTCAGCGAGTTCCAACACATCTTTCGTCTTTCCTGATGTACTGATGGCAATGAATACATCGTTTTTCCCCAGATAGGGAATGACCGTAAGCATGTAATGGAAGTCAAGTGAGGTGATCGAATGATAGCCGAGTCTCGTGAATTTATAATGGGCGTCCACCGCAGCGGTTGAGGAACCGCCTACACCAAAAAACACAAGCTTGTTCGCCTTCTTGATCGCATTGACCGCTGTCTGCAATTCTTTCTTGTCCATTGAATTCACACATGATTCAATCGCGAATTTATTGACTTGAATGACTTTATGGAACAAATCATATGGCGTGTCCTTTTTTTGAATCGTCGAAAAGTCGGTCAGGCTCATCTCGGCCACAGCTAAATCCTTTACGAGTGCCAGCTTGAATGATTTGAAGCTGCCGATGCCGATCGACTTGCAGAATCGGACGACACTCGCCTCACTGACACCTGTCTTCTCCGATAATTCCTTCGTCGTCATATTCGGAATCAATTCTGAATGCCTGATCACATATTCACCGATTTGGCGCTCTGCCGCAGAAAGTTTGCTTACACCTTCCGCAATCTTGTCTAGTAATGTCTTCATAGGTTTATCCTTCCGCTTCATCAAGCTGCTTATTCAGCTTCCTGAGTTCCTCTTCAATACCCGCCAGCTGCTTCTCAAGCGGGTGCAAAATCCCTTTTACATACTCCAGCTTTTCCAAGTCCTGCTGCAGCCTCACATAATCTGCCTTCAAATCAGCAATCCTATACTCAATCTCCCGCTTATTCACGAAAACACCTCCAGTGTGGCTCGTCCCCTGCTGCTTCCACCCGGGAACGCAGCAGGGGACGGGTTCCTTATTTTATCATATCATATTTGGTGCAAAGGGTTTGTATATTGCTGCAGGGTTTTTTACGATAGGAACAAGAGCAATATGGAAAGGGGCATGATTGATGAAGGCGATTATGGTCGAAGACAGCGGAAAAAAATTGATAATCGGTGAGGCTGAAAAGCCCTCTGCCGGTCCAGGCGAACTGCTGGTCAAGGTGAAAGCAACGGCGCTGAATCGCGCAGATCTTTTGCAAAAACGTGGTTTGTATCCGCCGCCGCCTGGGGCTTCAGAAATTTTGGGTCTTGAAATGAGCGGTGTCATCGAGGGACTGGGACCCAATGTGACCGGGTGGAAAGAAGGAGACCGAATCTGCGCCTTGCTTCCAGGCGGGGGCTACGCGGAATATGCGGTCATCCCAGCCGGCATGGCAATTCCAATTCCTGAGCACATTTCCTTCGAGGAGGCAGCGGCGATACCTGAAGTGTTTCTCACTGCCTATTTGAATTTATTCGTACTTGGAAAGCTGCAGAAGGATGAAACAGTCCTCATTCATGCAGGAGCAAGCGGTGTGGGGACAGCGGCCATTCAACTTGCACGTGAAGCGGGCGCACGTGTAATCGTCACCGCAGGATCAGAAGAAAAGAGGCAGCTGTGCTTGAGCCTTGGCGCCGATCTAGCCATTGATTATAAGGCAGGCCCGTTTGCGCCGGAAGTAATGAAGGCAACCGATGGAAAGGGTGCAGCGCTGATCCTCGACTTCATCGGCGCCCCTTATTGGGAACAGAACATCTCCTCGCTAGGAATGGATGGAAAGCTAATCTTGATCGGAACCATGGGCGGATCCGTCGTCGACAAGGCCGACCTTGGGAAAATTCTCGCAAAACGGATCCAGATCATCGGAACTGCCTTGCGTACACAGCCCGTCCAGCGCAAAATTGAGTTGACCGATAGCTTTTCCAATTTTGCCCTCGAACGAATGGCCCGCGGCCAGCTAAAACCGATCATCGATTCCGTATTTGACTGGCATGACGCAAATGAGGCACATGCACGGATGGAAAAAAATTTGAACGCCGGAAAAATCGTATTGAAATTAACGGACTGACATGAGGCGGAGGCGGGGCAACTGCGCGCCTCCGCCTTCACTTTACAATGTATGGGGATGAGTGCTATGAAGCGGATATTCGGAATCGCCTCGCGTTTCTTTCTTGAACAATTCCACGACAGGGCGGCATTAATGGCCTATTATTTCATGCTGGCCATTTTTCCATTCTTGATTTTTGTTTTGTCGATTATCAGCCTTTTCCCCATTCACTCCGAAAACGTTCTGGAGGCAATTAAGCCCTTCGCTCCTGCAAGCAGCTATGACCTCATACAAAATAATCTTCAATACATGATAAATACCCAAAGGACAGGACTTGTTTCCATCTCTTTCATTGCCGCTTTTTGGGTAGCTTCACTGGCGGTTCAAGCGCTCGTAAAGGCGATGAACCTTGCGTACCGGATTGTCCGGAAGGAAGGCTTCTTTCTCGCCATGTTCAAGGACTTCATTCTTACGGCAGGCTTAATGTTCACCTTGGCAGTATCACTTCTCGTGCCAATAGCCGAGGAGATCGGCAGGCTTTACCTCGTTCAGCATATTGACCTGCCGAATGCCTTCTACCGCGGGTGGACTCTATTTAAATGGACGTTCGGTACCATCTATTTATTTCTGTTTTTTCTGCTTCTCTATAAGCTTGTACCGAGCGCAAAGACGAGTTTTTCTTCGGCTCTTCCGGGGGCCTTGTTTACGACGATTCTCTGGCAGATCACTTCTGTAGGCTTTTCCTATTATGTGACATTGGCAAATTATACGCTGTTATATGGGCAGCTCGGAAGCTTGATGGTGCTCATGATCTGGTTTTATCTGACCGCCTCGGTTCTCCTGATTGGCGGTTTGATCAACGCGGAGATTGAGGCAAGAAAAACAGGAAAGACAGAATAAAAACAAGTTACTTCCAAATCGATAAAAAAATGACACACCTAGGCAATAAAAAGCATAGATTTGATTTATTTTTAGAGTTACGATGTAAAAAGGAGGTGTGTTCATTATGAGACCGGGAGTTGGCAGCCTACTTATAATATTGATTGTTGCACTACTTATTTTTGGACCTGGTAAATTGCCCGAACTTGGCAAGGCCGTCGGCAATTCCTTGCGTGAATTTAAAAACGCCACCAAAGGTTTAGCAGATGAAGAAGATAAGAAGGATAGCGAATCCGATAAATAGACAAAAGCCCCGGCAACGATCGTTGCCAGGGCTTTTTTATTCTTGTTATACTTCAAGGCTCTGCTTAGGTTTGTTGTACACCTCGTCATCGTTTTCACCGGTAAATTGACTAGTCAATAGTCCGGCTGTCATGCTGCCGCTGACGTTAAGTGCGGTTCTTCCCATATCAATCAGCGGTTCAACAGAGATAAGCAAACCGACAATCGCAATTGGAAGGTCCATGGCAGAAAGGACAAGCAATGCAGCGAATGTCGCACCGCCCCCGACACCTGCTACACCGAAAGAACTGATGGCGACAATGACGATCAGCGTTAGGATGAATTTCAGATCAAATGGATCCACCCCCGCTGTAGGAGCGACCATCACGGCAAGCATTGCCGGATAGATGCCCGCACAGCCATTTTGACCGATAGACAGACCGAACGAGCCAGCAAAGTTAGCAATCCCTTCTGAGACACCCAACTCTTCATGCTGGGTTTTGATGTTAAGCGGCAGCGTACCCGCGCTTGATCTCGATGTGAAGGCAAAGGTGAGGACCGGGAACACCTTTTTAATATAGGTGACCGGGTTCTTTCTTGCCAACGTGATCAAGATCAGATGGACAAGGAACATTGCGATGAGCGCGACGTAGGACGCCAAGACGAATTTTCCCAGTTTTACAATCGCGGAATAATCACTCGTCGCAGTCACCTTGGCCATCAGGGCCAGGACACCGTATGGAGTCAGGCGCAAAATGAGCGTGACCATCCGCATGATGACCGAATAAATCGTTTCAATAATTTTTGCAAAGAAATCCGCATGCTCTTGATCTTTTCTCCGAACTCCCAAGTAGGCGATTCCGATAATAGCAGCAAATATGACAACTGCAATAGTCGATGTCGGACGAGCACCTGTCAGATCCATGAATGGATTCTGTGGGAAGAGCGACAGGATTTGCTGCGGAATGGTCATAGACTGCACATCACCTGCTGATGCCTCAATTTGGGTGTTCCGCGCCATCTCTGCATCACCCTGTTCCAACTGGATTCCTTCCAGATTGAACCCGAGAGCTGTCGCAATTCCAATGGATGCCGCAATCGCAGTTGTTCCGACCAAAATTCCGATGACAAGACCGCTGATTTTCCCGAGATTGTTGGTCAGCTTCAGCTTCGTGAAGGCTGATACAATCGAGATGAAAACGAGCGGCATGACAATCATTTTAAGCAGCGATACGTAGCCGTTTCCGACAATGTTATACCACTCGATTGTACCCTGTGTCACGTCAGACTGAGTTCCGTAAAGCAGATGGATGGCCAGGCCGAGGACAATCCCGAACCCAAGAGCCGTAAACACCCGCTTTGAAAACGAGATATGCTTCTTCTGCATTACGAAGAGCCCAATAATGAGCAGCAGCAAGACAGCAATATTGAGAATAATATATAAAGTGCCCATGGATAATCTCCTTTCAATCTTTAACATCAACACTTTAATACAATAAAACCGATGAGTCAACTAGGAATAACTGTATGCCGTCATTTTTTTAACCGACTAAAATAACCTTCCTTCATCTTATTCCCAAACAACCGATGGCATAACCGGGAAAAGAGCAAAAAAGGGGCCTGGCCCCCGCTCTCTAACACAATCGTGCGGCGGGGGTCAGACCCTTTTATTTATAGTTTGCTTTGTATTGGGCTTGTTCTTTTTCTGAGCAGTAGACAAAATGTCCAGGAGCTACTTCGCGCATTTTCACTTCTTCGCCGGGTTCATATTGATGTACTGCAGGATCATAGGTTTTGCGTTTCCTTGTCCGTTCATAGTCAGGATCCGGCAGGGGGATGGCGGATAGCAGAGACTGGGTATACGGATGCATCGGGTTCCGATACAGATCATCCGCGTCAGCCAGCTCGACCATTTTCCCGAAATACATGACGCCGATCCGGTCGCTGATGTACTTGACCATCGACAAGTCATGGGCGATGAAAAGATACGTAAGCTGCTTTTCCCGCTGGAGTTTCTTCATCAAATTGACGACTTGCGCCTGAATGGAGACGTCGAGGGCAGAAATCGGTTCGTCAGCGATGATAAACTCCGGTTTGACTGCGAGTGCGCGCGCAATACCGATTCTCTGCCTCTGGCCGCCCGAGAACTCGTGAGGATAGCGGTTTGCGTGCTCGCGGCTCAAACCGACCGTCTCCAGCAATTCGGCCACCAAGTCAGCCCGTTCCTTTTTCGTTTTTGCCAGGCCGTGAATGTCGATGCCTTCTGCAATAATTTCATTTACCTTCATTTTCGGATTAAGTGAGGCATAAGGGTCTTGGAAGATCATCTGCATCTTACGGTGCAAGCCTTTCAGCTCAGCGTTTGACTTTTTCGTATGCATATCTACACCGTTATAGAGAACCTGGCCGCCTGTGGCATTGTACAGGCCGATAATCGTCCGACCTGTTGTAGACTTCCCGCAACCGGATTCCCCTACGATTCCAAGCGTCTCACCTTTGTAGATGTCAAAAGAAATATCATCGACCGCTCTCACTTCGTTTGCTCTTCCTACATTGAAATACTGCTTGAGGTTCTTGATCTCAAGAAGCTTCTCTTTTTCCGCCATTTTCAGTTCCCCCTCTCCGCGAATTTCTTCATTCTCTCCTGGATAATTTCCGGAGGCTCAACTTTCGGTGCATCCGGGTGCAAGAGCCAGGTGGCCGCATAATGGGTATCCGACACTTTGAACAGCGGAGGAGCCTCTTCCAGGTCTATTTTCATTGCATACGGATTTCTCGGGGCGAATGCGTCTCCTTTCGGCGGATTCAAAAGATCCGGAGGGGTACCCGGTATAACGTACAATTCCTCATCCATTTCATCCAAGCACGGCATGGAACTGATCAGCCCCCACGTGTAAGGATGCTGAGGATTGTAGAAGATTTCATCCACCGTACCGATTTCGACGATTTTCCCGCCGTACATAACAGCTACACGGTCAGCGACGTTCGCAACGACCCCAAGGTCATGGGTAATAAAAATAATCGACGTTTCAATTTTCTGCTGCAAGTTTTTCATCAAATCAAGGATCTGCCCTTGGATCGTCACGTCAAGAGCGGTCGTCGGTTCATCGGCAATCAGGATTTTCGGCGCACAGGCAAGCGCAATCGCAATGACGACCCGCTGCCGCATTCCGCCCGAAAATTGATGCGGGTACTGTTTAATCCGAATTTCCGGCTTCGGAATGCCGACAAGCTCCAGCAGATGAAGTGCCCGTTTTTTCGCTTCTTCCCTGCTCGCATTCTGATGCTTGATCAGCGGCTCCATAATTTGCTTCCCGATTGTCATCGTCGGGTTCAGCGACGTCATCGGATCTTGGAAAATCATTGAGATGTCTTTACCGCGGATTTTCTGCATCTCTTTTTCACTTGCCTTTACAATATCCGTACCGCCGAATTGAATGCTTCCTGACTTGATTTCCGAATTCCCTGTTAGAAGCTTCATAATCGACTTTGTTGTCACTGACTTACCGGAACCTGACTCGCCCACAATGGCAAGCGTCTCACCTTCATACAGTTCAAAGTCAACGCCGCGGATTGCCTGTACTTCCCCTGCGAAGGTATGGAACGAAATTTGCAGGTCGCTGACTTCTAAAATTTTCTTCCTCATGTTGTTTCACCTCAATCAATTAATCACGCATTTTAGGGTCAAATGCATCCCGCAGACCATCGCCGATCAAGTTGCAGGCTATCAATATGATACAAATTACGGTACAAGGGATTATCATCAAGTGAGGGAGGAACTGGAAAGTTTTATACCCGTCTTCAATCAATGTGCCCAATGAAGCTCTCGGAGCCTGCAATCCAATCCCGATAAAACTGAGGAATGCTTCAAAAAAGATTGCGCTTGGAATGGTGAACATTGTATTGACAATGATGACGCCCGAAAGATTCGGAAGCAGATGTTTCGTCAGCAGCCGGCCGCTCTTCGCTCCGAGCGTGCGGGAAGCAAGAATGAATTCCTGATCCTTCAGCTTTAATACCTGGCCGCGTACAACACGCGCCATGCCGACCCAGCCAGTAATCGCCATTGCAATCGTAATGGAAATGATACCAGGCTTCATGATCAGCATCATGAGGATAACGACAATCAGGTTCGGGATGCCGGAGATGACTTCGAGAATCCGTTGCATGATATTGTCGACCCTGCCGCCTTTAAATCCGGAAATAAGCCCGTATGTGACACCGACAATCATATCAATCAGTGCAGCGAGAAGTGCGATATAGAGCGAAACCCTCGTACCAAGCCAAACACGGGAAAATAAATCTCGGCCCAGGCTGTCTGTTCCGAACCAGTAGTATTTATCGATCTGCTGATCCTTGTACACATTCTGTTCCACACCGCCGATTTTCTGTGAACCGTCGAAAATTCCAAGCTTCTCGAGGCCTTGAATTCTTGGCGGAAGATTGGCTTCCGACACATCACCGTCATACGCATCATACGGAGAAAGATAAGGACCGATGACCGCCATGAGGATGACAAGCAGCAGGATGACTCCACTGATGATCGCCCCTTTGTTTTTCCGGACCCGGAGCCATGCATCTTTTGCAAATGAGAGCTGGGGCCTGGCGATGGCTTCATTGTTCAGATGGTCGGTCGACACCGGCGTGAACAAGTCTTTGGAAATATTTTCAGTCGGTTGATTCATTTCTTAGCCCCTCCTGCCAGCCTGATTCTAGGGTCGATAATGCCGTACAAGATATCGACAATCAAGATGATGACCGTCAACAGGAACGCAAAAAAGATTGTCGTACCCATGATGATCGGGAAATCATTCGTTTGAATTGATTTGACGAATTGTTCGCCGATTCCCGGAATCGCAAAAATCTGCTCGACTACCATCGAGCCTGTCATCAGTCCGACAGCCATCGGGCCAAGGACCGTTACGAGCGGGATAAGCGCATTACGGATGGCATGCTTAAATGCCACTTCAAGCCGGGAATTCCCCTTTGCCTTCGCGAGTGTAATGTAATCGGAGCTAAACACGTCGATCAATTCTGTCCTCATAAAGCGCGCTGCCGTCGCAATCGGGAAAATGGCGAGCGCCAGTGTCGGCATGATCGTTGAAGAGAAGCCGTCCCATGATGCAACAGGGAGCCATTGCATTTTCACACCGATGTAAAACTGCAGCAAGGCAGCGAATACAAAGGAAGGAATTGATTTTCCGAGAACAGCCAGGAAGGTGCTTCCATAGTCAATCCATGTATTCTGGAACATCGCGGCCAGCACGCCAAGCAATATACCGAAGAGCGTGCCAACGAACATCGCCTGGAAGCCAAGCTGAAGTGAAGGGCCCATCCGGTTGAATAGAAGCTTCGTAACCGGCTGATTGTTGAATTGGAAGGAGACGCCCAGATCGCCTTTTACAATATTCACCATGTAATTGGCGTATTGCACAGGAATCGGCTTGTCCAGCCCATATTTTTCATTCAAAATCTGCGCCTGTTCTTCAGTCAGTTTTTCCTCATTCTGAAAAGGGGTGCCCGGCAAAAACTTCATCAGGAAAAAGGTGAATGAAGCTATGATAAACAGCGTAAGGATTAAATATGCGATACGCTGGGCCAAATACTTCGCCATTTTGTCTCCTCCTTAAGATGATGCGGACAAGTGGAAATTTTCACACTTGTGCTTTATAAAAAGGGTGAAAGAGAGTATTAAATAATACTCTCTTTCGTTTCTTTCCTGTCAGATTCAATTGGATTACTCTTCGATTGTTACGGATTTCAATGTATAATCCGCGCCAAACAAGTGGTTTTGGAATCCTTTTACCTTTTCTTTCAACAATACGAGACGTCCTCGTTGGTAGATCGGAGCAATGACCGTGTCCTCCTGGACAAGTACTTTTTCTGCTTCCTTCATTGCTTCCCAACGCTTGGCAGGATCGTTTGCATATGTCACTTTTGCATCATTGATCAGTTTGTCGAATTTCTCGTTTGAATAGCCTGTTCGGTTATTGGAACCGTCTGTCACATAGATGTCAAGGTATGTCATCGGATCAAGATAATCCGCGCCCCATCCGTGCATCATGATGTCGTATTCTTGGTTGGAATGCTTTTGAAGACGAATTTTAAATGGAATGTTTGTCAATTCGACTTTCAAGCCTTCGAGATTCTTTTCCAGCTGATTTTTGAAGTACTCAGATGTTTTCTTTGCATTTTCTGTATCATCACTGACATAGTCAAGCGTCAATTCTTTAACGCCAAGTTCATCAAGACCCTTTTTCCAGTATTCCTGTGCTTTTTTCACGTCATAAGAGATCAGGTCTCCACTTTCATCACGGAAGTCCTTGCCTGTCTCAGGGTTTGTGCCGATGCCTTTTGGCACATATCCATCAGTAGGAACGGATCCGTTGGAAAGAAGGGAATCTACATAAGCTTTTTTGTCGAATGCCATTGCAATCGCCTTACGGATGTTTTCGTTCGCAAGCGGTGTAGGCTTTCCATCGCGTACTTGGTTGAATTTCAAGTACCAAGAGCTGCCTTCCTGGAATTTGGAAGCTTCTTTATCATTTTGATATTGTTTCGCGTACTCCGCGCTAAGTGCTGCTGTGCGGTCCGCTTTTCCTGTTTGGTACAGGTTGATTGCTGTATTCGGAGTTTTTGCTACTTGTACGT
Source organism: Lederbergia sp. B243.17 (assembly GCF_057657925.1). Lineage (NCBI taxonomy): Bacteria > Bacillati > Bacillota > Bacilli > Caryophanales > Bacillaceae > Lederbergia > Lederbergia sp. B243.17. The sequence goes on from NZ_JBWBKF010000085.1 coordinate 13,706, forward strand.
TGACCTTTGACAAATGAACGTTATCTTTGTCATAGTAGTTGTCGTTCTTTTCGTACGACCATGTCAGGCCTGTGCCGTCCCAGTTCGTCAGTACGAATGGTCCGTTTGCCAGCATGTCATCGCTGCTTGTACCGAATTTCTCGCCTTTTTCTTCAACGAATTTTTGATTCAGCGGCAGGTAAGTGCCGAAAGCAAGAAGGGAATTCAAATAAACAGTTGGCTGTTGCAGTGTTACTTTCAATGTATGCTCATCAACTGCTTCAACACCGAGGTCTTCAAGCTTTGCTTGTCCACCCATGATTTCAGTCGCATTTTTGATTACGCCCGAGAACATGTAAGCATATTCGGATCCAGTGTCAGGGTTTACCGCTCTTCTCCAAGAATAAACGAAGTCGTTCGCTGTAACCGGGTCACCGTTTGACCATTTTGCATCGTCACGGAGTTTGAACGTATACACAAGACCATCTTCACTTATTTCAGGGTCGCCGTCAGAAAGGGCAGGTACCGGATTGTCGTTTTCATCCAGCTGATAAAGACCTTCCATCGTTTGCCCTAAAACGATAAAGCTGGCAGCATCCTTCGCTAGAGAAGGGTCACCTGTCGGAATTTCGGCAGTTTCAATCATATTGAGAACCTGTTCTCCAGAGCCCGACTTGCCGCTATTCTTGTCAGAACCGCCTGCATTATTATCTTTCGAGCCTGAACCGCAGGCTGAAATGATTAGCGATAGTGTAAGTACTATTGTCACGAATAGTAAATATTTTGATCTTTTCATATTCTTCACCCCTCTTAAATTATCTCACAATAGTTATTATACAAGATATTTTTTAATTGTAAATTTCTAAATTTGCAAAACGTGCAGGATAAAATAGGAAATAGGCTGAAAACTCAGTAATACCGCTGTTTCTATCTTAATATTTTTTTTGGTGTATTATAGTACAATAGTGGTGCATCCTGAAGAATTTTTCTCAAGAACGGAGTGTAGAATAATGTTTTCCAAAAGACTTTTGATTTGGCTATGCTTAATCCAATTGGCCATCATCCTTTCTTCTTTGACATTTTATAAAGAAATCACTCTTCTTTCCTATACCAATGTGTCATTTATTGTCGGCTTCCTGCTTCTTTTATACTCACTAGCCGGCTTTGTCATTAGAGGGCGCTTTTTCGATATTGCTTTCTACGGTTTTCAATCCTTCTTCGGAAGAAGGCAGGATAAAGATCGCGACCGATTGTCTGAGCTTGTACCACAGGCTTACTGGAACCCTTTCCTGACCAGCCTGTTTACCCTCCTTTTAATGGGAGCGGCGCTTTTCCTTCATCTAAGGGGATAAAGCATATGTATAAACGGCAAAAGGCTGTCCTGCAAATAGCAGGACAGCCTTTTTTGTACATTATACTTTAAACCTTCTAATCAAAGCGTCCAGATCCGCCGCTGCTGAAGACAGCGAATCCGCATTTGCCACGATTTCCTGCATCGACCCGGTCGATTGCTCTGCCGAAGCGGCCGTCTCTTCAATACCTGCGGAAGACTCCTCCGACACGGAGGCGATATTGGAAATAGAAGCATTCATGCTTTCGCTCCTATCCATAATTGCAGTAAGATCCGCCGAGATCATTCCGATCGTGTCAACTACCTGCTTCACTGAGTCGGTAATCCGTTCAAATGCCGACCCTGTCGACTGAATCTGCTCCGTTCCTGCCTCGACCTGCCTGAAGCTATCTTGCAGGGAATGGACGACTTCGCCTGTCTCTTTCTGGATGGTTGAGACAATTTCGGTAATATCGGAAACCGAATTGGCGACCTGTTCGGCAAGTTTCTTCACTTCTCCCGCAACGACAGCAAATCCTTTTCCGTGCTCTCCTGCGCGCGCTGCCTCAATCGCCGCATTAAGCGCAAGCAAGTTCGTCTGTTCCGCAATATCGGAAATGACACTGACAAGCTTAGAGATTTCTTTGGAATGCCCGTCCAGCTTTCCGACCTTGCTCACTGCCGTCCGGACATTTTCATCAATCGCCTGCATCTTTATAATGGATTCCTTCATTGCTTCATTGCCATGGTTGGTCAAAGTGAGAACCTCACTGGAGATATCATTTGCCCGCTCACCCCGTTTATGGGCATCTGCGATACTTTCAACAAATACCCCCATGGATTCGGCCAGCTCCGATGTTGAATTTGCCTGCGACTCTGCAGCGGCCGATAGCTGTTCCATCGTTGCCGATACCTGCTGGCTTCCGGAATTCACTTCTAATGCCGACTGGCTTAACTCTAGGCTTCTGCTCGTAACAAGATTCGACACTTCTCCGATTTCTGAAGCCATCTTCCGCAACTGCTTATTCATTGCATTCACACCGTTGATCAACGTTCCAACTTCATCTTTCGACCTTGTCTTCAAATCCTCATGTGTCAGATCGCCGGCAGCAATTCGCTTCGTCCGCTCTGCGGCTCGCACTATCGGCTTCGAAAGAGAATTTGCCATGTAAAAAGCGACGAACAATCCGAGTATGACAGTGGCCCCGGCAATGCCCGCACTGATCAGCGCCGTTACCGTGCCTCCCTTGATTACCTCATGGCTGCCGGTACGGATGTTGGCTGCGTATTGGTCGGTCAAGCTTCGGAAGGTTTCAGAAACTTCCTGTCCAGCCGGCTCGACAATTGTCCGGAAATTGGACCTGGCTAAGTCACGGTTCCCGCCTTGATAGACTTCGAGTACCTGGTCCACCATCATGGTTTCCCATTCGTGCAGGGCATCGACCGCTTCTTTTGTTTGCTTTGAAGGCGAAAGGGCGAGTAACTCCTTCTCCTTCTTCCAACTTTCCTCCATATAATCTTCAAAAGCAGTAAAATACCCTTTCTGCCCGTATAACAAATATCCGCGTGCCACGGATGTCCTTTCAGTAATATTCATATTGATATCTTGGGCCGTCTGCAACAGTGGCAAATCCTCATTCATTACTTTTTCCGTTTCTTCATTCATCAGCATGATGGAGGTGAATATCGCTGCTCCCATAAGTAGAGCGAGGCCGATGATCACCATAAAGCCGCTTAAAATTTTTCCCTTCAGACTCTTCATCTCTCTCCTCCATGATGTAATTAATAGTCCTATAGATATAGTTCTATTTTACCCTCTGCTGAAAAAGGATGGAAGAGCTTAGTCGGAATTTCCTAATAAATTTTTATTATTTGTGATTTCAAGGTGTAGAGGACAAGACGATTGATCCGTTTTTCGTATCGATGCTGGCGTATGCTCCCAGAGGAAGGGATAGCGCAGGGCTGCAATGGCCCGCCCTGAGATTTGCTGCAACCGGCTTTCCTAAAGAGCCGAAGCATTCTTTCAGCAAGCTCGCCAAAACTGTCTCTTTGCCGCATCCCGTCCACGTTCCGAGAATGAAGCCGGCTGCCTTCTCCAACTTGCCTGCCAATGCAAACTGGGTGAGCATTCGGTCAATCCGATACGGTTCTTCATTTACCTCTTCCAAAAATAGAATCTTACCTTCCGTATCTATTTCAAATGGCGTTCCTAACGTGGATGCCATCACACTGAGATTGCCGCCAATGAGAATGCCTTTCGCTATTCCCGGAACGAGGCATTCGATTTCCTCCCCAGGCGGATTTTGCAGCTGGATTTTCGTATCCTCTGCAGAAAGAAGAGCTTGCAGCGATTCTGCTGTAAATGAATCCCCGATGATTAGATCTGACGCCGGCATTGGTCCATGTACTGTCTTCATGCCGGTTTTTTGCTGAAATGCGATATGAAGTGCGGTAATATCACTGTATCCGATGAACGGCTTCGGATTTTGACCGATCAGTGAATAGTCAAGGAGCGGTAAAAGCTGCAGTGTCCCATATCCACCGCGCAGACAGAAGATCGCTCGGATTTCACGATTCGAGAACATGTCCGTCAGTTCAGAAGCGCGTGACTCTGCCGGCCCCGCCAAATAGTCTCTTTTGTTCATATAACATGTGGAGCCGATGACGGGATCATAACCAAGCTCTCTAATCCGATCCGCCGCCTTTAGCAGCCGTTCTTCCGAGACCGGTCCTGCAGGTGCGGTTATTCCCACTTTCATTCCTCTTTTCAGTGATGAGCCAAGGCACATTTTACTCCCTCCTGAGCAACAGATTGTATGATACTATATGGTTATGCAACAGGCAGATCCTTGTGAAGCCAGTTCCCGCCAGTCATGGAAAGTCGCCGGGGCAAAGGAGGAACTTTATGACTTATGCAACCACTTATATCAGAAGTGTCAAGCTGATGAAAGAGCATTTTCCACAGGATGGTCAGTATCCCTTCCAGCTCCCTTTCATCCGCAGCTTTAAGGAACTTGATCTTCATCCAAAGGTCACGTTTTTCACCGGTGAGAACGGGATGGGGAAATCTACCCTGCTCGAGGCGATTGCCGTGGCAGCAGGGTTCAATCCGGAAGGCGGGTCGATGCATTTCGACTTTTCCACCAGGGAGTCTCACTCGGCTCTTGACCAGTATCTCCGTCTTGTCCGGAGCGCTGACCGGCCAAGCGATGGCTTTTTCCTGCGCGCCGAATCTTACTATAATGTCGCAACCCATATTGAAGAGCTGGACAAGGAGCCAGGCGGCGGCAGGATTATCGACGGGTATGGGGGCGTATCCCTGCATGAGCAATCACATGGAGAATCGTTTTTTGCAACGTTTGTGAATCGCTTCAGGGGCAGGGGAATTTACATAATGGACGAGCCGGAAGCAGCACTCTCCCCTCTCCGGCAATTGTCGATGCTGTCCAGAATCGATGAACTCGTTCAAGCGGATTCTCAATTCATCATTGCCACCCATTCGCCATTGTTAATGGCCTATCCAGATGCGATTATTTATGAATTTACAGAGGCAGGCATCAAGTCTGCTCACTTGGAAGAAACTCATCATTATCAGCTGATGAAGCAGTTTTTTGATGATCGTGAAAGGCTGCTCTATCACTTGCTTAACAACGAAAAATACTGAGAAAAAAGAGGGATTATCATGGATGAAAAAAAGCGAAGCTCAATTGAAAAAGGAATTCTTGTTGATATCGTATTGAAAAAGGACCAAAGAACAGGCGCACTCACGAGGGGACGGGTACAAGACATTCTGACCAACTCTCCTACTCATCCCCACGGAATCAAAGTGCGGCTCCAGGATGGACAAGTCGGAAGAGTCAAACACATTCTAAAGGATGACAGCACTGAGACCTTATAAAGCGACAACTTTCCTGGATTTCGATATACTGAAAGAAAAAAAGTAAAGGGACGAGCTTATGATACTTGGATTGACGATTATATTATTACTCGTATTGTTTTTGCCGTTTTCTGTACATATTGTTGAAAAGAATCTTGAAGTTTTCTTATTTTTAATGGGAATTGCAGCTGCATGGGTAAGCCATAAGCTGACAGGGGAATTATTTCTCCATGCATTGAAGGACCCGATCAACATCACCTTGGCTGTTTTGATTGCGGGTTTGCTATTCAGATGGCTGCAGAATCCGCTTGAAAAAGGAATCCTCGGCATCAGCCGGGCGATCCCATTCCGGCTGTTCGTCGCGCTTGTCGTCATTTTGCTCGGATTGATTTCCAGCGTGATTACCGCGATTATTGCTGCCATCGTGCTGGTCGTTATCGTCAGCGTGCTGAAGCTCGACCGAAAATCGGAATTGCGCCTTGTAGTGCTTGCCTGTTTCTCGATCGGATTGGGAGCCGCACTGACACCAATCGGTGAACCACTCTCCACCATTGCGATCAGCAAGCTAGGTGAAAATTTCTTCTTCTTGCTCAAGCTTATCGGCCCTGATGTCATCCCTGCAGTCATCATTTTCGGTTTACTTGCTGCAGTGCTTGTCAGCCCGAAAAAAAGCGAGGCAGGACTTGGCGCTTCATTGGAATCTGAAAGTTACTCGGAGATTATTATCAGAGCTTTGAAGATTTATTTATTCGTCATGGGTCTCACTTTGCTGGGCGCAGGCTTTGAGCCGTTCATTGAGAGATATCTGCTCGGCTTAAGTCCGCTTATCCTATACTGGATCAACATGATTTCGGCTGTTTTGGATAACGCGACGCTCGCCGCTGCGGAAATCAGCCCGCAAATGGATGCACCGACGATTAAAGCAATCCTTCTCGGCCTGCTTATCAGCGGGGGAATGCTGATTCCCGGCAATATCCCGAACATCATTGCCGCGGGTAAGCTGAACATCACAAGCCGCGAATGGGCAAAATTCGGCCTCCCGGTCGGATTGATTGCGATGGTTGTCTACTTCATCGTTATTTTGATTTTCGGTTAATCGCTAAAAACCGGAACTGCTCGGATAGTCCGGGCAGTTCTTTTTAATGAAAAAAACGCATGGAAGTGAATGCACTTCCATGCGTTTTGTAGATTCTCAGTTTTCGCCTTCAGAGACGGATACGGCGAAATCAGCAAGAAGTCGCGCTCCGTAGCCGGTGGCGGATTTGGCATAGTACCCTTTCGCCTGGCTGCTTTCCATGACGCCCGCCATGTCGACATGCAGCCATTTTGATGTCGCTGGGACAAATTTTTGCAGGAAGAGGGCAGCAGTAATGGAACCCGCTTCTCCCTTTGAACTGATATTATTCATATCGGCATAGTCGCTGTTCAAATACGGAACATAGTCTTGAACGAGCGGCATCGGCCAGACCGGGTCTCCATTTTCCCGGCCGATGCTCTTCAGCTCCTCTGACAGCTCCTCATCGCCGAATACACCGCCCATCTTTGAGCCGAGGGCATTTGCAATAGCGCCTGTGAGCGTGGCGATATCCACTATATATTCCGCACCAAGTTCACCGGCCCGAATCAGACCATCTGCCAAAATCAGACGCCCTTCAGCATCCGTATTTCCAACCTGAACGGTCACTCCGTTCCGGTAACGGATGACTTCAGACGGGAGCAGAGACTGGCTGTCCGGCATGTTTTCTACAATCGGTAAAAGGGCAGTCACATTTACCGCGGCACCTGAATCTGCGAGCAGCTTCATCGCTCCGGCCACCGCTGCTGCCCCGCCCATATCCATCCTCATGTCGCTCAGGTCACGGCCGCTTTTAAGGCTGATCCCGCCTGTATCGAAAGTGACCCCTTTCCCTAGCAGAACAGTCAGTGGGCGGGAAGAGTCGCCTTTATAGGACATTTCAACGAATGAAGGGGCAAATCGGCTTCCGCGCCCCACAGCAAGAAGCCCGTTCATCTCCATATCTTCAAGTGCTTTTCCTTTGTATACACTAATATCAACCGGCTTGCCGCGGAAGGCCTCTTCCAAAACGCCTGGAAACGTTTCAGGATTCAGGACATTTGGCAGCTCATTCATCAAATCACGGGAAAAGGCGACAGCGTCTGCACGATGCTGACCGGCCTTGATTGCTGCTTCATCCCCGCCTATTACTTCAAGGTTCGTTATTCTCTGCTCTCCGCTCTTTTTGTATTTTCTGAAAGAGTATGCCCCAAGATGCCAACCTTCAACGAACGCAGTCAGGCCGATTGAACTGTCCAGACTAGAGGTAATTTTTTCAAGTACACCATGCTGTAAAACAGCGGTATCCGCTTTCCTTCTTCCCAATTCCCTCGAGATGTCACCAGCAAGCATTCTCACCTTTTCATACGTATCAAGGTTTTCATTCTTAATGACGCAAAGAACCTTCCCGTCCGCCGGCACAACAGCAAAAGACTGAGGACTGTTCGTAATAAACTCCGGCAGACCCGCTGCCATTTGAACAACCGGATCATCGGCTAAAACAATATGTATCGCTGTATTCATTCTCTATCTCCTCCCTCTCAAAACTTATTATACTCTCTGAGCAGTTTCTTTCACACGATTGAAGAGAGAGTTTTCTGACGAAAAATAAAAAATTTCATTGATATGCGTTTTTTAAGAGATAAAAATAGATGCTATAATCTTTAAAGGCGAACCATCTGCCAAAACTCGCCATAAAATTTGAAAAAATACGTAATTATGCTGTATTTTTGCCATTTCTCGATTACAATGAAGAAGAGTTGAATATGGCGGAAAAAGGGGGATTTCTGTGAAAAAAGTTGGATTGCTTTTATTTGCACTGTTCTTTATGTTCTCATTGTCCGTCTCAGCCGCGGAATCAGGAGATTTTGATAAGGCGCTGAAAGACGTTGAGAAAGTCGTAGAAAAGGGTAATAAAGAGATTGATAAAAAGATTGAGAAAGCTGTCGCAGAAGCAGATAGCGCAACGAAGAAAGCAAATTCTGAAATTGAAAAGATCAACAGCTCCAATAACATTTCCGAAGCGGAAAAGGCAGCAGCCGTTGCCGAAATTGAAGCAGCTTTGCATGATACTTATGTGAGCATCAGCAGCAAGCTAGTTGATGAGACAAACGCAATCGCGGACCGTACGAAGCAGTACGGCGAAGAGCGGGGCTTTGAAATCATTTGTGAGCTTGTGCCTGTTGATATCGGCACGATCACCGTGATGATCGACCCGATGCGTGTTGGCTTGTCAGAAAAGTAATAAGCCAAAAAACCGCCATATTCAACTCAACATTAGGAGGAATAGTATGAAAGGCCTTTTTTTCGGAGACAGCAGCCACCCAATTGAAAAAGTTACAGTTGAATCATTGGACGTGAGCCTGCTTGCAAAAGGCGACGGCACCGAGGTAATCCTCCAGGAATTCAATGCAGGTGTCATCTTCTATGTCTATCCCGGCGAAGAATCTGAAACACTGGAATTTTATTATATACTTGAAGGCAATGCATTCAATAAAGCGATAGGGAAGACCCTCCGAAAGGGTGATTATTTTTACACACAAAACTTGGAGGCTCCCATTTATTTCAAGGCGTTAACCGAGATGAAAATCCTGTGGGTGACATCAAAGCCCATTTTCCACTCGATCAGCAGCAGCATCGTCGAACTGACAAAAATTGTCCAGCAGATCGAGGAAAAGGATAAATATACATACCAGCACAGCATCCGGGTTCAACAGTACTCTCTCAAGATTGCCAATGAGTTGAACCTGTCGACAGAGGTTCTGGAAAACCTTTATTTCGCCTCTCTCTTCCACGATATCGGAAAAATCGACATCGACGCATCGATCCTCAACAAAGAAGGAGCACTGACAGAAGAGGAATTTGACATCATGAAAAGACACCCGGAGCTCGGATACGAAATCGTCAAAACAAGTTATTATTCGCAAGTAGCCACGATCATCCATCAGCATCATGAGCGAATCAACGGATCAGGCTATCCGCGCAGACTGAAAGACGAAGAGATTCTCCTGGAGGCTCAGATCATCGCAGTTGCCGATACATTCGACGCGATGACATCTGACCGTTCTTATCGGAAAGGGATGCCAACAGCCAAGGCGCTTGAGCTGATCAAACAAGAGAGTGGAATCCTCTACAATCCCAGAGTTGTAGAGGCACTTGAGAAATTCTTGCTGAAGGAAAACATATAGGCTATAAAACAGCGGACGGGCTCCTTATTATCGGGTCCGTCCGCTGTTTTGCCATTATTTAAATAACCCTGCTATCGAATCAATCAAGTTTTTGAAAAAGTTAGCGACACTGTCCCAAAAGCCTTCGTCGCCGATGACATTCTCCATTTTCTTTCTCAAGTCCTTCGTCAAGTCGTCAAGCTGCTGCTTCACATTGTCAAAGTTAATGTTCAGCGAGCGCATTTTTTCAAAAAGATCAATAAGCAGCTGCCTGTCTTCAGCGCTAAGTGAAATATTCATCTTTTTGAGCTGTTCCTCAACGATTTTCTCAACCTCTTCCCTTGTCACCGGGTTCTGATCGGCAATCTGCTTTTTAATCTCTGCCAGGAGTTCTGTTACTTTCTCGTCGTCCATGCCTTCTTTCTTAGCCAGATCGGTAGCAAGGTCCAACTCGTCGTTTGCCACTTCCATCCGGCCTTTATCGAGCTCGACACCTTTGCTTTCGAATGCTTTATAAATGCCGACGAGCGCTGAGTGACCGGTCACTACTTTGGGAGAAGCGACCTCCACATCAGCATTTTCAATCCCTGCTGTCAGCATCGCATTTGCGTACATTTCCTCCGTTACTTCTGTAATCATGTCAGGCGTGACAATCTTCGTTACGATGCCATGCCCTTCGTCTTTCAGCGTGATTTTTGCAGAAGAATACATTCTTGAATTCGGATTGCCGTTTATCAGCCTGGCAAGATCCTGCGCAGTCACAATGATTTCTTCAACATCTTCAGGATTGTTGACCTTCAGCGACTTCCGGACCTCCTGCTTTTGCGCTTCTGTCAATGTTTCTCCGTAAACGACAATCGGCACGCCCAATTTCTCATTTATCACTTCGCTGTCATCATTGCCGGAAGCTTTAACCTTAACAGCTCCCCCTATCCCCATTGTCAGGATGAGCATCACGGCCATCATGAAGTGTATAATTTTTTTCATGTCCAGTCTCCTCTCATTTCTTTGGCGGAAGCTTGTCCAAGTAGGCGATTGCCTCTTCCATATTCTGCACAGGGACAATCTTGACGTGATAACCTTCCCTTTCCGCCACTTCTTTTACGTCCTTCTCGTTCGTATCGCCGGAAAGAACGTCCTTCGGACAGAAAAAGATATCCATCCCGGCCTTCTCTACAGCAACTATTTTTTCACGGATGCCGCCAATCTGTCCGACGTTCCCGTCGATATCGATCGTGCCTGTCCCTGCAATCTGATAACCCTTCGTCAAATCGCCTTTCTTCAGCTGATCGTAGATTTCCAGCGAGAACATAAGACCGGCGGACGGTCCGCCGATGTCACCAGCATGAATGACGGTCTTGTCCGGTGTATCAATTGTAAACTGGTCTTCCGGCACAATCCCTACTCCATACTTATTCGCACCATTCTTCAGCGGAATGAGTCCGATGACAAGCTTCTTCTCTTCATTTGCTCTATGAAACTTGATTTCAACTTGATCGGACGGAGTTTTGTCCTTCAGCTCGTCCATGAAATCTGAAGCCTTCTCAACCTTTTTCCCGTCCACTTCAGTAATGATATCTCCTACTTCAAGCTTCCCCTTCGCCTCAGATTCTTTTGTAATGCTTCGTACAAAGACACCGGCTGACTTAATGTTTACGGGCTCTCCCGCCGCTCTAAGCCCGGCAACGATCGCATTGTTCTGCGATGATTCCATCATATGGACATTGAGCCGCTCGTATTCCTTGTCGGTAAAGTCCCCGCGTACTTCTTCAATCCTTCTGATTTCCGTATGCCGAGACACAAGACCGTAGGCGTAAATGAAAAGGTTGCTCGCCTTGACTGACATCACAGTCGTTAAATGGAGCTCCCCCTTCGAGTCCTTGACCCCATTTTCCACTGTCACCTTGGAACTGAGTTCCTCAACGGATCCCGGTTGAAATAAGTAGTAAGGCGTAGGGATAAAAAACCCGGCGATGAAAATCAGCGCCACAGCAAAGAGTATTTTATTTTTTGGTGATGATCGGCGTGTCCGTTTCATTTGTCTATCCTCTCTTTTTCCGGTATCTAATGTTGTCATTATACTATAAAGCGCACAAGCAGACGGACAGGCCTACATTATTAGACGTTTATTTTCCGAAAAAGTTTCCAGCGACGGGGAAAATAATCGTTTTTTCATCAAAGAAAAAAGGAGCCGCAGACCAGAACGGTCCCGGCTCCTTCTCTATTTTTCTTTCCATACATCAAGCGGCTTTGCTCCCCCAACTTCAAGCGGAATCTGCGAAATATCGATTGACCGCTCCGTCCGGGGCAGGGCAAGCTCCTTGTAAATCATCGTCGAGGCACCAAGTCCCGCCTCTTTCGCCTCTTCAATGGACTCACAGTAGTAAACTTTTTTGATGCCAGCGAAATAAATGAGGCTCATGCACATCGGGCACGGCTCTCCGCTTGCATACATCGTATAGCCGCTTAAATCCAGTGTGGAGTTTGACTCCTGAGCTTTCCGGATCGCAATCATCTCTGCATGACCGCTGCTGTCAAATTTTTTATGCAGCTCGTTAACACCTTCCGAAATGATTTGGCCGTCTTTTACGAGAACGGCTCCAAACGGCTGCCCTCCGCTCTTTATATTGTCCAGCGCAAGCTGTACTGCTCGTTTCATGAACGCATCCATCAAATCCCTCCTCAAATTTTAAGAGAGAATGAGTTTTTCCAATGCCAATGGCTCGATATACTCGCCGTCTCGGTACGCTCTCATATTACCGCCTGAAATTTCATCAATCAGCATGATACTGTCGTTCTTGCTGCGGCCGAATTCCAGCTTGATGTCATGGAGGTCAAGACCCTTGTCTGCCAGTTCACGCTTGATGGTCCGGCTGATTCTCTGGGTCAGGTCTTTCAGCTCTGCAAATTCATCCAGCGTCAGGATGCCCAAAGCATGCAAGGCATCAGCATTGATCGGCGGATCGTTCCGCTCATCGTCCTTCAGCGTCACTTCCACAACCCCATCGAGTTCCTGGCCGAATACCGCATATTGCCCGTATCGGCGAAGAAAGCTGCCATCGGCTTTGAAGCGGCAAATGACTTCAAGCCCATTTCCAAAAACGGCTGCCGGCTTTACCGTCATCTCGGCCTTTTCAAGATCTGCGCCGGCATAATGCGTTGGAATCCCTTCTTTCTGCAGGACTTCAAAAAAATACTTCGTCAGCCGCAGACCTGCCTTGCCCGCTCCCTCAATTTTAAGCCCGACCGTATTGGCCCCAGGATCGAAAATCCCATCTTCTCCGGTGACATCGTCTTTGAATTTCAATAGGTAGTTCCCGTCTTCGAGCGCGTATACATCTTTTGTTTTCCCCTGATAAACGAATTCCATCGGCATACCCATCTCCCTATATAGATTCAACCTATGATAAGTATACCAAATTTCCATGTAGTGAATAGGGCTAAACACGAACGTTCTAGCTCGTTTTCCTGAAAAATGCATTAAATTTGATGTTTATTTACGAAGAAATGAGGGTAAACAATGATTTACTATTGGTAACTGCTTAACGTTTTGAAAAAGTCTTTGAGGAAGTCGTAAAAAAGCTGCTCCGTCGGCATGATGTCGCGGTCAGCGGGAATGATAACCCCGACCGTCCTAGTAACAGCCGGCTCGGTGACAGGTATTTTGACCGCCGAGCGAGGTACGCTGTCGACGAGCGTAATATCCGGCAGCAGCGTCACACCGAGTCCCGCAGAAACAAGGCCTTTAATGGCATCAATATCATTTCCTTCAAATGAGACAACGGGCTCGAAGCCTTGCTGCTTACAGGCATTTAAAACGATGTCGCGCAAGATGAATCCTCTCGGCCAAAGGATAAACTGGTCATTTCGCAGGTCATCAAGGCGAATGGATCTCCTGCCTGCAAGAGGATGATTGGAAGAGACGAGGGCAACAAGATTCTCCATGTACAGAATCTCGCTCTTAATCCGGTGTTCCTTCAGCGGCACGGGACCAAGAAGCGCCATGTCAATTTCACCTTTGAGCACATAATCGATCAAATGGCGGTATGATGCTTGATGCAGCTCGTACTTCACTTTCGGGTATTGTTTCCGAAAGGCGGAGATGATTGTCGGGAGCAGGTGGGCGGCAAGACTGCTCGGAAAACCGATCCGGACCGTGCCCTTTTCAGGGTCGAGGCATTCCTCGATTTCCCTGATTCCTTGCTCGATAACGTCCATCGCCTGTTCCATCTTTTCAAGGAACATCTTCCCGATTGCCGTCAAACGGATATTCCGGCCTTCACGAATGAAGAGCTGGACACCTAGTTCCGCTTCCAAGTTAACGATTTGCCGGCTCACTGCAGACTGGGCAACGTGCAGGTTTTCCGCAGCTTCAGTCATATGTTCCCTTTTAGCCACTTCAATAAAATATTGTATCTGTCGAAGTTCCAATTTTCTCACCCTTTTGTGAACCAATATCAAATCGGCATTAATATCATCGCATTTCCATATTGTATAGATTAATACTAAAGGATAAGATGAGTGATAACAAGATGATTGTACGATGAGGATGCGTACACAATTTTGGGGGAGATACATGCAAAGGAGTGTAAAAAAATGGCGATGGTGATAAACATGAAAGATAATCAAAAAAATGCTGCTCGCAAATATATTGATGAGGTATTTGAGACAGTAAAAAAGAGAAACGCTCATGAACCTGAATTCCTTCAAGCGGTAAAAGAGATTTTCCAATCGTTGGAGCCTGTTTTTGCTACGAACCCTCATTATATGGAGGCCGGTATTCTCGAAAGAATTGTAGAACCAGAGCGTATGATCACATTCCGTGTACCTTGGGTTGACGATAAAGGCAAGGTCCAAGTGAATCGCGGTTTCCGCGTTCAGTACAATAGTGCAATCGGGCCTTATAAAGGCGGTCTCCGCTTCCACCCTTCCGTCAATGCCAGCATCATCAAATTCCTAGGCTTTGAGCAAATCTTCAAGAACGCTTTAACCGGCCAGCCGATCGGCGGTGGAAAAGGCGGCGCGGACTTTGATCCTAAGGGTAAGTCCGATGGCGAAATCATGAGATTTACCCAAAGCTTCATGACAGAATTGAGCAAGTACATCGGACCGGATATCGATGTGCCTGCTGGTGATATCGGTGTCGGCGCACGGGAAATCGGCTACATGTTCGGCCAGTATCGCAGGATGCGCGGCAGCTTTGATGCAGGCGTCCTGACCGGAAAAGGCGTCAGCTACGGCGGCAGTCTGGGCAGAACAGAAGCGACAGGTTACGGCACCGTCTATTTTGTTGAGGAAATGATGAAGGACAAAGGGCTCGGCTTCGACGGCAGCACAGTTGTCGTATCCGGCTCCGGAAATGTCTCCATCTATGCAATTGAAAAGGCGGTCGAATTCGGCGCGAAAGTTGTAGCCTGCAGCGACTCAGCAGGTTATATATACGATGAAAAGGGCATTTGCCTTGATACACTGAAAAGAATCAAAGAAGTGGAGCGCGGTCGGATCTGCGATTATATCGATGAACATCCGCATGCCACTTATACAGAAGGCAGCGAAGGCATCTGGTCAATTCCATGCGACATCGCTCTGCCATGTGCAACACAAAACGAAATCGACGAAAATTCAGCACGCATCCTTGTAAGCAACGGCGTCAAAGCGATCGGCGAGGGCGCCAACATGCCGTCCACACTTGAAGCGATTGACGTATTCCTGGAAAACAAGGTGCTCTTTGGCCCGGCAAAAGCCGCCAATGCCGGCGGCGTCGCCGTCTCCGCATTGGAAATGGCCCAAAATAGCGCCCGCATTCCTTGGACATTCGAACAAGTCGACGACAAGCTTAAAGAAATCATGCGAGACATCTACCGCAACAGCATCAAAGCCGCAGACGACTACGGCCAGCACGACAACCTCGTTGCCGGCGCCAACATCGCAGGCTTTAAGAAAGTTGCAGACGCGATGATTACACAGGGAATAATTTGATACGGCACAAACGAAGAGAGAAGGCCCCCGCCTTCTCTCTTTTTTCATGCCAAAAGCCACATTCATAATCGCTTGCGTTCGGCTGACCAATCTGCTTTTCACAATATATCGCTGCCTTGTGAAATATATCGACGACTCACGGAATATATCGACGTTTCGACCATTATACCTACATTTTCCCTTCCGACGACCACCGGCCTCTCCATTGCACCCATATAAAAAAGCAGGCAGGAAACGAATCGTTTCCTGCCTGCTTATCAGTTGTGATTAAAGTTTTACAACGTTAGCTGCTTGGTCGCCGCGGTTGCCTTGAGTGATGTCAAAGCTTACTTTTTGACCTTCGTCAAGAGATTTGAAGCCTTCGCCAGTGATAGCTGAGAAATGAACGAATACGTCTTCTCCGCCTTCAACTTCGATGAAGCCGAAACCTTTTTCTGCGTTGAACCACTTTACTGTACCTGTATTCATAATGGAATACCTCCAAAAATTTATTACTTAATAAAGAAGTAAAAACAAAAATTCACATGCTTTTCCGGAACATATTTAGAATGATATAATCCGGAAAAACATGTGAATTATAAGATTTAAATACCTATTAAGCCTATAAACAGTATAACACGCCTTTCTGGTAAAAGCAAATGTTATTTTCCATCATCTGTAAGGATGAAAAGCTGCCCGTAAATCCGGACAGCTTTCTGTTATACGAGTGCTTCTTCCCGGCTGAGGGGTTCCAGATCCACCTCAAAGCCCATGTCTTTGAGCATCTGATGGTCTTTATCCCCTTCCTGGCCCGATGTCGTCAAGTAATCACCGATGAAAATCGAGTTGGCCGGGTAAAGGCCGAATGGCTGCAGGCTGCGGAGGTTTACCTCTCTCCCTCCCGAAATCCGGATCTCTTTCGAAGGATTGATAAAGCGGAACAGGCAAAGCACTTTCAGGCAATAGCTCGGATTAAGTTCATCTGTTCCTTCGAGCGGAGTTCCATCGACCGCATGCAAGAAGTTGACCGGGATCGAATCGGCATCGAGCACTTTGAGGCTGCGGGCCATGTCGACCACATCTTCATGCGTTTCCTTCATGCCAACGATAACACCTGAGCAAGGCGAGATGCCGGATGCCTTCACTTCCTCCACGGTTGCCACCCGGTCGTTATATGTATGAGAAGTCGTGATGTTTTCATGGTGCCGGCTCGATGTGTTCAAATTATGATTATAGCGGTCGACTCCAGCTTCTTTCAGCCGCATTGCCTGATCGGGCTTCAATATGCCGAGGCAAGCGCAGACCGTCATATTTTTATGGGTCGCTTTGATTTCCTTCACCGAATCGATGACAATATCAAGCTCCCGGTTAGCAGGCCCGCGTCCGCTGGCGACGATGCAGTAGGTGCCGGCATTCAGTTCTGCCGCACGCCCGGCTCCTGCGACGATTTCATCCTTTTTCATCATTGAATACTTTTCGACCGGCGCCTTGGAGACGATTGATTGGGCACAGTATCCGCAGTTTTCCGGGCAGAGGCCGGATTTTGTGTTCATGATCATGTTCAGCTTCACTTTATTTCCATAATAGTGCTTCCGCACCCGGTAAGCTGCGTGCAGAAGAAGGAGCAAGTTTTCATCCGGGCAATCCAGAACAGCGTATGCCTGTTCATCTGTCAGCTCTCCGCCGGCAAGCGCCAGATCAGCCAATTCGTCAAATGGATTCATTTTTAATCCCCCTATTTTCTTTTGACAACCTTCTGCATCCTGTGGGCGAACATGCCTGCCAAAACAGCCAAGGCAATGTCCTTCGGCAAAGGAACCGCCATCCAGGCCCATGCTACTTTGTATGTAAAAGCATCTGGTGCAGCTGTCCACAGTTTGTAAGCCGCATACATCCAGTTCGTACCGATCAAGTAACTGACCATTGTTCCGACTAACGCGGCAATTATATACATATACAGCGCCCGATTCTTTTCCGTCATTTTACCCGTAATATAAGCTGTCGCAATAAAGGCGATGATAAATCCGAATGTCGGGCTGAGCAATTCTCCAATTCCACCTGAAAACCGCGCAAATACCGGAGCTCCTGCCAATCCAATGAAAGCATAAACCGCCATCGAAACTGCGCCAAGCCGGCCGCCAAGAAAAGCGCCTGCCAAGACAGCAAAGAAAGCTTGGAGAGTGATCGGCACTCCGCCTATTACCATAAACGGGACAAATGAAGTGATATTGGCTCCGATCATCATCAAAGCGGAAAACATGCTGACATAAACAAGGTCAAGTGCACGCCATCCGCTTTTTGTTTTCACTGCTGCTGTTTCCATTTCTTCACTCCTTCCTTCATCTTTCAAAAGCATAAAATATTGGAGTATTATATGTCAACCACATTTTAATTTAGGTTAACATATAGCCGAAAGAAAAGGCCCTCCATAAAAAGAGGGCACATCATTATCCTAAAAATTTAACACATACTGTTTCCGGAACGGAAATGGACGAAGAAGTCTGGGTCAATTTCCCTGTTTCCTCATCTCTGGCAAACAATACAAGATTGCCGGATTTCTGATTGGCAGCCACCACGTAGCGTCCACTCGGATCCAGACAGAAATCCCTTGGCCAATCTCCTCCGGTCGGAACGTTTTCAACATGCTCTAGTTTGCCGCTTTCCTGATCAACGCGGAAGACAGCGATCGAATTGTGTCCGCGGTTGCCGGCGTATACAAACCGGCCGTCAGGAGAGATATGGATAGCACTTGCGTCATTGGTCTCCGTAAAATCAGCAGGAATGGCTGCAATAGCCTGTTTTTCCGTGAAAACGCCACTTTCCTCATCATAATCAAGTACAAATACTTGCGAGGACAGCTCCGTGATCAAGTAAGCGAGTTTGCCGCCCGGGTGGAAAACAAGATGGCGCGGGCCACTTCCCGGCTTGATTTTCAAGGCATGCAGCCGCTCAAGCTTACCCTCTTTCACCTGATAAGTCGTGATTTCATCCGTCCCCAAATCGCAAACATGGATATACTTGCCGTCCGGTGAAAAGCCGGTGTAATGGACATGAGGCTTCTCCTGCCGTTCATGCGGGCCGTTGCCTTCATGGGCTACTGAGCTTGAGAGGGGTCCGAGGCTGCCGTCCTCATTGACCGGATACAGATCCACCGTTCCCTTATGATAATTGCCGGTGACAACAAACCCGTTCCGCACGTCCAAATGGCACGGAGGAGCGCCTTCTTCAACTTGCTCTTTGCCGACTTTTTCAAGAACCCCATTTTCTCCATTAAGGCGGTAAGCGGAAGCGCCGCCCTCCTTCTCTACTTGGGCGACAGAATATAAAAAGGATCGATGCCCATCAATCGTAATATATGTTGGATTTCCCGTTTCCGCTGCGACTTCCGCATCCTCAAGCCGTCCGTTTTCCGCATCCAGCACAAAACGGTAAATACCTTTACTGCTTTCTCGTGTGTATGTACCTGCATAACCAATAAATTTGTTTGCCAATTCCGATCACCCTTTCCCTTATCGTATTCTTATTATAGCCTTACTGTATCCGAACCCCCAATGATAATGCACAAATCAAAAAGCCTGCGGGAAAAATCCCGCAGGCCAGAACAATTATCTAATCACTTTAATTCTATCCGCCAAGCTGTTGATCTGTTTTTCCCCTGCTTCTGCAGTCGGGTTACCGAAAGGCATTTGAGCGATCAGTTTCCAGTCAGCAGGAATGTTGAATGCTTCTTGGACGCTTTCGTCAATAAGCGGGTTATAGTGCTGGAGTGAAGCTCCGATTCCTTCAGAGGATAGCGCAGTCCAAATGATGTACTGGAGCATACCGCTTGATTGCAGCGAGTAGCCTGGGAATGCATCTTTGTACAATGCAAATTGCTCTTGGAGGGATTTGATGACAGCTTGATCCTCGAAGAACAATACTGTACCAAAGCCGTTGCGGAAGCTTTGCATTTTGTCAGCTGTAGGCTGGAATTTATCTTCAGGCACTTGTGTGCGCAATACGTCTTCTGTCAGGTTCCAAAGTTTATCATGCTGTTCGCCGAAAAGCACGACCACTCTTCCGGATTGGGAGTTGAACGCGGATGGCGCATGTGTCACAGCGTGTTCGATGATTTCCTCGATACGCTCTTCAGCAACCTCAACATCTTTGCTAAGTCCGTAAATGGATCTGCGATTTTCTACAACTGAAAAAAAGTCTTTATTTGGCATGTATCATTCTCTCCTCTTGTCTTTATATAAATGAGAAAGTAATTTGGCTCTGAGCTTATTCTCTTCCTAACCGAACAGCTTATACAGCAATCCTTAGGCGCCTTTACTTACTTTATGTAAGCAACTATATTATACATACATACTAATGTCAAGTAATTAATTTTGAAATGAAAAGCTAGGTAAAAAGTCGAACCAATGGTATACTTTTACTAGCGAGGTGATCCTGAATGGATAAAAATATCTGCCCTAAATTCGAAAAAGCGATGAGTATTTTAGGTCAGCGTTGGACAGGATTAATTATATTCCAATTACTGAATGGACCGCAGCGTTTTTGCACAGTAGAGAACTCGATGCCGATCAGCGCCAGAGTTCTATCAGAAAGACTGAAAGATCTTGAGCAGGAAGGGATTGTTCAACGGATCGTCTTCCCCGAGACACCTGTTCGCATTGAATATTCTTTAACCGACAAAGGCTTGGCCCTCGCACCGTTAATGGACGAAATATCCAAATGGGCGGAAAATTGGGTCGAGATGAAAATAAGCGAGGAATAAAACCGGTGCCCCTATGCAGCCGGTTTCTTTATTTTTCCTGCGGAAGTGGGGTATCATGGACTTATCTTATTGAAAGGGAGTTCATGCAAGATGAAAAATGAGATCATTGAGCGATTTACTTCTTATGTAAAGGTCGACACACAATCTGACGAAAACAACTCCTCCGTTCCGTCCACACCGGGCCAGCTCGATTTGGCGAATCAACTCGTCAGCGAATTAAAGTCTATTGGCATGGAAGAGGTCACGATGGATAACAACGGGTATGTCATGGCTACGCTGCCGGCCAACACGGACAAAAAGGTTCCTGTCATCGGTTTTTTGGCGCATGTGGATACAGCAACAGATTTTACAGGTAAAGGCGTCAATCCGCAAATCGTTGAAAATTACGACGGGAAAGATCTTCAGTTGAACGAAAGGCTTGCCATCACAACCAAAGCATTCCCTTCCCTTGCCAATTACACCGGCCATACGCTAATCACAACAGACGGCACAACACTGCTCGGCGCGGATAACAAAGCCGGGATCGCCGAAATTATGACTGCGATGGACTATTTGCTGAAAAATCCGGACATCAAGCACGGAAAGATCCGTGTCGCTTTCACACCTGATGAGGAAATCGGCCGCGGACCGCATAACTTCGATGTAAAAGCGTTTGCCGCCGATTACGCGTATACTGTCGATGGCGGTCCAATCGGCGAACTGCAGTATGAAAGCTTCAACGCCGCAGCTGTCAAGCTTATCTTCAAAGGAACGAACATCCACCCGGGTACAGCCAAGGGTACAATGGTGAATGCTGTGAAATTGGCAATCGAATTCCAAAATTCCCTTCCTGCCGAACAAGCGCCAGAGTTAACGGAAAACTACGAAGGCTTCTTCCACTTGATTTCTCTTGAAGGAGATGTGGAGAAGGCGAAACTGTCTTATATCATCCGGGACTTTGACCGGGAAAGCTTTAACTCCAAGAAGGCCCTCGTCGAGAAAATCGCAGCGGAAATTAAAGAGAAGTACGGCGTGGACCGAGTTGAGCTTGAAATCAATGACCAGTATTATAATATGAGGGAAAAAATTGAACCGGTCAAAGAAATTGTTGATATTGCCTCTGACGCCATGAAACAATTGGGCATTGAACCGCTCATTTCTCCGGTTCGCGGAGGCACGGACGGTTCCCAGCTTTCCTATATGGGCCTTCCGACGCCGAACATCTTTACAGGCGGTGAAAACTTCCACGGTCCTTACGAATTCATTTCCGTCGACAATATGGAAAAAGCAGTACAAGTCATCGTTGAAATCGCCAAGTTGTTTGAAGAACGGGCAAAATAATTTATGCAGCTCCGTATCCGCCTTTCAGGCGGATACGGAGCTGCTCTTTTTTAATAAAAATTATTGCAATATTTTATAAAAAAGATATAATTGCAATATTATGTTTTAGGGAGAGATTATATATGAATGCATTAGATAGAATCAGCAAGTTCGCCGGTAACACGTTTGCCCTCTGGGTTTTGCTTTTTGCCGGCCTGGCCTTTTTTATGCCATCAGGTTTCACATGGATTGCTCCGCACATCTCCCTTCTGCTCGGAATCGTTATGTTCGGAATGGGAATGACCTTGTCTGTCGATGACTTCAAGGAAGTGTTCAAACATCCGCTCAAGGTGCTTATCGGCGTCTTGGCGCAGTTTACGATTATGCCGGCAATCGCATTTGCCCTTGCAGTAGGATTGCGCCTGCCCCCTGAAGTGGCGGTCGGCGTCATATTGGTAGGTTGCTGCCCCGGGGGAACGGCATCGAACGTCATGACCTTCCTGGCGAGAGGGAATACGGCACTGTCAGTCGCCGTTACCTCCGTCTCCACTTTACTCGCACCGATCATCACACCTGCTTTAACGCTTTTGTTGGCGAGCAAATGGCTGCCTGTTTCAGCAGGTAACCTATTCTGGTCTGTTGTAAAAATTGTACTGATCCCAATTATCCTCGGACTTGTTGTAAAACTGCTATTCCGCAAACAAGTCGAGCAGAGCGTCAAAGCGATGCCGCTCGTTTCTGTTGTCGCCATCGTAGCGATTGTTGCTGCAGTCGTTTCCGGAAACCAGCAGAAAATCATGGAGACAGGCCTCCTGATCTTGTTGGTTGTCATCCTGCATAATTGTCTCGGCTTATTGATTGGCTACGGTGCCGCACGCCTGCTGAAAATGGATTATGCGGATTGCAAGGCGATATCAATCGAGGTCGGTATGCAGAACTCCGGGCTTGGTGCCTCTCTCGCAGCCGCCCACTTCTCGCCGCTTGCTGCGGTGCCAAGTGCCATATTCAGTGTGTGGCACAATATCTCAGGCCCGCTGCTTGCTACATGGTGGGGCAAAAAAGCGGATAAGCAGCTCGAGTCGCCTGCCTCGGCAGGTAGCCAAAAAGGAGCATAATCCGACGCAATAAAATAACGTTTGACATTTTCTGCAGCTCCTGCAATAATACACTAGATTACACAATCAGATTGCCTTTAATCCAGTCCAGTGAGGCTGACAAGGTGTGCGCAGAATGCGTATGGATTATGCATAAATATGACAAGCTCATACATGCACCTTGCCAGTTAGAGGCAAGGTGCTTTTTTGCTTTTGTCCACCAATGGCATCTGACCAAACAAAATAGAGGAGCGATAGAAGATGAGTCAAAGAGAAATCAAAGTTGATGAACGCCCGCCATTGCTGCAGAGCCTTCCTCTCAGCTTTCAGCACTTATTTGCCATGTTTGGTTCGACAGTATTAGTCCCGCTGCTTTTCCAGGTTGATCCGGCAACCATCTTATTGATGAACGGAATCGGCACGCTTTTGTACATTCTGATGACAAAAGGGAAAATCCCCGCCTATCTGGGGTCCAGCTTCGCATTTATCTCGCCGGTCTTCGCCGTGCTCAGCAAGTATACCGGCGGTAACGGCTACAGTTACGTGCTCGGCGGCTTCCTAGTGGTCGGCGTCGTGCTTGTCATCGTCTCGCTAATCATAAAAATGGTCGGCACATCTTGGATTGATGTTATTTTCCCTCCAGCAGCCATGGGTGCTATCGTTGCCGTCATCGGACTTGAAATCGTTCCGGTTGCAGCAGAGATGGCCGGCTTGATCAAGCCCGATGATGCCGCAGCCAATTGGACAGCGGATCCGAAAGTGATTCTTGTTTCCTTGCTGACCCTGGGCATCACCATCATTTGCTGGGTCACGCTGCGCGGCTTTTTGAAGATCATCCCAATTTTGCTCGGAATCGTTGCCGGATATATCATCGCTACGATGTTCGGAATGATCGATTACACGGCTGTTAAAGAGGCAGCATGGTTTTCTGCTCCTACTTTTTATAAAATGAAATTCAATCTGTCGGATATCTTGATTATCCTTCCGGCTGCTCTCGTCATCGTGCCGGAACATATCGGACACTTGATCGTAACCGGCAATATCGTCAAAAAAGATTTGATCAAAGATCCGGGCCTTGACCGCTCCATGCTCGGAAATGGTGTCTCGACTATCATTTCCAGCTTTTTCGGTGCGACACCGAATACAACATACGGGGAAAACATCGGGGTCCTTGCTATCACAAGGGTATACTCGACTTGGATTATCGGCGGTGCGGCAGTATTTGCGATCTTCCTTTCTTTCTGCGGAAAACTGGCAGCGCTGATCCAATCGATTCCGACACCTGTCATGGGCGGTATCTCCCTGCTTCTGTTCGGTATCATCGCCGTCAGCGGCTTGCGGATGCTGGTTGAATCACAGGTCGATTACAATAACTCGCAAAACTTGATTCTGACTTGTGTCGTCCTGGCGATCGGCGTCAGCGGCGCAGCGATCCATCTTGGCAGTGTCACACTCTCCGGCATGGGCCTCGCAACCATCGTCGCCATCCTGCTCAGCCTCTTGTTCCGGGCGTTCAATATGCTCGGCCTTTCCAACGAGGACTGAGAGAACGGCAAATAAGCCGGGACATAGGCAAAGTGCACCTGTGTCCCGGCTTTATTTTTCAAGCGTAACAAAACAACCCCCTGGTCCGATGCAGACCAGGGGGTTGCTTTGTTAGCCTTCCATCCACTCTGTATGGAAAGTGCCTTCTTTGTCGATACGATTGTATGTGTGTGCACCGAAGTAGTCGCGCTGTGCCTGAAGCAGGTTTGCCGGCAGGGTAGCTGTGCGGTAGCTGTCGTAATAGGCAACTGCGCTTGCAAATCCTGGAACAGCGATTCCTCTTTCGACAGCAGCTGAAACGACTTTGCGGAGCGGCTGCTGATAGCTCTCGACGATTTCTTTGAAATAAGGGTCGAGCATCAAGTTCGCAATTTCAGGATCCCGGTCGTAAGCATCCTTGATTTTCTGCAGGAATTGGGCACGGATGATGCAGCCTCCGCGGAAAATCATCGCGATGTCGCCGTAGCGAAGATCCCAGCCATATTCGTCTGATGCTGCGCGGAGTTGAGCGAAGCCTTGAGCATAAGAACAAATTTTGCTCATATACAATGCTTTCCGAACCGCTTCGATCAATTCTTCTTTGTCGCCGTTGAACGGAGCCGTCTCTGGTCCGCGAAGAACTTTGCTTGCCGCGACTCTCTCTTCTTTCATCGCAGAGATAAAACGGGCAAAAACAGATTCTGTGATAAGCGGAAGCGGCACACCCAAGTCAAGCGCATTCTGGCTCGTCCACTTTCCGGTACCTTTTTGTCCTGCTGTATCCAAAATCAGCTCGACAAGCGGCTTGCCTGTTTCTTCATCTTTTTTAGCAAAAATATCGGCAGTGATTTCGATCAGATAGCTGTCGAGTTCGCCTTTGTTCCACTCGGAGAATACTTTATGCAATTCATCCGCATCCAAGCCAAGAACTTCCTTCATAAAGAAATATGCTTCACAAATAAGCTGCATATCGCCGTATTCGATGCCGTTATGAACCATCTTCACGTAATGACCTGCTCCGTTTGGTCCGATATACGTACAGCAAGCATCCCCGTTTACTTTTGCGGAAATAGATTTTAAAATCGGCTCGACAAGATCGTAGGCTTCTTTCTGTCCGCCAGGCATGATGGAAGGACCTTTGAGTGCCCCTTCTTCCCCGCCCGAAACGCCAGTGCCGATAAAGTGGATGCCAGCTTCCTCAAGCTCCTGATTACGACGGATTGTATCCTGGAAGTATGTATTGCCGCCGTCGATCAAAATATCGTTTTTCTCCAAATACGGTTTCAGTGAAGCAATGGTTGCATCCGTTGCTGCTCCCGCTTTGACCATCAGCAATATTTTTCTAGGTTTCTCAAGCGAGTTGACAAACTCCTCGATTGAAAAAGCACCTACAACATTTTTCCCTTTAGCTTCGTTTTCCAGGAAGTCTGTTGTTTTCTCAGAAGAACGATTGTAAACAGCTACTGAGTAGCCGCGGCTTTCAATGTTCAATGCCAGGTTTTTTCCCATTACCGCCAATCCAATTACACCAATCTGCTGTGCTGACATGCATATTTCCTCCTTTGTCCTAAACAAGATTACGGTTAGTTTATCACAACTACATCCTATTATATAGAATGGCCGCCCGTATTTCGCCTATTACGTATTATGTAACGGCTTCCAAAACAAAAACCGCATTTTCTCCCTTTCCGGCAAAAAATGCGGTGATTTTTACAATTAGGAAACAGTTTGGCCCTGCTCGATGGAAATATCGGGCTCCTTCAGAGAATTTTCAACGACGACGCAAGCAGAAGCATCACCGACGATATTAACAGAAGTTCGTAACATATCGAGGATGCGGTCGATTCCGGCGATAAGTGCAATTCCCTCCAACGGTAGATTGACAGCGGTCAGTACCATCGTCAGCATGATCAGCCCTGCCCCCGGAACACCTGCAGCTCCAATCGAAGCGAGTGTCCCCATCAAAGCAACAGTGAGCAACTGTCCTACTGACAGCGTTTCACCAAAATATTGGGCAATGAACATCGTCGTAATCCCCATATATATGGCGGTCCCATCCATATTGATCGTTGCGCCGAGCGGTAGGACGAAGCTGCTCGTTTCTTTGGAAACACCAAGGTTTTCCTGGGTATTCTTCATCGTTACCGGTAATGTCCCCGAACTGCTGCATGTTGCGAAGGCAACAGATGCCGCTGGGAAAATCCCTTTCAAAAATGTGATGGGACTCATCTTGCCGAGCGTTTTGATGGCGAGTGAGTATGTGATGGCGACATGGACGATCACTCCGACAATCATAGCGATGATCACCTTCATGAGCGGCAATAGAACGGATAGGCCGTATGTGCCAACAATCGGAGCGAGAAGGCCGAATATCCCGATTGGCACAAGCTTCATGATCAGGCCCGTGATTTTGTACATCACTTCTGACAGGCCCTCAAAAAAAGATTGGACCGGTTTTGCTTTTTCCCCGACCATCGTAATTCCAATGCCAAGAAAAATGGCGAAGAAAATGATTTGCAGCACCGAACCGGTAGTCAGCGCTTCAATGGGATTGGTCGGAATGATGTTCAGCAGTGTGGCAATGACTCCTTCAGAAGCCGCAGCTTCCGCTGTTCCCTCTTCAAGAGTCACATTTGTGCCGGTTCCTGGTGAAAAGACAAAGCCTGCAGCAAGTCCGATAAAAATAGCTACCAGACTGGTCGCCAAAAAATAGACAATTGTCTTCCAGCCAATGTTCCCGAGCTTTTTCAAGCTGCCGGCCCCTGTTACACCGACAATGATGGTGGATAATATTAGCGGAACGATAATGAATTTGATCAATCGGAGGAATAAATCACCCAAGGGCTGGACAAACGCTGCCTTTTCCCCAAAAGCTACACCAGTTATAACAGCAAGAATAAAAGCGACAATGATCTGTATGACAAAGCTTTTTTTCACGGAAGTACCTCCCCTGCCCACTTTTTAACTACTATGTTACCGCTCTCAAGTGCTTTCAAACCAAAAATTCTAAATTTTCTTTCCTTTTTCTATATGTCTATACTCGATTTTGAACGTATCAGCGTACTTGATTCCGGCACCAGTGTTCAAGACAACGACCGTTTCATCAGCTTTTATCCAATTTGCCTCACGCAATTTTCTTGCCGCTGAAAATGCGGCGGCTCCCTCGGGGCAGATGAAAGCTCCCTCTTCTCTAGCAATAAGCGACTGTTCGGAAAGCATGTCTTCATCCGCTATCGCGATGGCGCAGCCTTCAGTCTCATACAATGCTTCCAGTACGAGAAAGTCCCCGATCGCCTTTGGAACATTGATGCCAAAAGCAACCGTCTCAGAGCTTTCCCAGAATTCGGAATGGGTGGCCCGTTGTTCCCAAGCCTTCACAATCGGGGCGCAGCCTTCCGCCTGAACGGCGACGAATCGCGGCATTTTTTCGCCTTCAATCCAGCCTAGTTCCTGCAGTTCTTTGAACGCCTTATAAATGCCAATCAGCCCGACTCCGCCCCCGGTAGGATAAATAACGACATCCGGCACCTGCCACTGCAGCTGCTCGGCAATTTCCAGCCCCATCGTTTTCTTCCCTTCAATCCTATACGGCTCTTTCAATGTGGATGCATCGTACAAACCGTGCTCTTGGACTGCGTCCCCGACAATTGCCCCTGCATCGCTGATCAGGCCATTTACAAGATATAGCTCCGCTCCCGAGATGGCACACTCTGTTCTCGTTATATCCGGTGCTTCCTCCGGCATGACAATGATCGCCGCCAGCCCGGCACGCGCCGCATACAGTGACCAAGCCGCTCCCGCATTGCCATTCGTCGGCATCGCCAGTGCTTCGGCCCCCAATTCCTTCGCCTTCGATACTCCGACAGCCGCCCCTCTCGCCTTGAAGCTTCCTGTCGGAATGATGCCTTCGTCCTTCATGAGAAGGGATCCGATCCCCATATCCTCCCCTGCCTTTGCCATCGGGAGTAAAGGGGTCATTCCTTCGCCCAGCGTGATAATATGTTCTTCCGACAAGACAGGCAGCAATTCATGATAGCGCCAAAGCACAGGCGGTCTCTCTTGAAGATCTTCCTTTGTCCACGTTTCTTTTAGCTCATCCAAATCATAATCTGTGAGCAGCGGGGAACCACAGCTGCAAAGATGATGGAATCCGTCTCCGTTATACGTACGTGAACAGACCGGGCAATGCAAACCTTTTACATAACTGAATTTCTTTTTCATGACATCCCCCCTTATAAGTTGGTATATGTTGTATCAAAGGATTTTATCAGTCCTTTCGCCAAACGAAAAAAGCTCCGGCAGCACATCTGGCTGCCGAAGCTTCCCTGACTCATTATTTTGTTGTAACTTCCTCGGCTGGCACGTGCAGTCCAAGGCCTTCAGCAACCCGGAGGCCATATTCCGGATCTGCTTTATAGAAGTGGCCGATTTGGCGCAGCTTGATCTCATCACTCTTGACTGGCTTCATCGAAGCAACGATATTTTCAACTAAGCGTGTACGTTGTTCCTCCGTCATCAAACGGTAGAGATCCCCAGGCTGTGTATAGTGGTCATGCTCATCGTAAGAGACGCTGTCCGCGTTTCCTGCTACAGCAAACGGGGTGACGTTGTTTTCACGGGTTTCCTTCGGTCCGCTGAAGCTGTTCGGCTCGTAATAGACGGAGCCTCCGCCGTTGGAGTCGAATCTCATGGCGCCATCTCGCTGATAATTGTTCACTTCATTGCGCGCGCGGTTGATCGGCAGCATTTGATGGTTCGTGCCGACTCGGTAGCGATGGGCGTCATGATAAGCGAACAAGCGCCCTTGGAGCATTTTATCAGGGGATGCCTCGATCCCTGGAACGAATGTGCCTGGAGAGAATGTAGCCTGCTCCACTTCGGCGAAATAGTTTTCTGGATTGCGGTCAAGGACCATTCGTCCCACTTCGATTAGCGGGTAGTCTTTCTGAGACCATGTTTTTGTTACATCAAACGGGTCAAACCGGTACGTATCGGCGTCTTCCAGCGGCATGATTTGTACGTAGAGTCTCCACGCAGGGAAATCTCCCTTTTCAATCGCATTGAACAAATCTTCCGTATGATAATCAGGATTTTCCCCAGCGAGCTTATCCGCCAAGGCCGCATCCAGATTTTTCACGCCTTGCTCAGTCTTAAAGTGGTATTTTACCCAGACACCCTCGCCTGCCTCGTTCACCCATTTGAACGTATGGCTTCCGAAGCCATGCATATGGCGGAACGTCACCGGGATACCGCGATCGGACATCAGGATGGTCACCTGATGGAGCGACTCAGGGGAAAGTGACCAAAAATCCCAGACTGCAGTCGGGTTTTTCAGATGTGTGCGCGGATCTCTTTTTTGTGTATGGATAAAGTCAGGAAACTTGATGGCATCACGAATGAAAAACACCGGCGTATTGTTGCCGACAAGGTCATAGTTTCCGTCTTCAGTATAAAACTTAACCGCAAAGCCCCGTGGGTCTCTCACTGTATCTGCGGAGCCGAGTTCGCCGGCCACAGTAGAGAAACGGATGAACATCGGAGTCCGTTTGCCCACCTCTGATAAAAATTTGGCTTTTGTATATTTTGTCAGATTATTTGTCACTTCAAAATAGCCGTGTGCTCCGGCTCCTTTAGCATGGACGACCCGTTCCGGAATCCGTTCTCGGTTAAAATGTGCAAGCTTCTCCAGCAGGTGAACGTCTTGGATAAGAACAGGGCCTCTTGAACCTGCTGTAATGGAATTCTGATTATCCCCTACAGGTGCACCCCAGCTTGTCGTCAATTTCTTCTCATTCGTCATGAATCATCCCCGCCTTTTCTATTAATAGCTCGTTTGCTTGTTTAGATCATATCAAAGGTAATATAAGTTTTCAAGTGATAATCTGTATTTATTTATAATAATTATCATTAGTCGCTTTGCATATACTGTATAACAGGCATTTATGTGTTCATTTACATACAGCTATTCATACTAATTATCAATTATTCATCCACTTTCTCATATGCTGCAGACTGCAATTCATTATTCCTCTCTACTGAGCGCTTTCTCCTAATTCGGGAAGGGGGGACTTTATCTTTTTACATAGAAAGATTCCTGATTATGTCAGGGAGACATGACCTTTTATTCGAGCACTCTAATTAATAAACTGTCTTTGGCAGGAACCTTTGTTTGCTAGTCCAAAAGAAACACCATTATCAGATTTTTTAAAATTGTCCTTCCCCCTATCTTTTTGTAAGATAAAAGAGAAACCAATCTTAGCAAGGGGGAATGAAGTTGAAAAGAATCAGCCTTACTATTTTTACTTTTATCTTCACTTTATCCATGCTACTGTTTTCTCCACAGCAATTTGTAAACGCTGCCAAAGGTGAAGAATGGACAGGCCAGACGGCCGTCGGCGACAAGGGCATGGTCGTAAGCGCTCATCCTGAGGCTTCCAAAATCGGAGCTGCCGTATTGGAACAAGGTGGAAATGCAATTGACGCGGCCATCGCTATGCAGTTTGCCTTGAATGTAGCAGAGCCGATGATGTCCGGAATCGGCGGCGGCGGATTTATGATGGTGTATGACGGAAAAACAGAAGAGATTTCAATTATTAACAGCCGGGAGCGAGCCCCGGAAGGCGCAAAGCCCGACATGTTCCTTGATGAGAACGGGAAACCGATCGAGTTTTTCGCCCGCCATACAAATGGAAATGCGGTCGGAGTGCCCGGGACGCTTGCAGGTCTGTACTCCGCTCATGACCGCTGGGGTACCATTTCTTTCGATCAGCTGCTGGAGCCTTCTGTCCAGCTTGCCGACAAGGGGGTTAAAGTGAACTGGGTGCTTGCCGATGCAATTGAAGAAAACAAGGACAAGCTGGCAAAATCAGCAGCGAAGGAAGTTTTCCTTCCAGAGGGAGAACCGCTGAAAGAGGGAGACTTGCTGTTGCAGAAAGACCTCGCAAAAACGTTCCGCCTAATCCAGCAGCATGGACAGGATGTCTTTTATAAAGGTGAAATTGCAGATGCAATTGCCAAGACTGTCCAGGAGTTCGGCGGATCAATGACTGCGGATGATCTCGGAAAATACAAAATTACAGTGGATAAGCCATTGATGGCGGACTACCGTGGCTTTGAAGTGGCAGCCATGCCGCCGCCAAGCTCTGGCGGCTTGACTGTACTGCAGATTTTAAAGCTGCTGGAACCTTTTGATATGAAGCATTACGGCATTCGTTCTCCGGAGAAATATCATCTGCTGACTGAAGCGATGCACCTTGCTTATGCGGACCGCGGCGCTTATATGGGCGATCCCGAGTTTGTCGATATCCCGGAAAAAGGACTGCTTAACCCAGAGTATATCAAGGAGAGAAGCAGCCTGATTGACCTTAAAAAAGTATCGGCAGACGTGAAGCCGGGAGACCCTTGGAAATACGAAGAGGGCAAGAAACCAGAGATTGTCGACCAAAATGACGAAAAGCCGATTGGCCAAACAACTCACTTCACGGTCGCAGATCAATGGGGCAATATCGTCACGTATACAACAACGATTGAAATGCTTTTCGGTACCGGCATTATGGTGCCTGAGTATGGCATCCTGCTGAACAATGAGCTGACTGATTTCGATGCTGTTCCAGGCGGCTCCAATGAAGTGCAGCCAGGGAAACGGCCGCTCAGCAGCATGTCTCCGACGATGCTGCTGAAGGATGGAAAGCCGTATATGACGGTAGGTTCTCCAGGCGGGCCGACAATCATTTCCTCGGTGTTCCACACCATTTTGAACGTCGTCGACTACGACATGGATTTGAAATCAGCAATCGAGGAACCTCGGATTTACAGCAATCAGTATCCGAATATTCGTTGGGAGGAGGGCATTTCCGAGCGAAGCCGGAACCGCCTGATGCTCATGGGGCATAAGTGGGAGGAAAAACCAGGTGAAATCGGCAATGTCCAGGCGATACTCATCGATCCGGAAACCGGACTCTATCACGGGGCTGCCGACTCTAGCCGCGAAGGCTCGGCAATCGGCTTAGGAAACACAACAGCAAAGTAAAACAAACAGGGACTGCCGCAACGGCAGTCCCTGTTTTCATCATTTACTCGTAGGCCGGAAGCCTTCTTCCCGCAAATAGCGCTCCGCCTCTACCGGGGATTCAAAGCTTTCCTCTAAATTCATACCAGCATACACATTCCAGAGCTCATGCTCATGGGCGAGTGTGACCGACTGGCCGTTCCGGTTCGTCCAAGTCTGGCTCTTCTCTTCGTCCGCTGCCTCTTCCGGCTCCGCCGCTGTATCTTCGTCGGACAAATACCGGATGGAAGCGGAAATCATATCTCGCAACTCCTGTTCCGATGCCTCCCGGATGTTGACGAGGCCTTTTTCATCCGAATCGTATCCAGGCAGATCGCCGACATAGACAAAACCGTTTCCGTTCGGATGCAAGTGGTAGACGACGATCGTCTTCTCGTACAAGCTGTCCTCATAATGATAATTGAGCCGCTTCATCGAAACCTCTTTTTTCGTCAGCTCTGGAAAGTCAGCAATGATCGCTTGTTTTTCTTCAAATGTAAGCATGTGGATTCTCCGTTTCTTTTATGTTTCTTTGACTGGGTCTTGAGTGATTAAATCATCTGGACTAACCTCTTCCGGTAACGCAGGTTGTCCGCCTGGCAAGTCACCGGTATGATCTGCGTAAATCACTTTAGTCCCCCCGTCAGCAGTGAAGTTCTTGCCGATGATCATACCTTTAACGAACCCGCCGCCGCTCAATTCTACATCTGCGTTTGGAGCAAACAACAGTGAGGAGGTAGCCTTTGCCCCACCATTGATTTTAACACTTGACCCGCCTGTGAGGATATTCCCCTGAAATCCTCCGCTTCCAGACATCTCTATACTCGCTTTTTCCGCATAGAGAGAGCCGAAAATTTTTGTATCTCCAGCCATGGAAAGTTTCTCAGCCCCTGCATAGTAGATATCAAGCTTATCAGTAGAACCAGAGTTGTTGATTGTACTTCCGGAACTGATAGTGATTTTATTCCGGACATAAATGGTTAATTTTCCGCTGCCAACCAATTTGATATGGCCGTTCGTTACATCCAAGTGATCGACTACAATTGATCTGTCTTCATTACCAGCGTCAATCACCAATGTATAATTGCTGTTTAGTAAAATTGAATTAAATTGTAAGCTATCTTTCATTTTCAGAACGTAGCCATTGGAGATATAATTATCCGCCCGCAGATTTCCGTTCTGGATGACCTCGTACTTATTCCCGCTGTTATTTTTTATCGTTTCATTAGCAGGGATTTTAAATTTCGGAATATCTGGGAACGAGGGAAGCTCCAATGTTTGGGTCTGACCTGTCAGGACGTTGGGCTTTTCAATATAATCCGGTTTTTTGATAGCATTTGGACTGTGACCACCAGGCAAATAAACTGAACCCGAAATATTCGCTCCACCATCAAGAATAAGTGTATTGGCTTTTGTCGAGTTCGAGCCGACCCCGCCCTGGATGGACGCTCCTCCTGTCAATTGTATATCGTTCTCGACAAACACCGCCATATCTCTTGGGAAGTTAGGGTTTCCCCCCCCCTCTCCATCGCCAGTTATTTTCCAGTCAACCGTAAATGTTTTTTCCGCTTTACGCGTAGGAGTATTCTCAGCTGGGCCGTCGCAGCTTCCCTCTTTGGGGCAATGGTAACCCTCAGAGGTGAGCAAATAGCTGCCAGAGCTGCCGCTTACACTTATATCAGCCTGAGAATTTGTTTTCCTATAAGAACGTTGTTTACGTTCTTCAGGCAGGATTTTATCTTCAACCCTGCTAAAAAATATACTTTTGAATCCGCTCAGATCGGCTGCAGGATTCTTTTTCAATTGCTCTCTGATCCTTGCACCATACTCTCTCATAAATGCGTTATTTTCAGCAAGAACTACTCCTTTTATTTCGCTCATTTCATCTACAATTCCCGCTTCGGCAATATAATATGCCCCTTGATCGTCCTGCTCTCGGGTTGTCATTTTCATGTTGCTGACCATTAGGCTAAGGAGCGCAAGGCCCAATACGGTGAATAAGGTAGCTATAAGCAGAGTGAAAACGAGAGTGCCGCCCTGTTCATTTATTGTAAAACGACGTGTATTTATCACTGTTAATCACCAACCCGAGTATTGATTATCGTGGAAACTTCCACTTTTTCACCACGTGCATCCTTTGCCGTTTGAACAAGGATTTCAACTCCATCGCTTAATTTTGCGACATGAAATGATGCATTTTCCACTAACAGTTTTCCATCTCTATATATACCATCTTCTTTGGATTGATAAGTAATAGCAGTTCCCGCTTTAAGTGTTCTTCCATTTCCAGTTACTTCCGCCGCATTCGCTTTTCGGATATCCTGTGTCATCATTTTCAACACAAGCCGGACATCTGCCTGGTGGCTGAGCTGTTTATTTTCATTTACAAATTCTTTTTGGCCGAACAGCTGGACATTGGCGATGAGCACAAGGATGATGGAGGCAATGGTGATGGCGGCCAGTACTTCTACCAAGGTGACGCCCCGACTGTCAGTGATTAGCTTTTTCATGGGCTACTCTCCTCCCAGTCCATTCTCGTCTCCATGCTTGCCTTTAACACCAAAGAATCTGGCTCCTTTACCTTGATATATACCTCTCGGCTATCCCCCGAACCACCAATATCAACCTCTATTTGATATCCGTGATCCACTTTGATATATAAACCATCCTCTAATCGATACCCTAGTTCTCCCGTCATACCCGTCTCGGCAGGTACAGGTTCATCTTGGGCACTCAACCCATAGATCTTCTCCATCTCTGCTTGGGCCACATAGGTTGCTTCCAATTTTCTTTCTGCCAATTTGCTTGATTTTGCCGATTGAATAAAGAATGCTGTAAAGCAAAGAATAACAATAGCAAGGATGACGATCGATGCAAGTACTTCAATTAACGTCATTCCTGCTTGATCAAAACGTTTGTCTCGCACAGGCACTTCGTTCACCCTTTCAGAATTAGGTCCTTTTGGTTGTATCCATTGTACCACGGGAGATGGAGATATTTACCGCAAAAAATGATAGTTTATGTATCCCTCTAGCCGGGAACATAACCTATATGAAATTGATTCCGAAGGAGGCAGAACAATGAAGAACAAATTGGCGATGACAACTTTGGCACTCGGTGCTGCCTATCTCTTGCGCAACAAGGATTCCAGACAGAAGCTGGCGGATCAGTTTTCAAGCCTGGGTTCAAAAGCAGGACGCGGGCGAAAATAAAGCAATAAGTAAAGAGCCTGGAAACTTCATGTTTCCAGGCTCTTTACTTTGAAAGACGGCGTTTTCTGCGTTTCATTCCTGCATATACGGCAAGAGGGATGGCGAACAAACCGAGCAGCACATAGTATTCAAAGTCTGCGGACATGACGCCATTGATGATCAGGCTTGCCACGAAAATATGAACCAGATTGCCGAGTGCTGTGGCCGCTGCATACTGGCCCAGTTTCATCGAACTTGCCCCTGCCGCCATATTGATCAAGCTTGTCGGAGCGATAGGCAGGACACGTAAATAGAATACGACAGCCCAGCTGTTTTTCTGCAGTTTCTCCATTAGCTCCTTTTTCACTTTACGGGAGATAAAATCATGAAGCCAATAGCGATAAAGCCAAAAGGCGATACTACCGGCTACTACACTCGTCAGCCAGCTCCAGAAAAAGCCGCCCCAAAAATCAAATAAAAACAAATTGATGGTGATGATGAGAAACAGAGGAATGAGCGTCATGAAATTTTGGATCACCATCAGGATGAAAGTGATCAGCAGGCCAGCCGAAGGCCGCATATCAAAATACATTTCGATCTTGTCCATATCGCCTGTCCGGATGACCGTGAACCACTCAGAACGGACAAGCCAAACAATCAAGATAACGCCAGCAAGAAACGAAACCGATTTTATAAGTGATTTAATGGGTACTCCTCCCCGATTCCGTATATTTAGAGCCTGGCCGGTTTACTTTTCGCGGGTCCGAAGCCCTTCCACTTCTTCTTTCGATAAACGGCGCCATTTTCCCTTTGGGATGCCTTCTAATGATATATTTGCAATCCGGATTCTTTTTAATTTGACTACATGATAGCCAAAATGTGAGCACATCCGCCTGATTTGCCGATTGAGGCCCTGTGATAGCGTGATTTGAAAGGTCCGGCTGTCAGTCTGCCGGACTTTGCATTTTTTGGTGACGGTGTACTCTTTTCGCACCGGATTAAAGATTTTTACACCATTGGCCATGCCTTCAATGAAATCAGGCGTCAGTTTTTTGTCTACCGTAACGACATAGTCCTTCTCATGCTCATTTTCTTCCCGCAAAATTTCGTTGACGATAGTCCCGTCGTTTGTCAGCAGAATCAGGCCCTCTGAATCTTTATCGAGGCGGCCGATTGGAAAAATCCGCTTTGGGTAGTTGATAAAATCGATGATATTGCCTTTTATATGGCGCTCTGTCGTGCAAGTGATGCCGACCGGCTTGTGCAGAGCAATATATACATCATTCTCCGTCTTTTCAAGCCGTTTACCATCCACTTCGACGATGTCCCCGTCCTCGACCGTCAGGCCGACAGGTGCGATCTCTCCATTCACCTTCACCCGTCCCTCACCGATCAGCTCATCCGCTTTCCGCCGAGAGCAAAGACCCGTTGAGCTTATATATTGGTTCAGTCTCATAATATCCTCCTGAATTTGATGCGTACCCTCATTGTATTCCAGTGCAGGGCGGGAGGACAACTTCCAGACAACGAAAAAAGCTGCCGGGAGGGGGTCCCCTCCAGCAGCCATGGTCACCTTATCGCATGATCATCTTGCAACACACCATCGGCAATGTTGACCGCATGGTCGCCGATTCTTTCGAGGTTGCTGACAATATCGAGATAAACGATCCCTGCTGTTCCTGAGCAGCGGTTTTCATTCAGGCGGATAATATGTTTCTTTCGAAGGTCCCTCTCCATCTTGTCAATCAGCTTTTCTTTTTGGAGGACAGCCCTTGCCTGTTCAGCGTTGTTTAGCTCAAGTGCCTGGACTGCTTGTCTGATCGTCGCGAAGGTCAATTCAAACATTTCATCAAGCTCTTCATGTGCGGTGTCTGAGAACTTCACCTTGTTTGCAATTTGATGATCGACCAGTTCCATAATGTTTTCAATATGGTCGCCGATCCGCTCCAAGTTGATCACTGTGTTCATCAAGGCATGGTGACTATGCAAATCATGATCCGACAGAGAGTGGTAGGAAATCTGCACAAGATAATCGGTAATTTTTTTATCAAGATTGTTGAGGGCATCTTCTACCTGGGGAAGCAGTTCCCTATGCTTTTTCTGATGTGTTTTATAATATTGCTTTATTTCTTCCATCCCTTTTTCACAAAGTTCGGCCATGCGCAGCACTTCTTTCTTCCCTTGGCCAAGTGCAACGGATGGCGATTGGCGGATAAACTGTTCACCCAAGTGGATCGGTTTATTCTCGATCGTCGTATCTTCGCCTGGAACAAGTTTCGTCACAAGCCAAGCGAGACCGGCGATAAATGGAAATTGGATAATGGTGTTGGCTACGTTAAACGTCCCATGGGCAAAGGCGATCGTCATGCGCGGGTTCAAGCCCATGGAAGCCTGTATGTATTCGATAAAATGGGTGAATGGGATAAAGAGAATCATGACGAGCACCGTCCCGATCACGTTAAAGATCACGTGGGTCAACGCCGCCCGTTTGGCCGCAACAGATGCGCCGATTGCAGCAAGGACTGCGGTGATGGTCGTGCCGATATTGTCCCCGAAAAGAACCGGCAGTGCACCATATAGATCGATTGCGCCTTGATCAAACAATGTTTGCAATAACCCGATCGCTGCGGAAGAACTTTGGACGATTACAGTAAAGAGAATACCGATTCCGACGCCGAGCAATGGATGATCACTCATTTTCACAGTCAGGTCTGTAAAGGCAGGGGCGTTTTTCAGAGGAGACATCGCATCCCCCATTAGGCTCAGACCGAAAAATAAGGCCCCGAAGCCAAAGAAAACCTGGCCAAAGTTGTTAACTTTATGATTTTTAAAGAAAAAAATTAAAAACGCACCAAGTGCGATGATTGGCAGGGAATACTCCGAGATGTTAATGCCGATGATGAAGGCCGTCGTCGTCGTTCCGATATTGGCACCCATGATGACGCCAATCGCCTGTTTTAATGTCATAAAGCCTGCTGTTACTAATCCGATTGTGAGAACCGTCGTGCCCGAGCTTGTCTGCAATAGCACTGTGACGATGATTCCAGTCAATACCCCCATGATCGGCTTTGTTGTGAACCGGTCCAGCAGGTCCCTCAGTCCATCACCTGCCACTTTTTGCAATCCATCTCCCATCGACTTGATTCCATATAGAAAAATTCCCAAGCCGCCAAAAAAGGTGAATAATAACAATTGTAAATTCATGTCTTCATTCCTTTATCATAGGTTAGACAACAATCTGTATCCCCAACAATGTTAATGAAGATCATATTAAAAATAAACATAGATCATGTTAAGATTATGTAAAGACGGGGCTTATCCTCCGCCGTATTATAAATACGGCGGAGGATAAGCCCCTTGATTTTTAAAATGGGTACTGCCTTGTTTCGCTTTGGGTGGAGATCCATTGGAAAGTAGTAAATTCGTCGAGAGCCCATTTGCCGCCAAATCGGCCGAGGCCCGATTGTTTCATGCCGCCGAAAGCGACAAGGGGTTCATCGTTGACGCTTTGGTCATTCACATGAATCATGCCGGTTTCCATCTGAAGGGCAATGGCTACGCCTTCCTCGATGTTTTTCGCGTGAACTGCGCCGCTCAGGCCATATTCTGTATCATTTGCGATTTCAATCGCTTCCTCGACAGTACTGAAAGGAATGATTGTCGCGACAGGGCCGAACATTTCATGCTTGGCAGTTGCCACATCATTTGTTTCGGACGTGAGAACTGTCGGATGCATGACATTCCCCTCTACCTTTCCTTCCAGCACCACTTTGGCTCCCTGGCCTTTTGCGTTTTCTATCTCCTTCTGAATTCGCTCAATCGCACCATGATTGATGAGCGGGCCTATCATATTCTCCTTATTCTGTGGATCACCGACTTTGACCGCTTTTGCTTTCTCGACAAACCGGTCGACAAATTGATCATAAATGTTTTTATGGACGATAATCCGGTTGATTGCCATGCAAATCTGACCATTATGCATGAATTTCCCAAAAATCGCCGAATTCACAGCTTTTTCAATGTCCGCATCCTCCAGAACGATCAGCGGATTGTTGCCGCCAAGTTCAAGTGCGACCTTTTTGATGTTTCTCCCGCATAGCTCACCGATATGCTTGCCCACAGGGGTGGAGCCTGTGAAGGAGATCATTTGCGGGATTGGGTGATCGACGAATCCATCGCCAATTTCTTCAATTGCGGCAACAACAACGCTGAACAAGCCTTTCGGCAGGCCGGCTTCTTCAAAGATCTTTCCAATCACGATTCCGCCTGTCATCGCTGTCTGTTCATCCGGTTTCAACACGACCGCGTTGCCTGCGGCCAATGCTGTCGCAACCGACCGCATCGACAAATACATCGGAAAATTAAACGGGCTGATTACACCAAGAACCCCGAGAGGACGGCGAATGAGCCGATTCTCCTTTCCCGGAACAAGGGATGGCACCATTTCGCCGCCCATTCTCATTGGATAGCTCGCCGCCTCACGCGTGATGGAAATGCAGAAGTCCACTTCCACATTCGCTTTTACAAAAGAGGATCCTCCCTCATTGATTAGCAAATCCACTAGTTCTGCCCTGCGGTCCTGCATGATTTGCACGGCCTTTTCCATGATCTCCGCCTTTTGAAACGCATTCACTTTCTCCCATTCTTTCTGCGCCTTCCTGGCCGATTCATACGCTTCATCTATATCCTGCTGGTTCGCCATTTTTATAGTCGCTATAACCTCATCATTGTAAGGGTTGCGGTCCTCATACTTTCGGTCACTTGAGCCATCCCGCCAAACACCGCCGATATACTGTTTATTCAAGTCTGTATACTTCTCCATCCGTAACCCTCCTTATTTTTTCATCACTTTTCCCTATTCCCTTATTGAAAATCCCGTTAAACACGAATAGGTATAGCTTGTGACCGCGGAGAGAAATTATGTATAAAGTATCAGGCCGCCATTTAAGGAAGAATAATTCTCTTTTGATATGCTCATACCTTTGATTTTAGGGACAAGCCATTTCGATAACAGGATGCCCCTTTCCCCTACTTCCTGTCTTCCATTCCCAACTCAAAAGTTACAGAAGGAACGATCTTCGGTGGGATCAGGTATATAGTCCGGTACTCCTTTCTCAACTTTTACAAAAACTGCCGCATTTTAATAGAGGGCATCAAAAATAGCACCGGGCGATTGGGTACGCCCGATGCTCTCTTGTTTCTACTCCATTTAGTAGCTAATCAAGTTCGTAAAGATCCGGTATCCGCCAGGTACCTGGCCCTGGATCTGCCTGTAGAAAACAAGGTTCGTGTAAAGATAGGTGCCTTCTCCATACTCCGCCATCAGGATACCACCGTCAAACGGGTCCTCGTTCGGGTCGGCCATGGAAACAAAGGTCTCGTATTTGCTGTCCCACTCCATCGGGAAGTAGAGGCCTCTCTCTTGGATCCAGCCATCCCAATCCTTATCGGTGATTTTGTTTGGATAATTGAAAAGCTTGGATTCCGGCTGCAGTACCGTCACCTTCGCATTTTCATCCGTCACTCTCCAGCGAATTGACGGCGAACCGATTTTCAGCGGATACGGAGCTGTTGTTTCAGCATTCCAGCCGTCTTCCGGTTTGTGGTACTGGACAACGAGATGCCCGCCGTTCTTCACATATTCATGAAGTCGATCATTATGTTCCGCAAGGTCTTTACGGGAAAGATACGCCCGGATGCCTGTGACAATCGTGTCGTATTGGCTCAGATCACCTGAGGCCAAATCCTCTTCTGTCAGTTTCGTGATATTAAGACCGGCATTGGTCAAATAATCGGCGACCTTGTCAAACTCGCTGTCAATATAGCCGATCTTCCGGTTTTCGTCCATGTTCAGTTCAAATGCAACTCCGTTGACACTGGCAGGATACAGATAGTAGAACGTACCGATGTGGTCATAGCTGATTTCCTGAACGGTCGAATCCCAGACATTCTCCCCAACAGCAGCCTTGGCATTAACAGCAAAGTCTCCTTCTTCAACATCCGCCGGAGGTGTCAGGGTGAACGTGACTTCTTCCGTGTCGCCCCGCTTTGCCAAGGTGACCGGCACTGCTTCTGTCGTCGCCCAGCCTTCCGGTACTTCGAGCGATATAGAGGCTTCTGCTTTTCCAGGCAGATAGTTCTTCACGGTGACGGCAACAGGGATTTCCTTTTTGACGTCAGCCGTATTCACGACCAGGTCTTCCGGATTCAATGTCAAGGATACATCCGGCAGAACGGCAACCGTTTTGTCGATGTCGAGTTGATGCGAAATCTCTGTGCCGCCTTCTGTGTATTGGACAACCGCTTTGATAGCAGGTTCATCATACGGATGGTAAAGCTCAGCATTTTCAGGAACAGTCACTTCAAAGACTGCCTCAGCTGACTGTCCAGGCTTCAGCTGCCAGTTTTTCTGGCCTCCATCCACCTTCCAGTCTGCCGGGGTACGGAGTGTAACTCCTGTCTGTTTCACAGTCTCTTTTCCTTCATTTTTCAACGAAACCCGTAAAGTTGATGTTTCGCCTCTCGTCAGCACGCCAGTTTCAGCCACCGCTTCCGCTTTAAGCCCTGAGGCGATAAAATTGGCAAGCTCCAGCTGTTCTTCTTTGATTTCAAGCTTGTGGAGCAATTCATTTCTCACTTCTGCCGCGAGCTTGCTGTTGCCAACCTTTTTGCTCAGCTGGCGGACATCCTTTAAAGCCTTCTCACTTGCGGCAAAGACTTTGCTGCGATCCGGGTAGGACGCAACAATCCCTTCAAGCTCCTGCTGCAGTTTTTCAAGGTGGACTTGAAGATCCTTTTCTGTTACCTTTTTAGCCCAATCGGAAAAATCATATGGAATACCGGCAAACAACTCATCCTTGCCTTCTGCAGGCTCTATGCTCTTAACCAGCTCCAAATTAGCCTTTCTTGGTTCAGCAGGGATATCATTGCCCATCCCCTGGCTCTTGTGCATATATCTTGATTCCTCACCAAGCTGCGGATACGTCATTCCATAAATCGGATCAAGTGCTCCAATTTCAAAAGAGGTTGTTGCCTTTTCAGCAGATTCTGCTGGCAGGTAAAGCTTCTTGATCTGCCATACGGACAACCCCTCGCGCAATTGCTCCGGGAATACGTTCGGATCTGCTGCATCCTTGAACGCTCTTTCACTCAAAATTGACATCGTGCGGTGATGACCGTGCTGGGAATCAACATTCCGGAAGGACGGCATCACAATATCCGGTTGGTAGGTACGGATAAAGCGGATCAGCCGCTCATAGGTTTCCTCTTCTCCCCAATTGGCCAATGTCTCTTCAGGTGTTTTGGAGAAACCGAAGTCATAAATGTCATCAGATGTCGTCTCGCTCAGATGGTATGCTTTGACGCCCGTGATTTTTGCCGCTTCAATCATCTCACGGGACCGGATAATCCCAAGGCCATTGCCTAGCTCCCTTCCGATCTCATTCTGGCCGCCCTCTCCCCGGTTTGCAATCAGGCTTGAGGTTTTGACTCCGAGACCTCTCGACAAATAGGCCAGCAAATCGCTTCGCTCATCATCCGGGTGCGCCCCCGTGTTTAGGAAGACAACTGTTGTTTCGAGCGGCTTAACGGCACTCCATAAGTCAGTATCTGTTTCTGTGCCTTCTGCCAGCCCCACAGTTGCCGGCCACATTGAAAATACCAACAGAGAACAAAGTAAAAATGACAACCATTTCCTCATAATTTGTAACCCCTTTCATATAATGGATATAAAAAAGCTTACGTCCCTCTCCTCCCCCGTATGTTAGTTAAGGTGACTAACCAACCTAAGAAGTAGTTCTTCTTATAGACTTACCACATTAAAAAGTTTTTGTAAATATCCATATATTCAGTTAAGAGTATAGACCTATGCCTCAAAGACTAACTATAAATTATTTTTTGAAAAATTACGCTTTTGTATTGAAACCGGATACATTTTCATTTATATTATGAGTTAATTAGTAAGTTTTACTAACCAAAACAGCTAAGGCCGTGATTGTTAATGAATGGAAACAATGTGCATGAACAAAGAAAATTATCGAACAAGCGAAAAGTTCTTCAATGCATCATGAAAAACAGCCCGGTGTCCAGAGCCGACATCGCTGCCAAGCTTTACTTAAGCAAGCCAACCGTCTCCTTACTAGTCGATGAATTGATTCAAGACAACTGGGTGATTGAGCAGGGAATCGGCGAAGCCTCGTCCCAAGGCGGCAGAAGGCCCATCCATCTCTATTTCAATGAGAAGGCTGCGTATGTTGCCGGTGCAGACATCGGCGGGACGAAGGTAAAGATTGTCATCTGTGATTTAGGCGGAAACATCATCGCCACAAGCAGCATTTCCACCGTCCAATATTTGGAGAGCGGACTGCTCAAGCAGATTGCGAAGGAATTGAGAGCACTTATGGACGAACACGGCATCAATGAAGGGGAAATTCTCGGCATGGGTGCCGGCGTACCCGGGATTACCGATGCCAAGAACGGCATCGTTGTCGAGGCACCGAGCCTGAACTGGGTTCGCTATCCTTTTGTCGATGAAGCGGCGCGTCACTTTCCGTTCCCTGTTTT
The DNA here is from genome assembly GCF_057657925.1 of Lederbergia sp. B243.17. NCBI lineage: Bacteria > Bacillati > Bacillota > Bacilli > Caryophanales > Bacillaceae > Lederbergia > Lederbergia sp. B243.17. The sequence continues at coordinate 57,547 of NZ_JBWBKF010000085.1, forward strand.
TGTCGACAATGATGTTAATGTCGCAGCGTTGGGAGAGCAGTGGCTCGGGAATGCCACCCAGAAAGACAACATCCTTTTCATAGCCGTCGGAACCGGAATTGGCAGCGGCATCATCATCAACAATCAGCTTTACCGGGGCTATGCCAACGCTGCCGGAGAAATCGGCTATCTTGTGACTGACAAGAATGATATGAAGAACGAATTTACACCGATTTTCCACCGCTACGGCTATCTTGAAAGTGTTGCCGGCGGTAAAGCAATCGGGAGAGTGTTCACGGAGGAAATCAGGAAAAACCCGGAGCATCCCCTTTATGAACAAGCCCAGAAAGGCGAACTTCCCGGCGAATCTGCCTTTTTACAGGCGAAAGCCGGAGATCCCGCTGCGCTGAAGGTGATTGACAACGCCATTGAGCATCTCGCTTACGGCGTCATCAATACAGCATGTATCCTCAACCCAGAAGTAATCATTTTTGGAGGAGGTGTCTTTAAATCATACGACTATATCTTGCCAAAGCTCAGTGATATCGTAAATCACTATGTTCCCAGTTCAGTAGAGTTGAAGCTCTCCAAACTGGGTCAAAATGCCGGAATACTCGGCGCCGTCTCCCTCTTTCTGCGGGAGCATGAAAGCATCATCCAATATTAAGATTAAGGGGGAAATCATCTTGAAAAAGAAATTGTCTGTATTGACTGCACTGTCTTTGTCCGCGGCACTCATCCTGTCCGCTTGCGGCGGCGGTGGCGGGGAAAAAGAGAAGGCTGGTTCAAACAAGCCGGCCGAAGGGGATAACAAAGATCTTGAAAACAAAGTGGTCGTCTATTCCCCGCATGGAAAAGACATCCTCTCCAAGTTTGCCCAGGAATTCCAGGATAAAACCGGCGTCCAAGTAGAATGGCTGGATATGGGCTCACAGGAAGTACTCGACCGGATCCGCTCGGAAAAGAACAATCCACAGGCGGACGTTTGGTGGGGCGCTCCATCCACAAACTTTGACCAGGCAAAAGATGAAGGTTTATTGAAAGAATACAAGCCGACTTATGCTGATCAGCTTGATGATATGTTCCATGACCCGGACTGGAACTGGACTGGAACAAGCCAGACTCCGGAAGTCATCATGTACAACAGCCAAAAGGTTACGAAAGAAGAAGCACCAAAGGACTGGGATGAGCTGCTTGATCCAAAATGGAAGGATCAGATCATCATCCGCTACCCTCTCGCTTCCGGAACAATGAGAACGATTTTCTCGGCAATGATTTACCGCGACTTTAAAGATTCAAATGACACGGCAAAAGGATATGAATGGCTGGAAAAGCTTGACGCGAATACGAAAGAATATGCCGCCAACCCTGAGATGATGTACAACAAAGTGGCAAAGGGTGAAGGCCTCCTTTCCGTTTGGGCTATGCCGGACGTTGTCATGCTGAAAGAAAATAAAAACTATCCGTTTGAATTCATCGTCCCTGAAAGCGGCACACCTGTCCTGACAGAAGGGATTGCACTTGTGAAAGACAGCCCGAACCCGAAAGCGGCTGAAGCGTTCTATGAGTTCGTCAATACACCTGAAGCGGCAAAATTGCTTGCCGAAGAGTTCTACCGCATTCCGACGCGCAAAGATATAACAGACCTGCCTGACTGGATTACCGACACGGAAATCAAGAGCATGGACATCGACTGGAAAGTATTCCAGGCAGAGAGCGACGGCTGGATGAAATATTGGGATGAAAACATCAAGAACAGGGAGAAAGAAATCAAAGAATAGGAAGTGTAATGGTATGGCGTCAATTCGAATTGAAAATGTCCAAAAAGCATTTGGAAAAGTCATTGCAGTCGATCATCTTGACCTGGATATCAAAAACGGGGAATTCTTCACCTTTCTTGGCCCGAGCGGCTGCGGAAAAACAACGACATTGAGGATGATCGCCGGATTCTACTATCCTACCAAAGGGGTCGTCCGCTTCGGCGATAAGGACATGACGCGTGTACCTCCTGAAAAAAGAAATACGGGCATGGTTTTCCAGAACTATGCCCTTTTTCCTCACATGACCGTCTTTGAAAATGTTGCATTTGGCCTAAAGGTGAGAAAAATTTCTGCTTCTGAAGTGAAAACACGCGTACAAGATGTACTTGAAAAGGTAAGGCTCGGCAAGTATGCAGACCGCCAAGTCAGCCAATTGAGCGGCGGACAGCAGCAGCGGGTCGCTTTGGCGAGGGCCCTTGTCATTGAGCCGCAAATCCTTTTGTTGGATGAACCGCTCAGCAACCTCGATGCCAAGCTTCGGGATGAAATGCGGAATGAAATTCTCCGTCTCCAGCGCGATTATCAAATTACAACCATTTACGTCACTCATGATCAAAGTGAAGCCCTTTCGATGAGCGACAGGATTGCCGTGTTCAATTTTGGTGTCTGCCACCAGGTCGGCACTCCCCTGGAAATTTACAATGAACCTTCAAACAGCTTTGTCGCCAGCTTCATCGGCGAAATCAACATGCTTCCTGTGAAAGTGGAACATGGAGACGGGACGCAAATACACGGGGCTGTCCAGTTCGGCAGCGAGAGCAGAGATCTGGTCATTGACAATAAGCCCTACAATTACAAGAGCGAGTATGCCGGCGATCTCGTCCTCTCTCTTCGCCCGGAATGCCTGAAAGTTACAAAAGAGGATGAAGGGAAGCCAAATACACTACCTGGCATAATTGAAAACATCCAGTTCTTCGGTTCTGTCATTGAGGTCAATGTAAATGTTCTTGGCGAGCGGATTCAAGCCAATCTGTTCAATAATGACAAATCATTCGACCTGAAGACGGGTTCGAAGGTATTCGTAGAGTTTCCTGCGGACCAGCTGCGGGTCATTCCTGTTGTAAGCGGTGATGCGTCATGATTAAGAATCGCGATACGAGGTTTACGATTCTCCTCCTGATTCCGGTCGTTCTTGTCTTGATTGCATATGTCCTGTATCCTTCGCTGAAAACATTAATGGAAAGCCTCCAGCAAGGCGGCAGTCTAACGTTCGCGAACTACTCCGATTTCTTTACGCAGGAATCGAAAACGAACTTGGAAGCACTATGGAATTCTGTCTATATTTCGATTTTGAGCGTATTGCTAAGCGCATTGATCGGTATTCCGCTTGCCTTTATCTTTAACCGCTTCGACTTCCCGGGACGGGGCTTTTTCTCAGCTGCGGCCATCATGCCGATTGTCCTCCCATCCCTCGTTGGAGTCATGGCGTTCATGTTCCTTTACGGCGAATCGGGTCTTGTGCCGAATGCCATCAAAGACCTGTTCGGGCTTGAAAAGGTCCCGTTCAGCATCGGCGGCGTTTCCGGCATCCTAATCGTCCATGCATACACGATGTACGTTTACTTCTACATGACAGTGTCATCCGCGATCAACAAGATCGATCCGTCGCTTGAAGAGGCGGCCTATAATCTCGGCGCCAGCAGGTTTAAAGTGTTCTGGCAGGTTACCTTCCCGCTTTTGACCCCTGCAATTGTCGCCGCATCGCTGCTTGTATTTATGATTTCAATGGCCTCGTTCAGCGCACCATTTCTGCTGGCCGGCGGATACCGCGTCCTGAGCCTGCAGATCTATTTCTCAAAAATCAACGGGGACATGGAAGTGGCCGCAACACAGTCCGTCATCCTGTCCATCGTCTCGATCTCCTTCCTGCTGTTTATGCGCTGGTATCAGAATCGCAAAGACTATAGAATGGCAACAAAGGGGATTGGCGCCCATCGGAGCGAAGTGAAAAATCCAGTTCTGAAGTGGATTATGGTCATCATTGGCGTTCTGGGTGTCATCGTCCTTCTGCTCCCGCACTTTACGATTTTGCTTCTTTCACTCGTGCCGGACGGAACGTGGACATGGCAGACCTACCCGTCTGTATTCAACTTTGAAAACTACCGCCTGCTCCTGCAGGATCCGAATATATTCAAGCCGCTGAAGAACAGCTTGCTTCTGGCCGTCATTGCCACTGCAGGCAACCTCGTCTTCGGAGTGCTTGCATCCTATGTATTGGTAAAACGGAAATTTGTCGGCAAAAGCTTTGTTGACATCCTCGTGATGATCCCATGGGCCCTTCCGGCCACGGTCATCGGGATGAACCTCGTCTTTGCCTTTAACGAGCCGAACGTCTTCTCATTCGGAAAAATACTCGTCGGAACCTTTTGGATCCTGCCGCTCGCCTATTTCGTCCGTCATATCCCGCTCGTCGTCCGGTCGACAAACGCCGTCCTCGAGCAGCTGGATGACTCGATTGAAGAGGCAGCAAGGAATCTGGGGGCAAAATGGTTCTATACGTTCAGGAAAGTCATCTTGCCAATCATCATGCCCGGCGTTCTGTCCGGAACGCTGCTCGCGTTCGTTGAATCGGTTGGTGAGTTCCCTACATCTGTCCTGCTGTATACAATTTCGAACAGGCCGATTTCAATTGAAATCATGAATCAGCTTCGCATGTTCAACATGGGGCAGGCAGCAGCGTACGGAATGATACAAGTTGCGCTCATCGCGCTCGTCATCTTTTTTTCCAACCGGTTCCTCGGCGTCAAGGCGGAAAATTCTTTGTCTTAAATTGGAGATGGTAACATGGATAAATTTGAAGAATTCATCAAAAATGAAGGAGCGTCTTTTCCTGGCAAAACCTATGTGACAGAGCTGCTTCAGCCGGTATTCAACGACCAGCGCGATTATCTGTTCGAGGCGATGTTTGAAATCCATCGGGCCCATGTTATCATGCTGGCAGAACAGGAGATCATCCCTCAAGAAGAAGCAAAAACAATGCTTGCCGGTATCAACAAGGTTGCAAAAACAGACATCGCCAACATTCAATACCATCCTGACTTTGAAGATTTGTTTTTCATGATGGAGGCCCGGATTGGCGAGGAAATCGGTGAGGAGCTGGCAGGCAAGATCCATATCGCGCGGAGCAGGAATGATATGGGGATCGCAATGTACCGTCTCGTTCTCAGGAAGCATCTATTGGAGATTATCGGCCATGCCAATGGTCTGAGCGCTGCGCTGCTCCGGCAGGCGGAAGAGCACGCCGATACAATCATGACTGGCTATACTCATACCCAGCCGGCCCAACCGACAACATTGGGACACTATTTGCTTGCGGTCTATGATGTGCTGCAAAGAGATATCGGCCGGTTCTGGTCTGCCTATAACACAGTAAACAATTCGTCACTCGGCGCAGCAGCCTTAACGACCACCGGTTTTCCAATCAGCCGCAGCCGCACCGCTGAACTGCTCGGATTCGACGGCATCATCGAAAACTCGTATGATTCGATTGCCGGCGCGGACTATCTGCTCGAAACCGCTTCTGCTCTGATGACTTGTATGGTGAATACCGGCCGCTGGATTCAGGATTTCCTCCTCCATGTCACGAGGGAGTTCGGTTCCTTCCTTGTCGCCGATCCATATGTGCAAGTGAGCAGTATTATGCCGCAAAAGCGGAATCCGGTATCGATCGAGCACTCTCGCTCCATCGCCAGCAGTGCATACGGTGAAGCCCTTACCGCCATGAACATGGTTCATAACACACCATTCGGCGACATTGTCGACACGGAGGATGATCTGCAGCCGCATCTTTATCGGTCTTTTGCCAATGCCGGCCGAGTGATGAAGCTGATGTATGCCGTCATTACGACACTGCATGTTGATAAAGAGCACCTGAAAAAGAAGGCTGCAACTTCAAGCATCACAATTACAGAGCTTGCGGATACTTTGGCAAGGGAGTACGGTGTTCCTTTCCGTAAAGCCCATGCAATCGCAAGCACCATTTCGCGGAAGACCGTCGGAGAAGGAAAGGAACTTTACGATTGGGAAGCCGGCGAAATTAACGAAATGATCCAGCCTTTTGCCGATGTCACCCTGACGGACGAAGAATGGAAGAAGATCATTTCACCTGAATACTTCGTCAAAATCAGGAAGATCCAAGGCGGTCCGAGCCCTGACGAAGCAAAGCGGATGATCCGCTTGCGCAAAGAAAAATGGGAAGAGGAATTTACTGCCTACACGGAAAAAGTCAATCAGCTCGAAAAGAAACATGAATCGCTGATAGCATTCACCTTCTAAACAGAAGCCCCGTCTTGTTATGAAAGAACAGGATGGGGCTTTTCTGGGCGCATAATCCCGGGCCGGAAAGCAAAAAGTATCAGTACGCCCGCTTTTTGGGCTGCCAACGACCTTACAGGAGGTTTTCTTTATGTCTAAAAAGCAGAAACAGCAGAAAGAAACAACGCAGCCTGAGCCGATGAGCGGCTCCCATAAGGTAAAACAAAAAAACCACTCAAGACAGAACAAAAACCCCGGTCACGGCATGTAGCAAGACCAAATAAGCGGGCTTCCCCGGAAGCCCGCTATCTCTGTCATCATTTGCTCAATTCATCATGGATGAGATTGATGTTGTAGATCAAGTATTTAATATACGTATCCACTTCCTCGCCCTGTTTCCCGATTTCATCCGAATAGATCGGCTTCTTGCTGAATGGAATGCCGGTTTCTTTGGAGACCGTCTCCATTGGGCGTCGGTCAACGTTGGACTCGATAAAGAGGACAGACACATTATTTTCCTTGATAAACCGGATGAGCGCTTTGATTTGTTCCGGCGATCCATTTTCCTCTGTATCTATCGCCCAAATATACCCCTCCTTCAAGCCATAATGGTTCGCCATATACTGGAAGGCGCGCTCGCTAGTTACCAGAACACGCTTCTCCTCCGGAATTTCATTGATCCTTTGCTCGTACTCCGCATCCAATTCCTTCAGCCTGCCAATATATGTTTCTGCTCTTTTTTCATAATTCGCCTTCCGCCCAGGATCCACTTTCACATACGCATCCCGCATATTTTCCGCCATTTTGATGCCGACTGCCGGGTCGATGAACGCATGGGGATTGATCTCCTCTTCCTTTCCGTTCTGGGAGGTTAAGTACATGGGCTCAACCCGCTCTGTCAGATTAAAAACGTTCTCTTCTTTCTGTCCGACGGAGTTGATCATTTTGAAGAACCAGCCATCCTTCCCGCCTTCAAGATTCAAGCCATTATAAAAAAGGATATCAGCATCGCTCGCTTTTTTGATGTCGTTCGGAAGCGGCTCATACTCATGCGGATCCGTTCCTGTCGGCACTAGATTGTGGATTTCCACATCGTCGCCGCCAATTTCCCTGGCGATGTCCTCAATGATGGTAAAAGACGTAACGACTTGAAGCTTGCCGTCTTTTTCGGCATTCTCTCCCCCAGTGCTATCTTCCTTGCCGCAAGCAGCGAGCAGAATCACGGCCAAGCTCGCCATGAGAAATGAGGAAATAACTTTTTTCAATGGTGTTCTCCCCTTTGCGTTTTTTACCTTTATCGAAAGATCATTTTTTTGCTTTTAAATAAGCGCCAAACAAGCCCTTGTTTCGGCGAGAAAATAAATGCGGCCAAAAAGATGGCAGTCGTTGCCAAAGCGATGACGGGACCTGACGGCAAATTGTAAACAAAGCTGAAATACAAGCCGATGACCGATGACAATGCACCAAAAAGGGAAGCGAGTATAATCATGGTGGAGAGGCGGTTGGTCAGCAGATACGCTGTCGAAGCTGGGGTAATCAGCATGGATACAACCAGGATGACACCGACCGTCTGCAAGGAAGCAACTGTCACGAGCGTCAGCAATACCATAATCGTATAATGGATGAATCGCGTTTTCAGCCCATACGCGGCAGCCATCGTCTCATCAAAGCTCGAAACGAGCAGCTCCTTGTAAAAGAGGACAACGGCCAAGATGACAACAGCTCCAATGGCAAGGGTCAGCCACATATCCGATTGCCTTACAGAGATGACATTTCCGAAAAGAATCTGGGTCAGATCAGTCGCACTGCCCGCCTGTGTAATGAGAATGATCCCAAGGGCAAAGGCCGCCGAAAAAACGATTCCGATGGAAGAATCATTTTTAATGCGGCTGTTCTGGCTGATTGCCCCGATTCCGAGAGAAGCCAGCACTCCGACCGCGACGGCACCGTAAAAATAATTGATGCCTAACATGTATGAAATGGCAACCCCCGGGAGAACAGCGTGCGAAATGGCGTCTCCCATCAAAGCCATGCCGCGCAAAACGATGAAGCTGCCGATAATTCCGCAGATGATTCCGACCATGACAGATGTGATCATCGCTTTTTGCAAAAAACCATAATTCATCAGATCGTGGATGAATTCCATCACACACCTACCCCCAATCTCCAAAGCATGGACAGCGGAGATTGGTATGCCGCTTGCATCAGCTCAGGCTGGAAGACATCGTCAACTGGACCCGCGCCGATCAATTTCTTATTAATCAGAATGAGGTCGTCAAAGTAGTTTTCCACCTTGGATAAATCATGGTGGACAACGAAAACGGTTTTCCCCTCGTTTCGCAAGCCCCTGAGAATATCGATGATGACTTCCTCGCTCGAAACATCGATTCCAACAAATGGTTCATCCAGGAAGAAAAACTCTGCTCCCTGCGCCAAAGATCGGGCAAGAAAGACTCGTTGCTGCTGGCCGCCGGATAACTCACCAATCTGGCTTTTCGCAAATTGCTCCATCCCCACCTTCTCAAGACATTCCATTGCCCAATCTTTGTCAGCCTTTTTGGGACGGTGGAAAAGGCCAAGATTTGGATAAGTTCCGAGAAGGACCGTATCTTTCACAATGATTGGAAAATCCCAGTCAATATTCGACCGCTGGGGGACATAGGCAATTTTCTTTCTCATATCAGTGATTGGCTTCCCGTTTATTTCGACTCCGCCCCGGTCTTTCGGAATCAGCCCGAGCATTGCTTTCATCATCGTTGATTTACCTGCACCATTCGGCCCGATAATGCCGATTAATTTCCCCGTTTCCATGGAAAAACTGATATCCTGCAGTACTTCGTTTCCGTAATAGGAGACATGCAAATGCTCTACTTTTATCGCTTCATCCATCATTGATGACCGCCTTCCATTTGTTTTTTTATATAAACACAGATAGCCCAGCGCAAATAGTTTAGTCCTAGTTTAAAATGTTTCCCTAGCGCAACTTATTAGTTATAATATACAACTTTATTCTCGATGTAAACCATTCTTTTTGTTTTTTTCACTTTTCCGCTCTTTGATCAGAATGGTTCAAAATTCGCGCAACAAAAAAATGCCTCCATGCAAGGAGGCATTTTTTTGGCAAACTTATAGATTGTTGGCGCTGAATGTATCTCCGCCGTCAATGGTTCCAAGTTCATATCCTTTCTCAAACCAACGCTGGCGCTGAGCTGCTGTTCCGTGTGTAAAGCTTTCCGGTACAACATAACCCCTTGCCTGCATCTGGATCGTATCATCACCAACAGCGCTCGCCGCTGTCAGTGCCTCATCGATATCCCCTGGCTCAAGCAAGTCCATCCCTTCGGCATGATTGGCCCAGACACCTGCAAAGTAATCGGCCTGCAGTTCCAGGCGTACAGAGTATTTATTGTATTCCTCTTCGCTCACGCGATTCCGAAGGCTTGCAACCTGGTCGGATATTCCCAATTGCTTCTGCACATGATGCCCCACTTCATGGGCAATGACATAGGCCATCGCGAAATCTCCGGGCGCATGGAACCTCTGGCTTAGCTCATTATAAAAACTTAAATCAATATACAGTTTCTCATCTCCCGGACAGTAAAAAGGCCCCATTGCCGCACCTGCAGCCCCGCAAGCCGACTGGACGTTTCCCGAGTACAGCACAAGCGTCGGCGGTCTATAGGTCATCCCATTCTCCTGAAAAACCTCTGTCCACACATCCTCGGTATCTTTCAGCACTACCGAAACAAACTGGGAAAGCTCCTTCTCCTGCTCTGTTTCCACATAGGCCGATTGACTGCCGCCCGTGTCGTATCCCGACATGCCTGTACCATTGATGATTTCACCCGGATTGCCGCCTAAAAAAGTGAAGATCAGGAGCAGAATGATGCCGCCGATACCGCCGCCCATCACCATGCCGCCACCGCCCATGCCCCTGCGGTCTTCCACATGTGTGCTTCCTGCTTGTCCTTGCCACCTCATTCGATTTCCCTCCCAGCCGCTGCTATCATGTATTTTATATACCCGATTCCCGAATGAATAACAGCTGAAAAAAAAGAACCTCTCAAAGACTTGAGAGGCTGTCCAAATTAGGATTCTATTTTTTTTGCTTGGACAATGAATCGATATCGGCTGGAATTTTCCGGATAACAAGTAACGAGCGAGAGGAGGGAGATGCCCTCCTGCCTGTCCAATACGTGAACGTCCTCCGGTCTGACGATTTTGACCGAAAACACTTCGTATTGCTGAACCTCGGCTTTCGTTTGGAAGGTGAACCTGTCCCCTTCCTCCACCTCATACAAGCGGTTGAAGAAGTGTCCGAACAGGTGGGACTGATGTCCGGCAATGGCATAGCTGCCGTTTTCGGCACCCGGCTTGTCCAGTCCCTCGATTGCGCCGAGAGCAACATCAAGCTGTTCTTTCCCCGCACCTGCCAGTACAGGGGACTCAAGATCAATCTTCGGGATTGAAAGGATCCCTTCGACACTTTCATCCAGGGCAATCTGCCCCTCAGCGTGAACGGTTGAGCCGTTGCCCGCCGAGGCTGCCTGCACTGCTCTAAATGCCTCGAGCAGTTCCTTTTCCTTGCTGCTCTGATGCTGGACGCCGTAAAACCAAAAAGCAACCAGCCCAATTGCCGCAAGGATCAGTACATTTCCTATCATCCTTCTATACGATTTCACAGCCCTCACCTTAACCGTTTCTGCGCAGTCTCATACCTCCGGCCAATAGAACAAGAGCAAGAATAATCAGCATCGCCCCATTCAATATTCCGCCTGTTTTCGGAAAGACGGATGGACTGTTTGGATCGCCGATTTTCTGGTTGCCCACATGTTGGACAGCAACTGGTGAAAACAGGCTGCTCTGGCCCAAACTCCCACGTGAGAGCGAGCCAGAATTTCCTGCGCCAATGACAACAGATAGATCAGCGGTTTCCCCAAGACTTCCTGCTATGCCATCTAATCCGCCAGTTTGATTTCCATCGCTGTCCAGAGGATTCTCGGCGTTGCCATCGACATTCACATCAGGCTCCGTTCCTATGCCTTCAGTATTTCCGTTATTGCTGACATCCCCGCCAGGTGCTCCGTCATTCTCCGGGTTGTTCCCATTTTGGCCAGGAGTTCCATCATTTCCGACTATAGGATCGGACGGCTGCCCTGCAGAATTTTCATCGCCGGGATTTTCCGGCAATCCAGGTACTGTTGGAGTTTGCGGACCGGCTGGGTTCCCCGGATCATTCGGTACGGAAGGATTTTCGGGGTTGCCAGGAGTTTCAGGGTTTTCGGGTGCATTGGGGTCAGGAGTTCCAGTTTCAGGATCTTCTGTTCCCGGCCCGTTTGTCCCATCCTCAATGCCCGGTGTTTCGGTTTGATTTGGAACATAGGACCGGGTCGGAAGAACGACTGCATTGAGTAAATCCCTGTTCGTTCCGGGTACCTTCAATTTGATTGAAGCGGTATCTCCCGTTTCCGTTCTTCCGTTTTCATCAAAGGATTGTTCTCTTCCAACAACACTGACATCTGCACCGTCGAGAAGGCCGTTTTGGCTGTCGACTTTTACAAGCGCACTGCTGGATGTTCCTTCGTTTTCATTGCCTGTTAGATGCTCATCCAAAACACCAATATGAGAGTCTTCAAGAATAGGGAAGCTGTCCGTCATAATATCGAGCAGACCTGAATCTGCCCTATAGGATGAACCGTCTTCCGCTGCACCGGACAAAAGCACATCAGCTTGGAGATTGCCCAAGTTTTCATCTTGAAGCCCGAGGGATACTAACGATTGCCTGTTTTCTTCGCCGTTATCAGAGGACTGGGTCTCCCGATCAAGAAGGGAAACTGACAGCCCATCAACAAGCAAATCTCCTAGACCAAGGTTTAGCAAAGAACCTCGTTCCATAGCTGTATTGCCTTCTCTAGACTGACTTTCCAGCAGTCCCACGTGGATGTTTTCCAAGCCCAGAAGGGGTTTCACATCTAAAGCGAGAACACCCGAATGTTTGGCATCTCCCTTTTCATCCTTGGCGTTCTTGTTAAAAAGAACAGACAGCCCCAGATTGTCGACTAATAAGTTATCCAAAGCAACATCAGCAACAGAGGATGTATCGGAGCTTTCCGATTCGCTAATGGAGTTCTGTTTCGCCAAGACCTTTGCGTCAACACCTTCGCCTAGTATCGTATTTTCAGCTGAGATGTCGACGGCTGCAGAGGATGAACTCACGCCTGTCTCATTCGCCTCCTGCTTTGTCGACAGCACTTCCGCATTTACGCTTTCGCCTAGAATTGTATTATCAGCAGAAACGTCGGCTACTGCGGAAGATGAACTCGCTCCTGCTTCATTCGCTTCTTGCTTTGTCGACAGCACTTCCGCATTTACGCTTTCGCCTAGAATTGTATTATCAGCAGAAACGTCGGCTACTGCGGAAGACGAACTCACGCCTGCCTCATTCAATTCCTGCTTTGTCGACAGCACTTCCGCTTCTACGCCTTCGCCTAGTATCGTATTTTCGGCTGAAACGTCGGCCACTGCGGAAGACGTACTCGAACCTGTCTCATTCGCCTCCTGCTTTGTCGACAGCACTTCCGTATTTACGCTTTCGCCTAGAATTGTATTATCAGCAGAAACGTCGGCTACTGCGGAAGACGAACTCACGCCTGCCTCATTCAATTCCTGCTTTGTCGACAGCACTTCCGCATTTACGTCTTCGCCTAGTATCGTATTTTCGGCCGAAACGTCGGCTACTGCAGAAGATGAACTCACGCCTGTCTCATTCGCCTCCTGCTTTGTCGACAGCACTTCCGCTTCTACGCCTTCGTCTAGTATCGTATTTTCGGCTGAAACGTCGGCCACTGCGGAAGACGAACTCGAACCTGTCTCATTCGCGTCTTGCTTTGTCGACAGCACTTCCGCATTTACGTCTTCGCCTAGTATCGTATTTTCGGCCGAAACGTCGACCACGGCAGAGGAAGAAGCAATCCCTTCCTCAGTATCTGTTTTATCCGCAGACAGTACTCGGGCATCGAGCTGTTCTCCTGCGATCGTATGGTTCCCCGTCACATTCACCAGTGAAGAGGATTGCCCTCCATTTTCTTGACCGTTCAGCACTTTTACGCTGAGGTCCTCTCCCAAAATCGAATCGGAGAGGGTCACATTTGCAAGTGATTCTTCTCTCTGTCCATCCTCATCCTGTTTTTTCGGAATGGACACACTGATATCGCCGAGGATAGGCAGATTTTGCAAATTTATATCGAGGAGGCCTGACTGCTGCGCAGCATCCTCCCCTGACGCGGCTGATTGCGCTGCATACGCACGGTCGCCTGGTGAACCAAGTGAAGTGAACGCCAAACCGAGTAGAACTGCCGACACTGCTGCTATTTTTTTCATTATAAATCCGCTCCTTTTTTTATTGTTTTTAGCTTATAAAAAAAGGAGCAAATTTCGGTGGTTTTCGGAGTGCGGGCGGCTTCCACAGCTGAGCAGACCGTTCCTGGACCCATCCCCAGTCAATCTTTCCTAATTCAATGCGCTGGAAAAGATCAAGGAGTATGCCGCTGCTTCCCCATTGCGACGCCTTGCTTCCGTTAATCGACATTCCCGATTGCTGGACAGGAGGCTGGCTGATGACAACAGGAGGCGTTTCCTTTTTCCCTTCACTCTTTAACGGAGCACCAGGAACGGTTTGTGCTTCCTTATTTGTGTCTGGAGCTCGTCTTTCCTTTGTCCTATCAGCGTTGGGCTTAACTTTCCTTTCTTCCAAAATCGTAAAGAGAGCCGGCTCTGTCATTGCTTGATCCGGTATCAGATCGTTCCTTTCATTTTGAAAAGAATCCGGCTTATCCGGGTTTGCATCTTCTTCTTGCTTAACTGCCGGTTCCTCAGGCTTTTCAGACTGAATCGGAGCCTTCACTCGTTCTTGCTCACTTTCTCCCGGAGTTGCGGGGATTGGCTTCACCGGCATAATCTTATTTTCCTCCGTTTTCTGTCCAACCTGCGGAGCATCCTCCTGCTGTCCGGCAGGGGTTTCCAGCACGGCCTGCGGAGGATTTTTCACCTGTGGAACCGAAGTCTCGGCATCAGGAGCCGTTTCCTCTATATCGGGTGACGGCTGCAGCGGCTTTACCACATGATCAACTGTTTCTTCCAACAGCCCTCCTGCACCTTTCACCGTTCCCTTTACCGCCTCACTTACCCCTCCGACCGTTCCTTCCAGTACGGCACTCGTACCCTCGACTGTCGTTTGTACAACTCCTGTCAGTTCTTTCGAGGAGCTATGTACTTCTTTTACGACAGGCGTGACAACAGGAATCTCCGGCAATGCCTCTGTAACAGAATCGACAGATGTATGGACAGTGTTAACAGTTTCAGAAGTGACGGTCTGGACCGTATTATTCACTCCTTGTACAGCTGTCTCAGCGGTTGGGAGCGTATTGTCCACTGTATCGTCCACTAATTTATTTGTCCGCTTTAAGGCGGAAGTGATTGGTTTGCTGGTCAGCGGTTGAGATAGGTCATTGACCGTTTCCACTGTAAACTCAACGGTATTGCCTACAGTATTTGACAGGCCTTTCGTTGTTTCAGCGGTCACCTTTCCCACTGTTCCGCCAGCTGATTCCAGCGTCTTGCCGACCGTTTTTCCGACCGATTCCAACGTTGTTCCTAGTGCGCTCGCTGTCCCTTTAAGCAGCCCGGGCCGCGGTTCTTCCTTTTCCTGACCATGAGCGGCCACCGGTACTGCTGCCAGCATCAGGATCCCGAGCAACAATGAAGACATCATTCTGCTCATCGTTCTCACCTCCTTCCAGCTGTACATACACCGGTCCTTTTTCCTCTACCCAACTTCCCAACCATAAAACTGACTATTCCTTCTTTTTATAAAATACATGGTTCAGGCTGATTTTCTCTCCTATCTCAAGTACACCGAAAGAGTATTGCTCCTGCCTCCGCTTATCTGTCGGGGAACCCGGATTAAAGAGGATGCAGTCCGCTGATTCCTTTAAAACCGGAATATGAGAATGTCCAAATACAAGCAGATCGATACGGTCGTCCTGAAAAACATCGAGCGCTCGTCTTTCCGTCGTTTTCCCTTTCCCGTCGCCATGCGTGAGGCCAATCGCAAAGTCCCCGATCCGGATGATTTTCTCTTTGCCGAGCATTTCGATCAGCTCTTCGCTGTCGACATTCCCTGCCACTCCCTCTACAGGCCCGTATGAACAGAATTCCTCATACACGTCCATCGTCTGCCAATCACCTGTATGAATGATCAAATCGGCTGTTTTCAATTCTTCGACTAGACGTGAGGGCAGCGCTTTTGCCCTCTTCGGCATGTGGGTATCTCCTGTAATGATAATTTTCATTGACAATCCCCCTTTCTCTTTCAATTCCTTTACCCTTTTGCCGTACAAAAAAAGAGCGGATCATCCGCTCTTCGTTCATTCCACTTTGAATTTTGCCAGACTGCCGATGATGTCGCTCTCTCCCTTCGGCTGGGCGATATAAGCCGTGTTCGAATCATCGCTCCATTTGCCGCTCATTGACACGACTGCATAAAGATCTGCATTTTCCATGATTCTCACCGTATTCAAAAGTTCCCCGTCGACGATTTCCCCCATGTATACATTTGTTTTGTATTCATTCTCCACCTGGACGGGTGTATCGAATAAAATTTTTGTTTCATCAGGAGACAAACTGTATGTCGGAATCCATTCTCCTTCTTCATCCCGGCCGCCTGCTACAAGGCGATTTACCTTCTTGCCATCCTTATCTGTCAGAAAAACGCCGCTTTTCCCTTGATAACTTCCCCCGAATAGAATGGTTCCATCCTGAAGAATATCGTATTGATGGAGAGAAGCATCTTCCTTTTTAAGCGCTACTGCCGTCTTGGGCACTGTGCCCCTGGCAATCTGGTAAATCCCATACTCTCCGTCCTTATTCTCCGCGGCAAAATAGAGCGATCCGTCTTTTTTCAGTGAATTGTAGGTGAAGCTGTTCAAGGAAAAGAAAGAACTGAGATCCCACTCATCTGTTTTCCCGGTTTCCGGGTCGAACAGATCAAAAACAATGCTGTCTTTCTCATCTTCTTCAGAGGAGCGCCACTCCAGCGTGGCAACTGTCCCGTCTTTGTCGGTGAAGTACGTTTTATACGTTTCGTTCCGGGATCCTTTTGTGACGAATTGCTTTTTCCCTGTTTCAAGATTTTGAACGTATATTTCCTCTCCCTTGGAAGAGAGCGCCATTTTCCCCGAATCCAGCACCTCGTATGCCTCCATGTCCGCAACCTTTTCTGTTTCGCCTGTCTCGGCATTCAGCCAGTGCAGCGCACCATTTTCATTGTAATACAGGTCCTGGCCCTTGAATCCCCAATAGGTTGCATTTTTCGACACTTCGAGGTCATCCTCCCGCTGTACGTTCAGCCGGCTGTCGGCAAGTGAGCTTTCAAGCTGCATATCCTCATTAAGGATGATCGTGCTCTGTGTTTGTGCTTCTCCCTGCAATGAACAGCCTGCCCCAAGTAACCCCGCCAATACGATAAGTCCCATTCCTTTTATTCGCATTTCTTTCTCCTCCTTACGTTGATGTCTCCATCATAGCGGGCGGATGTTGCCGATTACCGATCAGATATTGCCATCTTGTTGCCAAGGCGGAAGTCGAACAACAAGGATTGTTTCCCCGTTTTCGTATCCGATTGATACGGTCCCATTATGTGCTGTAACAATTTCACGGCAGATATACAGCCCTAACCCATGGTTGCCGTTTTTTTTCGTATAAATAAAGGGCTCAAAGGCATGTTCGAGCATATAGTCCGACAGCGGGCTGCTCGGGTTCTTCACTGTAATAACGCCTTTTTCAGACTCGACGTTTATGACCCCGCCCCGGGTTCCATGCTTGATCGCATTGTCGAGAAGATTAATGAGTACTTGCTGGACCTGATCCCGGCTTCCGCATACCATCCAATCTGATCCGCTGATCGAAATGCTCACTTCCCTTTCCTCTGCCTGCATCTCCAAGTCCTCACAGACGTCTTTGATAAGCGGTAATATTGGAAGTGGATGATGTTCCTCCAAACCGGCTGCAGCCTGTTTTTTTGCAATGCCGATCAGTTCGACGACCATCCGGTTCAGCCGCTCGCTCTCCTCCGTAATTTTTCTCGCTGCTTTCTGGAGAAATGCCGGATCATCGAAATCCGGCTGTCCCAAAATTTGTGCATAGCCGGAGATGCTCGAGAGCGGAGTCTTTAATTCATGGGTTACATGCTGGAAAAAGGCTGTCCGGTTTTTTTCCAGATGAAGCACTTTCTCCTTCTCTTCTTCCGCCATATCAATATGGTCCTTTACACTTTTCTTCATTCTATTAAAATTGTCGGCCAGCTCTTCCAGCTCATCACCGGTTTTTACAATGACCTCATCCTCATAGTCTCCCTGTGCAACTCTTTTCGTAGCCTTAGAAAGCCGGATCAGCGGCCGGATGATTTGGCTTGTAAGCAAAAAGGAGATGATGAAGATTCCAATCAACAGACAGACGGCGAACAATGAGAAGGACTGAAGGATCCGGTCATTTTGCTGAAATAAGGCTGTGTAGTCTCCAGTAAACCGTACCACCCCGTAAAACTCCTCGTCTATATATAGAGGATAGGCAAAGTAAACAAAAATCCCATGATCATTTTTCTGCAGGGACAAAGCCGACTTGTTATCAAAAGCGGCAGACAGTTCAGGCGCATCGCTGCTGCCCAGATTCTTTTGGAACTGTTGATTCTCCAAGAGACGAGTTTGCTCAATCGGCAGCTCCTCATATAAAAAACGGCCGTCCGTTCCGTAGAGGGCAACGCCGAGATTCTGCAGCCTGCTTAAGTCACGGGCGATGTCTATTCCATAATCTGCAAATAAATGATCATTTGATTCTTTAAGCTTGGAAAACTGTTTGATATGCTCCCTTGTTGTATGCTGCAGCTTTGTCATTTCCGCCTCAATCTGCGCCTGGCTATTCGCCTCCAATGATATTTTCATAAATTGGTGGATAATCAATGCCGCACAGACAAATAACAGGAGATAGCTAAGGAAAAACTTCTTTCGGATTTTCAGTTTCATACTTGCCTTCTCCCCAGCTTATAGCCGACGCCAAACACCGTTTCAATTGAATCCGAACTCCCAAGCTTTTTCCGAATCCGTTGGACATGGACATCGACCGTCCTTACATCTCCTTCATAATCAAAGTCCCACACGGTATCAAGGATTTCCTCACGGGAAAAAACACGGCCGGGATTCTGGGCGAACAAGAGCAGCAGCTCATACTCCTTCGGCTTGAGAGAAAGGGCTTCATCCCCTTTATAGACTGAATGAGAACGAGGCTCGATCCGGATGCCCTCGCCGAGAGAAATTGAGACAGACGCGCTTTGCCCAGAACGGCGGAGCAGTGCTTTCAACCGGGCATTTACCTCTCTTATATCAAACGGCTTTGTCATGTAATCATCTGCTCCAAGCTCAAAGCCCAAAACCTTGTCGACAATATCATCCCTTGCCGTCAGCATCATGACGGGGGAACTCCCTGACTCCTTCATTTGCCTGCATAGATCAAAGCCGCTCGCATCGGGGAGCATCAAGTCGAGAATGACAACGTCCGGATCTGTTCCGGCCGCCAAACGCAGCCCATCCTTCCCCGTCTCTGCACAAAGCACCCGGTATCCCTCCTTCCGCAACGAATAGGAGAGAATCTCGCGAATCGAGTCCTCGTCCTCTATGATCAAAACCGTCCGGTCCATAGCCGTTTCCCCGCTTTCATCTTTTCTATCTATTATTCTACCGGAAAGTTATTGCCGAAATATTGCTGGATGAATAAAAAGGGCATTGCCTGTCCGGCCATCCTCGAAAATTCGAAGAGCTATGCGCTGAAACCGAACGGAAAAAAAGAGCCTATAAATAAGCTCCCTTTTTAAACACTATTAAACCGTTTTAGCATAATAACGAACAATCAGTAACCAAAATTTCATTTACAAGGCGATCCCTTTGAGCATGATGCCCGAAAGAGAGGTTAGGCGTTGTGAGACTTCCACATGATCCCTCCTCTTCCCTTTATTCATACTGAGACCCACCTGACTAGCGACGGTTTCCAGATTCTTATGGACTTCTGCAAAAGAATTGAAATTTTTCTCCTAGTAAACCCGTTATACTGGATGAAGAGAAAACGAACATGCGCATGTTCAGGAAAAACAGGAGGCCGGTATGCAAGAGGAAATCCAATGGGTCGAAGAAATTCTTTCAGGCAATAAACAGGCATTCGGTCTCATTATCAATAAATACAAAAATCCGCTGTACGCCACCGTTCTCCGGATGACAAGGCATCCCCAAGATGCCCAGGATCTCGTCCAGGAGGCCTTTATCAAAGTATACAGCCAGCTCGACAAATATGACCGCCAAGGTTCATTCTCAAGCTGGATGTACCGGGTCGCAATCAACCACTGCCTTGATGAATTCCGGAAGAAACGGTTTAAAATGTCGCAAATCGAAGTGACCGAGGATCTGATGGAAAACAAAGACGGACCGGAAGTCATTTTTTTAAAAAAGGAAAAAAGCCGCCAATTGGAAAAACTGATTTCCATGCTTCCCGAGGATGAACGGATGATCATTCTGCTGCGCTATGCGAATGAACTGAGCTATGAAGAGATTGGGACGCTGCTGGACATCCCGCTCTCGACGGTGCGAAATAAACTGCACCGGGCGAAAAAGAAAATGCGCAGCCAAGTGAAACGCGAAGGAGGGTATTTTTATGACATGTCCAACGGCCGATAAGCTCTCCCGCTTCTATGACGGATTGCTCACTGAGGAAAGGGACGAGTTGGCATTGCATATTGAGCACTGTGCATCCTGCCGCCTCATCCTTGAAGCATTCGGGCAGGAAGATGAATTCATGAAAGACACTTTACAGGCACCTGCTTTGCCTGACGATTTTGCCGATGGCATCCTTGCAGGACTCGATCCCTATCCGCGAAAAAAACAGCGTTCCCGCTTACTATTTTTGAAAAGGACAGCGGTTGCGGCGGCTGGATTGTTCCTAGCGGCCGGAATCATGAGTGCTTTCAACCCGGCATTCGCCCAATGGATCGGCGGGTTCTTCTCTTCTGTCAATGTAGACGAAGGGATACAGATTGCGGTAGAAGAAGGGTTCGCCAAACGAATCGATCAGTCGGTCACCGATCAGGGCCTGACCTTCAAGGTGGAAGATGTCGTTGCCGATTCATCAAGAATCGCTCTCTCCTATCAGTTGCTCGATGCGAGGGGCAAGCGGAAGGACCACGAACTGGAGATTGGGGAGGACTTCAACAAGCTTTATCTTTTGGATGAGCAGGGCAAGGAGATTGAAAGATCCGGACTAAGCTGGGGACGGCAGGATGGTTACGGAACGATTGAATTCTCGCTCCGTGACCAAACATTGACCGATACAATCACGGTCGGCTTTGACTTGACGGAGCTCGCGGGAAAAAAGGGCAGCTGGAAGCTTGAAATCCCTCTTGATATGAAGGAGACGCTGCAAGCAACAAAGGCTCATGACTTAAGCGGCTTCACCCATGAAGCAAACGGGATCGTAATCAAAATGAAAGAAGCGCGCTTCGCCCCGTCTTCAAGTGAAATCTTCTATGAAACAGGTTTTTCCAAGAACCTGCTTCGTGAAGTGGAGAAAAAAACGGAAAGCCTGGAAGCCAAATACGGAAAAGAGGTCGTAGAGCCATTCTCAACCCCTGGTACAGAGATTCAATATCATATCGAAGATGAGAAGGGCCTAACAGTCTACCGCCACTCCAATTATATCGGTGCCCCTTCCTCCGACGATGGCCTGATCCAAGGTACTGGTGATCGTCTAGGTGCGCTCGGCCAAACTGCATGGAATGAATCATTTATCCCTCAAAGAGGTGAGCGGAAGCTCCAATTCGTTCTGGATGGGGTGATCAAGACCGTACCAGCTGACTTTTCCATCACCTTTGAGCCGAAAAAGTTGGGCAAGCAGCCATTAACATTCAAATATGAAGGAAATGAGATGACCATCACAGCAGCTGAGATGGATACTCGGCTGCATTTGAAAAAATCCCTGATGCCGATCGGAGCAGAGAAAACGTTCCAGATTGAAATGGAAGGAAGCAAAACGTTGCTTGCTCCAGAAATGGTGTCATGGGTGCTTGTCGACAGTACAGGAAAGGCGTACGAAACATACCGAAGCGGAGGACGCACACACCCCGACAAGGACGGACGCCAGGAGACGACAACGCTGCTGACCGTCTACGGACTCGAGAAAGCACCAGAAAAACTGACATTGCGCCTGCTGTCAGAAACACGCTATGAACCGCTTGAAAAAGAATGGAGAATCCCGATCAATTAATCGGAGGGCCGCTCTCGATTCGGGGCGGCTCTTCCTTTTGAAAAAACAGCTGTTATGGGCACATTCGAATGTTATAATACTGGAAGCAAATGTTTGAGGAAGAGGGATGCAGATTGAACGAATTGCTGACAATTGACCATATTGACAAGGAATTCGAGAAAGACAGCTTTCTTTTCCAGGAAGGGGATCTGGCGGACACCGTCTATTTCCTTTATTCAGGCAAGGTACGGATCAGCCGGCTGACACCGGATGGCCGGGAAATCACCTATCGGATCTGCGGAAAAAATGATTTTATCAGCGAGCTCACGCTGTATTGCACTCCGCAGAAGTATGCTGTCCATGCAAAAGTGCTGGAGAGCGGCAGCTGTGCGAAGATCAGGAAAGAAGACCTGGAAAAAGGGCTATTGGAGAACCCCAAGCTGAATATCGAATTTTTGAAGCAGATGGGAGAGTACCAGCAAAAAACCCAATCCAAATTCCGCGACCTCGTGCTGCACGGGAAAAAAGGCGCCTTATACTCCACCCTCATCCGCCTTACCAACAGCTATGGCGTTAAAAAAGAGGACGGCATCCTAATCGACATGGCCTTCACAAACCAGGAGCTTGCCAATTTTTGCGGGATGAGCCGTGAAGTTGTAAACCGCCTGCTTGGCGAACTGAAAAAAGAAAGCATTCTTTCCATTAGCGGGGGCAAAATCTCCGTCCATAATGTTCAATATCTTAAGGATGAGATCCACTGTGAGAATTGTCCTGTCCATATATGCAGAATTGATTAATAGATCCGCAAAAATCACCCATGGCCGGGTGATTTTTTTTTGCCCGCTCCCCTTCCCTCCTGCTCTTTTTGTCTATTTTTTGAAAGCATAGGAATCTACCAGCCGATTGTGACATTTATCACAGTAAGCGGCATGTCCAAAGATGTACGCTTTTTACATAATAAAGTGGGAGGTTGCGAGATGGGCAAGAAGTCGAAAGGTTCCGGGGAGCCGAATTTGAAGGGTACCTTCATTAGTGTGCTCGCGGTCGGGGTTTTAATCGCTGCCATGTGGTTCAGTGTTTACGGTATGTACGTAGCAAGATAAAGAAAGCGGGGTGGAGAAAATGCATCTTCATAAATATGAAAAGATTTGGCTGACATTCGGTATTTTATCATTAGTTATTTTTCTAAGCATTGTTGGCGTTACAGCCTTTGCGCAGGGACATACCCCTGCCGGCGGGATGGACACGGTTGATCCTGAAAAACTTGATGAGACTGCTCCCTTTGACGAACCAGGGGTAAGGCAGCTTGATAAAAACACATATGAGGTGGTAATGGTCGCAGAAGCGTTTGGCTACAAACCGGCAAATATTAAAGTTCCGGCCGGAAAAGAAATTATTTTTACATTAACTAGCCGCGATGTCGTCCACAGTTTTACCATTCACGATACGAAAGTCAACATGATGGTCGTGCCCGGCCGGGTAACAGCGAAAAGCTACACGTTCTCTAAACCCGGAAAGTATATGGTGATTTGCAATGAATATTGCGGCACTGGCCACCATTTTATGCAAACAGAGATTGAGGTGTATGAACCATGATCGGTAAACGTGATCGCAATCTGGCGTTATGGAATGTCGGGGTCGCTTATACGGCGTTCCTGATCGGTACGTTCTGCGGATTGCTGCAAGTTTTTATTCGAAATGATGCGTTGCAGCTGCCCGCCTGGCTTGATTATTATCAGATCCTGACAGCGCATGGCGTCTTGCTTGCACTCATTTTCACAACTTTTTTCATCTTTGCCTTTTTCATTTCCGGCATGAGCAAGACACTCGGAAGCTTCGGGCCGAAAGTATGGCTGTTCTCTTGGATCGGCTTCCTCGTCACATTGGCAGGTACAGTATTGGCTACAGCAATGATTATTGCTGGCAAGGCATCAGTCATGTATACCTTTTATGCACCACTAAAAGCAAGCGGCTGGTATTATGTCGGGCTAGCGTTGTTTGTAGTCGGTACATGGATCAGCAGCTTTGCGCTTGTCGGCCATTATATGGTCTGGAAAAAAGCGCATAAAGGTGAATTGAGCCCATTGTTCGCCTTTATGACGATTTCAACGATTATTCTTTGGATCATTGCCTGTCTCGGTGTTGTGGCCACTGTAGTGTTCCAGTACATCCCATGGGCATTCGGATGGGTGGATACAATCAATGTAGAGCTGAGCCGTTCCCTCTTCTGGTATTTTGGCCATCCGCTCGTCTATTTCTGGCTGCTGCCGGCCTATATGGTTTGGTATGTGGTCGTGCCAAAAATCCTCGGAACGAAAGTGTTCAGCGATTCATTGGCCCGTTTTTCCTTTGTTCTGTTCATCTTGTTCTCAATTCCGGTCGGCTTCCATCACCAGCTGACTGAGCCTGGGATTTCAAGCTTCTGGAAGTTCCTGCAGGTTGTCTTAACGTTCATGGTCATCATTCCGTCCTTGATGACAGCCTTCTCGATGTTCGCAACGTTTGAAATCTCCGGGAGGAAAAAAGGCGGCACTGGGCTGTTCGGCTGGTTCACGAAACTGCCATGGAAGGATGTCCGTTTCACCTCCATTTTTATTGCAATGGCCTTTTTCATCCCGGGCGGAGCCGGCGGTATCATCAATGCCAGCTTCCAATTGAATGAGCTCATCCACAATACGCTTTGGGTTGTCGGCCACTTCCATATCACGGTCGGAACCCCTGTTGCCATGACGTTCATGGGCGTTTCATTCTGGCTCATCCCTTATTTGACGGGCCGGACATTTACGAAATCCCTGCAAAAGTTGGCGTTCATCCAGATCATCACCTGGTCCGTCGGCATGCTGCTTATGTCGACAGCACAGCATATTCTCGGCCTGCTCGGTGCACCAAGAAGAACAGCGTATTCGGGCTACAATGGCAATTCAGCCGCATTGGAATGGTTCGACGGCATCCTGTCCAACCATGTCACTATGGCGGCCGGCGGCATGATCCTGTTTTTATCTGCGATGCTGCTTATCTACATCGTCTGCAGCTTGGCGTTCGTTGCTCCTCATGCAAAGACAGAAGAAGAGTTTGAAGAATTTCCAATTGGGGTGAGCGATGCTTCCGCCACACCGAAATTCCTGGAGAATTGGTGGATCTGGATTGCAGTTGCCGTTGCCTTGATTCTTATGGCGTACGCGTTCCCGCTGAGCCACATGATCCAGCACAGCCCTCCGGGTTCCAAAGGCTTTATTACATGGTAGGAGATGATACGCATGTTTTTGCCGATTTTATCAATCATGATTGTTGCGGTTGTAATGACTGTCATACTGGTGGAACTGCAAACTGTTGAAGACGGGGAATAACAAACCGCCTGGCTCTTTTTGAGCCAGGCGGTATTTGATTATACGACGGCAAGGGTGGACCTATTCTTTAGCCAGCAAGGACATGACGGTGTCCAGCAGTACGTTGACTCCCCTTTCGCAATCCTCCCATGGGGTGTACTCTTCCTCGCAATGGCTTTTGCCGCCGATGCTTGGCACAAAGAGCATCACAGCCGGAAGATAGCTTGCCAGGAATTGGGCATCATGCCCGGCGCCGCTTACCATCCGGCGGTGAGAGTAGCCGAGCGACTCTGCGGATTCCTCGTATAGTCCGCAAAGCTCTGGTGAAAACCAGACGGTATCCCGGCCCCATAATTTTTTCGCCTGGATTGTGACTCCGTCTCCTCCCGCTTCCCCCAGCCCCCGGATCACTTCTTCGACGGCTTGGATGACGTCCATATCTTTATGCCGCGCCTCCAGTGAGAAGACGACACGGTTTGGAATGACGGTATGAATATTCGGGTAGACATTCAACCTCCCCGCCGTATAGACAAGGTCAGAATCGAGCGCGTCCAGTTTGCTTCGGATTTCATTCAGCAGATCATTGACCTTGAACAGGGCATCCTTCCTCATCGGCATCGGGGTTGTGCCGGCATGGTTTGATTCACCGATCACCTCGATTTCATAGCAGACCATGCCGACTACGCACTCCACAACACCGATTGAAATTGTCTCTTGCTCGAGGACTGGTCCTTGTTCAATATGGAGTTCAAGGAAAGCCTCCGCCTTTTTCAGCCGGTTGGCCGGATCACCGGCGAAGCCGCTCGCCTGTAATGCTTCTTCGAAAGTGGTTCCGTCCGGATCGCGCTTTTGCAGCATCTCTGTCTTTCCAAACTTTCCCGACAGGACGCCTGAAGCCATCATCGAGGGTTCAAACCTTGCCCCCTCCTCATTCGTGATGTTTACAACAGTGACCGGAACCCGCGGGGTGATATTGTGATCCACGAGTGTCCTCACGACTTCAAGACCGGCTACCACACCAAGAACACCGTCAAAACGGCCGCCCTTTTTTACGGAATCGAGATGAGAGCCCATGACGATCGGCGGTCCGTCCTCCTTTCCAGGCAAGGTGGCATACATGCAGCCCATATCATCAACGGCAACCTTCATCCCGAGCTCTTCACAGCATGAAGCAAAGTGTTTGCGAACTGCAATATCCTCTTCCGACAGGGCAAGCCGCGTCACTCCGTTATTTTCCGTCCTGCCAAAGTCTGCAAATCTCTCAAGCTCCTGTTTCAATCTTTCCCCATTGATCAACAGCTTCTGCTTTTGCATTCCTCATCCCCCTTTGCATACTGGCCGGTTACATTGTAAGCGCAATCATTTTAACGGTGTTTTTATGGACTATTATACAGGGGAGGGATTGAAAGTCATTGGACAGAACATCAAACAGCGCAGCAGGATCATTGGATGTTTTGTAACATGCAATAAAAACAGGGGACGCACCCTGGCGTCCCCTGTCATCTATCAAACTTCAATTTCAATCAGTTTAAACTGAGTAACATCCACAAGTCCCCGGTTTGAGATGCGGATCTCGGGGATGACCGGAAGTGCAATTAGCGAGAAGGTCATAAATGGTGCGTTCAAGGAACAGCCGAGCTCCTGCCATGCCTTTTCGAGCTGCTGCACTTCTTCCACGACCGCCTGAAGAGGCTTGTCCGACATCAGGCCGGCGATTTTCATCGGCACCGCGGCCAGGACCTCTCCATCCTTGACAGCGATCATGCCCCCGCCAATCTTCGCCAGCTCGTTGGCAGCGAATGCCATATCCGCAGGGTTTGCACCCATTACGAGCAGGTTGTGGCTGTCATGGGCAACGGTCGAGGCGACCGCACCTTCTTTCAGCCCGAAGCCGTGTGCGAAGGCAAGCGAAATCTGTCCCGATCCTTTATGCCTTTCAATACAGGCCAGCTGCAAAATATCTTTCTCGATCGATGGCTGGATGACATTGTCGTGCACATCCAGTGTTGCTGTCATTTTCGCCGTTCTCGCACTGTTTTCAATCACGTCGATAACGTTCACTTCCGTCTGGCCGCCCGTCCTTTTCGACTTAAACGCGAAGTCCGCCGGAGTCAGCTCCGACTTCAGGTTGATTGAATCCAGAATATGCGGCGGGTACTGGAATGCCGGGAAGTCGATGGCAAGCCCGCCATTTTCATATACAACCTGTCCATCTGCTATGACCGTCACTGGTGTGATATCCTGCAGGCTCTCAACAAGCAGAATGTCCGCTGCCTTCCCTGGTGCAAGCGAGCCGAGGTCACGATCCAAGTTATAGTATCTGGCTGTATTAATCGTTGCGAGCTGGATCGCCGTAACGGGATCGACCCCTTCTGCGATCGCCCGGTTGACAACATGGTTCATATGGCCGTCTTCAATGATCGTCTGCGGGTATGCATCGTCTGTGACCAGGGTGATATTGCTCGTATCCACTTTATCCTCTGTAATAACCTTAATGACTTCCTTCACATCTTGCCAGGCAGACCCTTCTCGGATCATCACGTTCATGCCGAGACGAAGCTTCTCCAATGCCTGTTCACGAGTCACGGTTTCATGGTCGGAATCAACGCCGGTTGCAATATAAGCCTGCATCATATGCGGATCTTCTGCTGGAAAATGACCGGTCACCGCTTTGTCCGCCCGCAATGTTGCCTCGATTTCCCCAAGCATGAGCGGGTCTCCATAGGCCACTCCCGGAAAGTTCATCACTTCGCCAAGCCCGGCCACGTTGTCCCAAGCCAATCCTTCTTGAATATCGACGACGCCGAGTGCTGCGCCTGCATCTTCCAAGTCGATGGTGGCAGGAACACAGGATGGAATCGTCGTGAACACTTTCAAAGGAAGCTGCTGGCCTTCCTCATGCATAAGCCGCACACCCTCCATGCCAAATACGTTGGCGATTTCATGCGGATCCATGAAGATGCCCGTCGTCCCTTTTGGCAGTGCAGCCTTCGCGAATTCAGTCACAGACAGCATCGTGCTCTCCACGTGCATATGGGCATCAAGCAGCCCGGGAACGAGATATTTTCCGCCTGCATCAATTATGGCCGTTTCTTTACCAATCGTATGGTCAGCGTTTCCCACGTAAGCGATTCTGCCTGCACTGATTGCAACATCTGTATGTTCGATCAGTTCTCCAGTGAACACATTAACAAGGATGCCGTTTTTCAAGACGGTATCTGCTTTTTCAATCCCTCTTGCTACTTTCGACAGCATTCCGCTCACTTCATAAAGCTGCTTTCTATTCGACATTGAGACCACTCCTTTTTTTGAAAAAAAACAGGGAACGCCCATTTAACTGAACATTCCCTTCCAAATTTGATCAAAAATGCTATACAGCCCAACCCAGGTAGGCGACAAATACGAAGAACAGCACATACATAATCGGATGGACTTCCTTCAGTTTCCCCTTAAATACCATCATCAACGGATACAGAATGAAACCTAGGGCAATCCCGGTTGAAATGCTGTATGTCAGCGGCATTGTCACGACGGTCAGAAATGCAGGAAGGGCATACTCAAGTTCTCCCCATTTGATCGATGCGAGCGATGAAGACATAAGCACGCCGACGATGATCAAGGCTGGAGCCGTCACCTGAGGGGTTACGACACTCAAAAGCGGCGAGAAGAACAGCGCAACAATGAACAATCCAGCTGTGACAACCGATGTGAAGCCGGTTCTTCCTCCTGCGGCTACTCCTGATGTGGATTCAACGAAAGATGTTGTTGTCGATGTACCGAGTACAGCTCCAACCATTGTAGCAACAGAGTCGGCGGAGAGGGCTTTGCCGGCACGCGGCAGCTTGCCGTCCTTCAGCAGTCCCGCTTGTCTCGTCACCGCGAGAAGGGTTCCTGCCGTATCAAAAAAGTCAACAAACAAAAGCGTGAAGATAACAACGAGCAAATGCGGATTCAAAATATCGCCAAAATGGCTGAACATGACGCCGAATGTCGGCGAAAGGCTTGGAACCGAAGAGACGATTCCAGTCGGAAGCGGAATTTGTCCAAAAATGATCCCAGCAACCGATGTAGCGATCATTCCGTAGAAAATGCCACCCTTGAAGCCTTTGATCATGAAAAATGCTGTAACGATCAGTCCGAAAAGAGCCAATAGTGTTGTCGGTGCCGTAATGTCACCAATCGTAACGATCGTAGTTCCCGGCTGTGCCTCTGCCACAATTCCTGCGTTCTGGAAGCCGACAAAAGCGATGAACAGGCCGATACCAGCTGCAACCGCGAGCTTAAGCTGTTCCGGGATCGCATTGATGATCGTTTCTCTGATTTTTGTAAGTGTAAGAATAAAGAAAATAAAACCTGAAATAAACGTTCCCGCCAACGCAGTCTGCCATGGAATTCCCATCCCAAGGACTACAGTGAACGCGAAGAATGCATTGATTCCCATTCCCGGCGCCAAGGCAACCGGATATTTTGCAAATACCCCCATAATAAGCGTACCAATCGCTGAAGCGAGCGCCGTTGCCACATATACCGCACCCTGATCCATACCAGTTGCGCTAAGGACAGTCGGGTTGACGAATAAAATATACGCCATTGCCAAAAACGTTGTCAGCCCGGCAACCGACTCTTGGCGGTAGCTCGTATTCAGCTCTTTAAATTGAAAATAACGATCCATTTGGACTCCTCCTGAATTGTGTTTAAATGCAAAAAACCTGGGCGACTTGTTCCACCCAGGTTCCAAAACTCATTCAGGATTGCACCATGCGTCCGGGAAGAGAGGAAATACTCCCATCCGAAGCCTGTCCCTGAATGTAGTCGGGTATTTTACGGTTACCTGGTAGAAACGCTTGAGCCATATTCCCAAGCATATACATTCATAATTTTATTTATAAATTCGATACTCTATTAATAGCATAAAAGTCCTACCACCGTCAACGGAAAAAGCGAACATTTACGCATGAAATTCTTCCTAAGTTCGTCTTCGGCTTATTTCAGCTTTTGCAGAATGACAACCTTCAAGTAATTGAATTCCGGGAAATCGCGGTTCGTACGGAAATCCTTCGGCAGTGACGATTCTTCAAGGATTTTGTATTTTGAGCCTGCTTCCTCAAATGCTTTTTCAATAAAGGTTTTAAATTTCTTCATGCTAAAACTAGCGTTATTCGTAGAGGCGACGATAATGCCGTTTTTTTCTGTAATGGTGATCGCGTCCATCAGCAGAGCCGGATAATCCTTCGCCGAGCTGAACGTATGCTTTTTCGAGCGGGCAAAGCTCGGCGGATCCAGCACGACCATACCGAACTGCAGCTCCTTCCTTTTTGCATAGCGGAAATAGTCGAAAACATCCATCACCCGAATGTCCTGCTGCTCGTAATCAATCCCATTTACGCTGAATTGCTCAATCGTCTTCGGCAAGCTTCGTTTCGCCAGATCGACACTTGTCGTTTTTTCCGCACCGCCGAGAGCAGCAGCCACAGAAAAAGCTCCGGTATAGGAGAACGTGTTCAGCACCTGTCTCCCTTCCGCATACTGATCACGGATCGCCTTCCGGACATCCCTCTGGTCAAGGAAAATTCCAGTCATGGCACCGTCGTTGAGATCAATCGCAAATTTCATGCCGTTTTCTTTAATAATAATCGGAAAGTCACCCGGTTGCCCTTTTACAAAGTCATCCTGTTCAACGTACTGCCCCTTGCCGTCAAACCGTTTCTTTTCGTACACAGCTTTGTACTCCACAAGTTTATCGAGGACACCATACACATGATGCTTCAAGGAATAAATACCTTCGCTGTACCAGCTCACCATATAATAACCGTCAAAATAATCAATCGTCAGCCCGCCGATCCCGTCTCCTTCTCCGTTAAACACTCGAAAGGCGGTCGTGTCCGGATTTTCGAAAAACGATTCCCGACGCTTCAAGGCAGCTTCAATCTTTTTTTCAAAAAAAGAAAAATCGATCGCCTCTTCCTGATCACGGGTCAATACCCAGCCGATCCCTTTGTTCTGATTGCCATAGTACCCTTTTGCGATAAATTTCCGGTGCTTGTCAAGCAGACGGATGATCGCGCCTTCTTCTTTAAGCACATCCGGATTGAGCACGGCATCCTTCAAAATTAGCGGATACCCCTTTTTTATCGCAGCGGCGCTTTGCGCATTCACTTGTATATCAATATTTTTTGTCATAGTTTCATCCCTTACAGATCATTTTTCCCATTATCGCATGGTTTGCGGTAAAATGCGAAGGCTGACAAAGACAAATAGGGCTGACCGCCTGTTGGCAATCACCCCTGCACCCGATTTCAATCGTCCCGGCCATTCATTGTCTTATGGGAAAGTGCCGGAGCATGCTGTCCTTCCTGGATGGTAAATAGAAGGGCATTCTTTTACCATCCATATTGACGAGCACTGGGGTTCCCGCAGTTACGCCGTAAACCATTTTTCCCTTTTGATGGGTATGTGCCCTTTATCATCCCCCGATGCTTTTTATACAACAGCACCGGGTTCCTGGTTCATCCGAGAACCAATCCTCAGCATTCATTCAGGCGCTTCATGAATTCTTCCATGGCGCTGTAACCTTGCTGCTGCAAATACCAATTGTTCGCAGCCGCTTCAATCAGGCCGGCGACATCACGTCCGGGCTGAAGCTGGATTTCAAGGTGGGGAATACGGACGCCCATGTATTCAGCAAAGTCTGGCTTCACTTCCAGCTCGTTATTCAAGGAATCCTCCTTCCAGCGAGTCAGTTCAATATCAAGGGCAATCCGAGTTTCATCCTGGAACGCCTTCCGGCCATACATCCGGACGACATTGATAAGGCCAACGCTTCTCAGTGCCAGAAATTCCTTGTTTTTTTCGTTGTGGCTGCCAAGCAATGTATGCGGCCCCAGTTTGCGCAGGACGACGAGATCATCCGCCACCAGCCGATGCCCGCGGTGAAGGAGGGTGTGGGCCGTCTCGCTTTTGCCGACGCCTGATGCTCCCCTCAGCAATATCCCGATTCCCGATACGTTCACGCAAACCCCATGCTCCGTCATTTCCGGTGCAAGTGCTTTTGCCATGAACACATCAAACTTTGCAATGAATTCAGCTGTCCGCTCATCCGTATGCAAAAGCGGGATCCTTTCTTCGGTACAGTATTTGACCAAATACTCGAGGCCGCTTTGGCCGGAGGTGACAATGAAACATGGCGGATGATATTTCACGATATTGCCGATGCGTAGTTTTCTCTCCGTGTTATCAAGCTTATGAAGGTATGTGATTTCTTTCGTTCCGAGCACCTGTACCTGCTCCATCGGAAAAAAGTCGAAATAGCCGATGAACTCCAAGCCAGGACGGTGCGCCTGGGCATGTGTCACCCTCCGCTTGAGCTGATCCTCCCCGGCCAGAACTCTCATTGCAAACTGCCGGACCAGATCTTCTACCGTAATTGTTTTCATTCCCGTTGCACACTCCTCTCTTTTCTATAACGGATTGTATTCCTTCCGTCTTGCGCAGATGCGGGAATTTCCGTTTCTTCCGTTTCTATAGTATGAATGTTCCACAGCCTGATCTGCAAATCATATGAAACCTTGTTCCATGAGTCTGAGGACAGCCAGTTCCTTCTCTTTTGCCTCGACCATCACATCGGCGTCTTTCCCGTTCAGCTCGTCCAGCAAACGCTCAAAATCCTCCGGCCGGATAAAGTCTGCATGCCGCCTGTCCCTCTCAGATTCTCTGCCGGAGCTGATATGCACCTTCGGCAGACCGGTTCCGCGCCATGATTCCCAAACGTCGGGTAGCAGCGAAGAGAGCTCCTCATCCGCCGGATTACAGAAATGATGGTGAATATCAAAGCAGGCGGGAATACCGGTCTGGCTGCAGACATCAAGAACGTCGCGGAGATTGAAAACCTTGTCATCGTTCTCAAAGCGAAGTTTTGAACGAATCGAGGCGGGCAAGCGATTTGTTTCGCTGACGAGCCGCTTCAGTGACTCCTCTCGATTTCCATATTTCCCGCCAAGGTGGAGAATCATATCGCTTGCACCGGTCAGCTCCATTAAATTCGCATGATAGCTGAGGTCCGCAATCGTATTTTCAACCACCTCATTCCGCGGGGAATTCAACACGGAATACTGGCCCGGGTGCATGGACAGACGGAGATTGTGGACATCCTTCAGGCTTTTGATGCTTCTGCAAATCTCCTGCACCTGATCATCTTTCTGCCAGTCCCACGTATTGACCGGGTGAGTGGCCAAAACAACGATATCACTGCTCATTCGGTAAAACCGGATACCCTGCTCAATATTCCATTCGATGATCCTTTTCGTCAATTGCAGATTCTCAATTGTAAGGGCTCTCAATACTTCAATCCCTTTGCTCTCCGCTGTCGCCACCCGGCAACTGCGGAATTTCTGCCCCAATGTTACATTAATGCAAGCATACCCAATCCTCATCCCCTGCACCTCCCTAAAAAATTTTCCATCCTTCAGGCAATAATAAGCCCATTATACACAGAATCTTACCTGCTCCGCATCTTCGGAGATATCCGTAATGCTGCACAGCATTAACAGGTCAGGTGAAAATTACCTTACGGTTGGATAGTATTCCCTCAAAACGGGTAAAGAGATTGTAATACACTTGATTAAAAGGGGCCATATTTCTATCCGCAGCCCTTCTTCGGGCATCTGCTTCTTTGCCCCAGCAATTGACCTTCGCTGTTGGATATCGGGGTAATCCCCGGACAGCTAAGGTCAACTCCCTTTAAAACGGTTTTCTTAGCATTCCTGCAACTTGTTCGTCATAGGTTTGAAATATAGCAATTTAGTGAATGATGAACAAAAAGAGGGTTTGGGCAGCATGTAGTCAGTTTGAACTAGTTTAAATGCGGGTACAAAGTTGTATGAGGGGGAGAAATATGGAAAATCCATCCGAGAACTTTTTTCTAGAGAGAGAACTCCAACATTTAACAAAGGAATACCGGCAAGCACCCGACCAACTGAGACCCATCATTCTTGATGACATCCAGCTTATAAAAAGAGCCATTCACAAACTAATTGACCAATAAAAGAGGCCTTGTTCCGCGATGCGGAACCAGGCCTTCTGTTTTTTTGGGTCTTCCCCTTGTTCTTCATAAGCAAAATGGAGGAAAATTCCTTAATAGTTCTCATATGACCTGAATTTCAGGATGGCAAACTGGAGAATGGCCAGGGTCAGCAGGACGAAGGCAACAAGCATCAAGAAAAAGAAGTCATCCCATTTCCCTGTCAGCAAATAATGAGTCGCCTGCCCTTGGGCCGCAGCTGGAGTCCAGCCCATGAATCGGGGGAAGAGCGAGCCGCCCAAAGCGACGACCGCCAAAGTCACCAAGCTCACTCCGGCAATCCCGCCGGTCTTCCGGATGAATACTCCGACTGCCAGCGTAATCGTCAGGGTGAAAAGCATCCAGATTCCATATACAGCCAAGCTCCCCCAGAACCTGGCCGGCTCCACATTATTGAATAGCAGATTCGTATAATAATAGCTGAGTCCATAGGCAAAGAGGAAAGAGCCGAGCAGGATGACTGCATTGGCCGCCCATTTGCTTGCAATATACTGAAGTGGCTGAACAGGGCGTGCCATCACAAGGGAGAGTGCCCCGCTATTCCGTTCCTGCGCGATGATTCCCATCATGCTCAGCACTGCAATTGCCGTTCCAAGCGTGCTAAGCTGGGAAAGCGTACCGGCAAGTACTTCTTCTCCTGTCGGCGTGGGAATTTCGATAACCGTCCCTTCAGGCAAATTCCCAGCCATCTCCATAATCTCCGGTAAATAATATTGTGTGATCGGCTGTGATATCGCCAGCAGCGCCAGGACAACCGGCAGCCAAATCAACTTCTTGTCCCTCCAGGCCTCCTGCCATTCCTTCAGTACAAGCACTTGAAAGATTTTCATCGGCTCATCACCTCCATATATGCATCTTCGAGTGAATCATTCTTCTTCTCAAAGCGGTCAATCACCGCTCCGCCCTCCAGACAATCCTTCAAAAGAAGCGTCCGATCCTTTGCACTCTGCAGAACAAACTCACCCTTTGTCGGAGACAGAGGACGAACCTCCTTGATATACTCTTTTTGCTTCAGCCAATCAGGCAGCGGATGGTTTGTCGTCAAAATAAACGTCTCTTTATTCTGCTCGCTGACCAAGTCTCCCAAGGAGCCTGACCACCTCAACTCGCCATCCTTCATAAGGAGGACACGGTCACAAACCTGCTCGGCGTCATGCAATATATGGGTCGAAAATAAAATCGACATCCGTTCTTTCAGTTCCTGCATCATCTGGAGTACATCTTTCCTACCTGAAGGATCCAGTGCAGAGACCGGCTCATCGAGGAGCAACAATTTCGGTTCGTGCAGCAGCGCTTGCGCCAACCCGAGTCTCTGCTTCATTCCACCGGAAAATCCGCTGACCCGTTTGTTCATCGCGGCGCTTAATCCTGAAAATTCCAACATTTCCTCACATTTTTTCCGCAGCTTCGATTTATCGACCCCTGAAAGCCTTCCGGCAAACTGCATGTATTCCAGAGCCGTCATCCAAGGGAAAAATGCCGGATATTGAGGCAGGTAGCCGATATCCCTGCGGTCGACCTTTTTTTCTCCCATAAAAAGGATCTGCCCGGAAGTCGGCGTAAGCAAGCCCGCGAGCATATTCAGCGTCGTTGTCTTTCCTGATCCATTCGGTCCTAACAAGGCAACACATTGACCGTCTTCCATCTCCAAGCTGATGTTATTGACCGCCGTATGGGAACCATACTCTTTCCGTAAATTTCTGACCGACAGCATACCCTTCACCCCTGTTTATCTCTTTTTTCCAAAACTAAAATAAATGACTGGCCCGATAATGGAGATCCCTACAATCACAAGGATCCATACCCATTTAGGCCCATTAGTTTCCTCTTCCTTCAAAAGGCTGACCAAAGCCGACACCAACAGAATCAGTTGTAAAATAATGAGCGGAGCAATCAATCCCCATGAAATACTCATCTGTTCATTCCTCCATTCTTTTTTTCGCCCGGTATGGCCGGATTACTGCAAAGTAATAAATAATCGTCATCATCGGAAAATGAATCAGTCCGAGCAATCCCCATGCCCATGCATAGGCTCCCTTTTTCTTTGCATCAATGAACAGGAGGATGCTCTGTGTCAACAAGATGGGGGCCGCGAACAAAAGAGCAACCAGCGTTTCATTCGCCATCCCAGGTCACCCCATTCCGTCTCCGGATCTGTCTTCTCTCCGCGATGAACAGAACCGGAAAAACAAGGAGAGTTGCGCCCTGAATCCAAAGGAAGGCCGGCGGCAATTTCATCACGATCGTAAAATAGCCGGCCAAGATTGTTAAAGCAGTGGCCAAAAATGCGAAAAGCTCCCGTTTGAATGCCTTTTTTCTCTCAGCTTTGAACTGGTTTAATGTATCCATCAATTGATATTGAGTTGGAATGCCGGGTTCATGAGCAGAATCGATGTTTTCAAGATCGATTTTCAGCTGGCTCAGCCACTCTTCTTCCTTGTGTTCTTTCATTCATGACCACTCCTTTCGTATCTTTTTCAACCCATGATGCACCCGGGTCTTTACTGTTCCTTCTTTCAGATCGAGCATCGATGCAATTTCCGCATAAGTGAATTCATAATAATGCCGGAGAAGGATGGGAGTGCGCACTTCTGGTTCGAGAGCTGCGAATTGGTCCATGTAATCCGACCATTCCTCTCCGTTGAAAGCCGCCTTCCATTTCATCGAGCGGATCGCCTCCTCCTTCACCTTCTCCACCCGTTTCCGTTCCCGCTTTTCCTTGCGCTGATGATCGAGAAAAACCCGGGAGGCGATTGACAGGAGCCATGTGGAGAATTTGGCCTCCCCTTTAAAGGCTGGAAGATTCACATACGCTTTTAGCATCGTTTCCTGGGTTAAGTCTTCCGCCAGATCCGGCCGCAGGCTGAGCTTCAGCAAATACTTATATAAAAATGAATAGTGCTGGCGAAATAGCATCGTAAATGCTTCATCGCTCCCCTTCTTTGCCAATGCAACGAGCTTTATCTCATCGGCCTGATCCATCGGAAGACCCCCCTTTCTTTCTGCTCTACCTATGTGACGTCGCAAGTACGCAATTCGTTCAAAAAAAATAAATAAAAAAATCGGGGCCTGTCCCCCGCTTTAATACAGCACCGCTTCGAGAGACCGCGCCCTTCCAGCTCATGGTTCTTTGCCTGAATCAAGCAGCAAGGTTTCTTTTGTCACAGCAATCGTATTCAGAATCGACCCTGCAGCCTGAATCCAGCTCCCGCAGAATTCAATACGCTCCGCCTCCGGGCTGTCCCCTCCAGTTTGTTCCACTACCCTTTTCTCTAATGCTGCAGCATAAGCCTGCATTGAATTGCCGATCATCTGCAAAAGATTGCCGACTGCGTACACACCGTCAAAGGGTTCATCTTCCCCTTCAAAAGAATCGGCAAATGAGACTCCGCCGCCAACTGCCTGAACAGCGTTCCCATTGCCGAATAACGTTAACTTTGTCTCTCCTTTCAATGGCAGGACAATGGCGGCCACAACAATTGTATTCCCTGTCGCTTGTATCCAATTGCCGTGCATATCAAGTGTCACCTCATCGAAAGTGTCCGCGATAAGGGAATTGCCGCCTGCCTGGAGAACATTTCCCCATAGCTCCAATGAGAGCAGGAACTCCTCGCTCAACCACTCGCCAGGTATCGTGGCAAGGGCGGCAGTGACCGTTCCAATGGACTGAATCCAAGAACCAATTAGCAATTTCATCCGCCCCGCCCCCCTGCCTGCATCGTTTACAGCATCGTATGCCGGCCGGCAATCTCTTGAGCAGGCAATCACATGAAAAAGGGCCCTGCCAGACATCCGGCAGGACCTTTGCATTGTACTTATTTTGTTAAAATGACCGGCCCGTCCTTTGTAATCAGCACTGTATGTTCAATCTGTGCCACAAAGCTTCCCTCTGTCAAAAAGGTCCAGCCGTCACCCTTCTCATAAACTTCTTCTTCATCGGTGGAGATGAACGGTTCGAACGCAACGACCATTCCTTCCTTCAGCAGCTGGTCATCCCATGGTTCATAATAATTGAACACATGATTCGGAGCCTCATGAAGGGAGCGGCCGATGCCATGGCCCGTCAGGTTTTTGATGACGGTAAAACCGTTATCGAGCGCTGTCCGGTGAACAACCTTTCCGACGCCGCTTAGCTTTGCGCCGACCTTCAGCTTGGCAAGTCCCGCTTCGAACGCTTTTTTCGCTGTATCGCACAGTTCCTCGAGTTCCGGATCGCCCTTTCCGACAACAAACGAAAGCCCGGTATCAGCGAAATAGCCATTTTTCGAGCCTGATACATCGATGTTGATCAAGTCTCCTTCCTTGATCACCCGGTCCCCGGGAATCCCGTGAGCCACTTCTTCATTCACACTGATGCAGGTAAAGCCAGGAAAGTCATATTCGGCTTTAGGGCCCGAAACGGCGCCCATCTGCTCGAACAACTCTCCGGCATAATCATCCAATTCCTTTGTTGTGACGCCTGGCTTCGTTCTCTGAATCATGGCGTCCCTGATTTTCCCGACGACTTGGCCCGCTTCTTTCAGGCCATTGATATCCGCTTCTGTTTTTGCAATCACAGATGTTCCTTCTTTCCTATATTTTTATCCTATGGCAATAGGAGAATCGATCGGCTGTGATCCGGCTATTGCTTGGGTTTTGTTCCTGTGTCTTATTATACTACGAAAGGACGTCAAACGTTTGGGAACCGTCCTGGCCATTATCGGTAGGTTGCGTAATAAAGCACGAACGCATGCGGCGACTGGCAGCAAATGCACAGGTGCTTTCCAAAACAAATAAAGCATTGTTGCTTAATTCTCCAGTCAGCCTAGGACATTAATTCTCTAATCCGGGAACAAGCCTCAATCTTTGCGGACTTTTCCCATCAATCCGCTGAAGGACTCCTCTAGCCTCCAAATCAAGCTTGACCGCTGTACAATACCAGGACGGCGAGCCCTGAAATTCAGGAGGAAGATACTGGGGGGATCTCCTCCATCAACTCTTTGAACGTGACCATCCTGTGTTCCTGAAGAACCGTTAAAATTGCTTGTTTGACGGTCTCATATTTCTCCAATCCGATGACGGCCCCCTTCTTGGCCGTATCGGGGTTGAGAAGCTGGATCTTTTCTCCCATTCCGTCACTCCAGTCTCATTCCGCTGATTTTTTATAGCCCTTCTATATGAAAAAATTAGTCTTGGCATGGATATTTATATATGAGGAAGCGCTCGTTTTCGTTTCTTTCATACAATCCGGGTACCGGAACCTCTTTTTCCAGACTGAACGGCGTATTTTCATCCAGAAAGTGAATATAATCCGCAGTCGGGTAATAGAGGATCAGGTCTGCCCTCCGGGGATTTTTCTCCACAGAGAGCAAAATGCGATGAACCACCTTCATGAAAATCTGGACAGAAAAAGGATTGAAGAAATAAAAGCGGTTCTCTCCCGGCCTGATGTCATACTGCTCGGCAGCCATCCGCGAAAAATGGATAGCGCCTGTACGCTGTTTTGTTTTCCGCATATAGGCGGCCTGATTTTCCAGCGCCTCCTGATAAAGCTGCCCGTTAAACTCAATTCCCGTTCCGCTGATGCCGAAGCGATGATGCAAGTAAAAAAGGAGCCGGCCTTTCCCGCAGCCAAAATCAACAGCCTCGTCACTTTTTTCTATTTCATATTCATTAAAAAGAGCATCCAGCGCTTCATAGGGCGTTGCCTCATAACGGTTGTAATGGGCGAGCTGGAGCGGGAATTCCTTCGTGCCCGCCGTTTGAATATGAAGCAGCCGGTCATACTCACTCTCTGTCATTGTTCATTCTCCCTAAACAGACGTAAAAATTCTCCGTATCCCTCTTCAATCAAGTCTTTTTTCGGGATAAACCGGAGTGCGGCGGAGTTGATGCAATACCGGGCCCTATCAGGTCCCGGGCCGTCGTCAAAAACATGGCCGAGGTGGGCATCGGATGTTTTCGTCCTTACCTCAATTCTCCTCATCCCCAGCGACGTATCAAAACGCTCTGTCAGCTCTGTCCGCCGCAGCGGTTTTGTAAAGCTGGGCCAGCCGCAGCCTGCGTCGTATTGGTCTGTTGAGCTGAAGAGCGGCTCACCGGATATAATGTCCACATAAATGCCTTCTTCTTTATTATCCCAGTACTCATTCTGGAAAGGGGGCTCTGTCGCATTCTGTTTCGTCACTTCATATTGGAGAGGTGTCAAATCCCTGCGCAGCTCCTCATCGCTTTTCTGCTTTTTCCAGTGCTCACGGATAAAACCGGCCCGGCCGGAGCCTTCCCGGTACATCTGGTAATGGAACGGGTTCTTTTTATAATAGTCCTGGTGCTTTTCTTCCGCTTCATAAAACGGCCCTGCGGGAAGGATCTCAGTCGCAATCGGCTTTTTGAAGCGGCCGCTTGAAGCTAATTCCGTCTTCGATGCTTCGGCAAGGCGCCTTTGTTCCTCGGTATGATAAAAGATTGCCGTCCGGTATGAAGACCCCCGGTCGCCGAACTGGCCGCCGGCATCTGTCGGGTCAATTTGCTGCCAAAAGAGCGATAGCAGCTTTTCATAAGGGAAGACAATAGGGTCGTACGTGATCTGGACTGCCTCATAATGGCCGGTCGTATCCGAGCAGACTTCTTCATATGTCGGGTTTTCCGTCGCTCCGCCCGTATAGCCGGACACGACCCGTTTGATCCCCGGCTGCTCATCAAAAGGTGAGACCATGCACCAGAAACAACCTCCGGCAAACGTTGCCAACTGTAATTTCTCATCAGCCATACCTATCATCCTCCTCTTTTTTTATACCATACCATTCTGCTCGGAAAACCTCACCTGCGGTGAACTGGTCCGCCTCTCCATCGCGGGGTCAGATTCCAAGGAGAATTTTGAGTTGATCGTCGGTGATCTCTCCCGGATTGAGGAGCTGCTCGGTCATCGATTTTTTTTGAGATTGTAGTTCGTTGATTTTTTCTTCAATCGTGCCGCGGGCGATCAGTTTGATCACTTGGACGGTGTTCGTCTGGCCGATCCGGTAGGCGCGGTCTGCCGCCTGCTCTTCAACCGCCGGATTCCACCACAGGTCGTACAGGACAACGGTATCCGCCCCTGTCAGGTTCAGTCCCGTTCCGCCCGCTTTCAGGGAAATCAGGAATACATCGCGCTCGCCGCTGTTGAAACGGTCACAGATGGCGATCCGCTCCTCGGCCGGCGTCCCCCCGTCCAGGTAGAAGAAAGGAATGCCCTGTTCCGCCATCTCGCGGCCGATCAATTCCAGCATCTTCGTAAACTGTGAAAAAACGAGTATTCTTCTGCCTGAAAGTCTCGCTTCTTTCAGCAGCTGTTTCAGCTGCTCGAACTTGGCCGAGCCGCCCTTATACCCATCCACAAATAGAGCAGGATGGCAGCAGATTTGGCGCAGTCGCGTAATCCCTGCCAAAATCCGGATTTTGTTTTTTCGCCATGTATCTTTGTCCAAATGCTTGAAGGCATCATGGCGCAGCTTCGCTAAATAAGCCGTGTACAGCTTTTTCTGCTCCGGCAGCATGTCTGCGGTCTCTATCGACTCGATTTTCTCAGGCAGCTCCGGCAGAATATCCTTTTTCATTCTTCGCAGCAAAAAAGGCCGTATTCTTTCGGTCACCTCTTTCCGCGTCAGGTTGCTATATGCCTTCAGGTTGGAAAAAAGCTCAGGAAACACGATATGGAAGATGGACCATAGCTCCTCAGGTGCATTTTCAATCGGGGTTCCCGTCAGGGCGAACCGATGCTCCGCATTGATTTTCCGCACGGCCCGCCACGTTCTTGTTACAGGATTTTTGAACGCATGGGCTTCATCGAAAAAGACGGTATGGAACGACTGCTTTTCATACCACTCTATGTCTGCCCGCAATAATGGATAAGAGGTGATGACCACGTCTCCCTCCATTAGCGCATCCCTTTTCCCTATCCTTGCCTCCCGGCTTCCGTCCAAGACAGCTGCTTTCACTTCGGGTGCGAATTTACCGAACTCTGCGAGCCAATTGTAGGTCAGAGAAGACGGGCAGACGACGAGCATCGGCAAACTTTTCCCGCGGGCCGCTGGAAGTTCCGAGACGATATAAGCGATACTTTGCAGTGTTTTTCCCAGTCCCATATCATCGGCCAGAATACCCCCGAACCCGAGAGCCGCCAGCGCCTTCACCCATCTATAACCGGCTGCCTGATAATCACGCATCACTGCTTTAAGCGAAGGAGGAACTTCCTCCCTGACCTTTTTCCGCTCCATCCTTTCACTCATCAGCTGCTGCATCGCACCCGCAAATTCGATCGTACTGCCGCTCCCCGCTTTGTCGAGCAGCCGAAGCCCGCTCGCCAGAGGAAGCAACACTCCATTGCCCAAATCGGCATTTTCATTCGGCAAGGCTTGCAGGAACTGCTGAATTTCGCGAAACTCCCTCGTCTCAAGCGACAGCAGGGAACCGTTCCGCAGCCGGTAATATTTCCTCTTTTCTTCTAAAGCGTGCAAGACATCGCGGATCTGCTTTTCCGGTATATCGTCCATCTCGAATTTAAATTCGAGCCAGTTCGTCCGCTCCCGCTTCGCCTTTATCGATATTTTCGGCGGAACAGCGGTTTTGACGACCCGGCTCCGGACAGCGGAGGTCGCATAAACTCGGACCATCTTTTCAAGCTGCGGGACAAGATAATGGAGGAATTCATATTCAAGCTCCTCATGATGCAAAAAATAACCGCTATCCGTTTTTGTAAAAGATCCTTTCTCCATCAGCGCCAGTATTTCTTCTTCCTTATCCCGGTCGCGCACAGCAAGGGCAGCCCCTCTCGTCATCTTATCCTCGACCGGATTGATGACAAGACGGCCGTAATGGAACTCAAGACTTGCAAGAAGACGATCCTTCACCCGGTCCAAGTAAAGCTTGGCGATAAGCGGTTCCTTCACAAACTGGTCAGTTACAGACTTTGATACTTTCACCTCGCCGAGTCTGCGCAGCTGAGGGATGACACTTTGCAAAAAGATCGGGCCCTTCTCGATGCTGATTGGAATCCTTCCTGTCCCAGAGACGAACAGCAGCCTTTTCAGCTCTGCCAGCCGCCGGCAGTCGCTTTTTTCCAACTGCCAAACCTTCCCGCTGATGACAACGACTCCATACCGCTCCATGATCCTCGCACCATCCAGCCCGGCGGCTTCCAGAACGTATCCAGCGTCTTCCAGGCTGTATTGAAAGCGGAGAAGCGGGAGTTCTTCAGAAAGGTCCAGCGGCATTGCGGTTTCATCCGCCCCCCATGTTACCGTCACTGCCGGGGCGGCGAGCAGGAGAGGGAACAGCCGGTCCCATACAGAAGGGGGAATCGGCAGCTGCCTCTCCTGCCCGTAATCGGTTTTCAGCATTTCTCCATCTTCGGCAATCCCTATCAGCTTTTCGATGACTCTATCCTCAGCCTCTTGGAAATAATGGAGTGCCGGATCATATGAGAACTCTGCGGAGAGCGGATAAGCGTCTCCCTCTTTTACAGCCATCAAGAAACTGCAGATTTGTTCCACCCGGGACGGACCGATCTTAAGAGCGATGGAAAACTGTTCACCGGCTCCCTTCAGTTCGAACTCAACATGAAGTCTTTGCCGGTCCTCAAAGTGGAGCTGCTCCCGGCTTGACCGACTCTGATCCCTTTGGAACAAGTTCAGCAAATCAGCAGCGAGACGATCCTCTTTCATCTCCTCACGACGTTCCTTGGAAAGCGCAATAAGGACGGCCGCGATATGCTGGCAGTCATGTTTGACAGAAGCAAGCTTCGGGCAGCTGCAGGAAGTGAAGATATCGCCTTTTTCATCTATCCGGACGGCCACTTCAAAATCCTCAGCCCCTTCTACCGTTGCCCGCCAAAAGCCGGGATCAGAAGAATGCCATTTCACTTTCCCCGCACGATAAAAAGAATCCCCTCTTTTGAAGGAGACCTGG
The DNA here is from genome assembly GCF_057657925.1 of Lederbergia sp. B243.17. Taxonomy (NCBI): domain Bacteria; kingdom Bacillati; phylum Bacillota; class Bacilli; order Caryophanales; family Bacillaceae; genus Lederbergia; species Lederbergia sp. B243.17. The sequence goes on from NZ_JBWBKF010000085.1 coordinate 101,262, forward strand.
CCGCACCTGTCAATTATCGATTTATTGTTCAGTTTCTCTTGCATCCTGCTTCCCCCTCACTCAGAAGCGTGTTTAGTTACCATCTTTTCTGTAGAGTTCACGGCTTTTATATCCCGCCCGCAAAATGTCCTTCATCTCGCTGCGGCGCTTTTCTCTCGTCGCCTCCTGCTTCGCGCTGTATACATGGCGTGCCCAATCTTTTTGGTAGCCCGGCGTCAAGGAACGGTAAAACGAAAGCAACTCCGGCTCATCTTCCAAGTCCTTCTCGATATCGGCAATCTTTGTCTCATAGTCGCCTACCCGCTGGCTTGCCTTAGCTGCCTTCTTTGCTTTCCGCGGCTCATGCTTCAGACCGACAACCGTAAAAATATCGTCCAGTCCGACCATTCTGGCAAATTTCACGTCACTGTTGCCGATATAGCCGTCAGCATCCGCCCTCAGTCCGGCAAATAATTCATCGCGATGGATGAAGCCGGGATACACTTTATTGCCCTTCTTTGGATAGGCGATGTAAAGATAGCCGCCAAGAGCAAGCCGCCCATCGCCGACTACACGCCCGACCGTTTTCTGAAGCCCGTCCATATCTGTAACAAAAGCAAAGACCAGATCATATGCCGCCTCTGAAAGCTCCGTATCGAACTGCAAAAGTTCAGGGAAATAATCCATCTCTTCCGGCATATCCAAAATGGCCGCCTTCTCGTATTTTTGTAAATTGAGCTTTTCCACAATCGTCTTTGCCATCATTCAACCGCCTTCCATCGGATACTTCCCTCAATTATACCTTATTTTAAAAGTGGAATCTTGACGGTGAATACGCTGCCTTCGCCAACCTTGCTGGCCACGTCAATCGTCCCGCCATGTGACTCCGCTATCCATTTGGCGATGGAAAGGCCAAGACCGTGACCGCCAATTTTCCGTGTCCGCGCTTTATCCGCCCGGAAAAATCGTTCAAAGATGCGAGCTTGATCCTCAGGCTTAATCCCGATGCCCGTATCCCTCACCTTGATTACGAGCGCATTTCCGCTGTCTTCCAGTTCCAGCATTGCCTCACCGTCTTCTTGTGTGTATTTGATGGCATTGTCCAGCAATATATACAACAATTGAGTCAGCCTTTCTGAGTCTCCCCGGACGACCAGACGTTCAGGTGCCGCCAGAGTCAGCCGCACCTTTCTTGACGCAGCAAGGGGCTGGATGGTTTCCACCGTTTTCTCGGCAAATGAGCGGAAATCAAATACCTCGTCAAACCTCTCGGCCAGACCCGAGTCGGAACGGGCAAGTGTCAACAGATCACTGACGAGCCTGTTCATTCGCTTCACTTCAGCCTTCATATTGGACAGCAGCTTGTCAGAACGGGTCTCTTCTTTTTCCTCCAAAGTCATCTCCATAGCATTGATGGACGACAGCAGAACACTGAGCGGAGTCCGGAGCTCATGCGAAGCATCTGCAACAAATTCCCGCTGACGGTTGAAGGCGAGAAGGATCGGGGCCATCGCTTTCTTGGCCATCCGATTGCTGACAAACAATGCCAGACCCGTAAAGAGCAAAGCGAGCACAGCCAGAATCGTTACAAGCCTTTGAAAAAGCTGATGGGCAATGGTGATATCTATCCCGACATAGACCATGCCAACCCTTTCCATGCCGCTGCTAATCGGATACCCAGACATCATAATTTGCCGATCCCGGTTCTCCGGGGAATTCCGGAAGCCGTGCCGACCCTTTTTGCCTTGCATATCCATACGGGAAAAGTCGATGTGGACCTTTCTTTTTCTCGTCTGGTTCTTTTGAGGATCCCAGCCTTGGACATAGCTAAGTAAATCCGCCCTCAGGCCGCCGATCGTTTCATCTCCCAAAATAAAATTGCCCGACGAATCTGTAATATAGTAGAAAAATTGGTCCGGATCTGCAATCGAAGGTTCCTGATTTCGGAGTGACGACAGATTGCTGAGGTGATACCGAGAAAGATACGTTTCAACGGCCTCAGCCTCCTGACTCACCTTCATCAATAGATCTCGCTCTTGATCCTTGAAGATGAAAGCATACAGCAGAGAATAGACAGCGGCGATAAAGAGGACCAGGAAAATCATGATCAGCCCCGTGTATTGGAGAGTAAGCCGGTACTCTGTTTTTTTGAATACGTCTGTCTTCCTCCACTTTTTTGCGAGGGATAGCCGTTTAACGATCAAACTTATATCCCACCCCTCTGATGCTTTGAAGAAGGTCTTGCTTGCCGAATACACCTAGTTTTTTCCGGAGTAATTTTACTGTAGCATCTATGATTTTCATCGAGACATCTGCATCATAGCCCCAAATCCGGTCCATGATGACGTCCCGAGGAAGCACCTGTCCTTTGTTTTGCACAAGTAAATTGAGGAGCTGGAACTCCCGGGGACTTAGCTGCACCTCCTTGTCTCCTTGGCAGACGGACTGGCTCGTCCTGTTCATCGTCAGCCCGTGAAACGTAAGGGTATCCTCTAGAATCGGAGCATAGTTCCTGCGCATAAGTGCCCGGATCCGTGCGAGCAGTTCGTCGATTTCAAACGGTTTGATCAAATAATCATCTGCTCCAGCATCCAAACCTTCGATCCGGTCTTGGACAGCATCCTTCGCTGTCAGCATAAGGATTGCACCAGAATAACCATTCTTGCGCAAATTTCGGCAGACTGAAACTCCGTCCCCTGCCGGCAGCATCCAATCGAGAATCAGCACTTCATAATGTGAAGCAGAGGCATAATCAAACGCATCTTCGCCCGTCGTCACCCAATCGACCGTGTACGGGCCTTTCTTTTTCAGCATAAACTCGACCAATTCGCCCAGCTGCTCATCGTCTTCAGCCAAAAGTACATTCATCCGATCCCCTCCAGTCAACCCGTAGTTGAATTATATAACAACCGGAAATCTCCCGCGAAAAAACGATTTGAAAAAGGGACGGTGCTCTGTCCGTCCCTCTCCTTATCAGTTGAATTTCCCGAATGGAAGGTGGTCTACTCCTAAATCCTTCAGCTCGGTTTCAGCTTCATCGAGTAGCGCCTGTGCTTTTTCCTTTGTTGCATCGCCCACACCGGCGAACAGATCGCCCCGGCCATGGCCCTTGCCTTCAGGGAGCGTCACACCCAGCGCTTTCAGCTGTGTCTTCGCTTCTTCTCTCGTAATTGTGCCGGCTTTCTCCTTCTCCATAATTGCCTGCGCCTTCTCTTTTGTGGCGTCATCCAGATTGGCAAAGAGGTCGCCGCGGTCATGGCCTTTGCCTTCAGGGAGCGTCACACCCAGTGCTTTCAGCTGCGTCTTTGCTTCTTCTCTCGTGATCGTACCAGCTTTCTCCTTCTCCATAATTGCCTGCGCTTTTTCTTTTGTGGCGTCATCCAGATTGGCAAATAAATCGCCGCGGCCGCCTTCCCGCTCCGGAAGCGTGATGCCCAATGCGGACAATTTTGTTTTTAGTTGGTCCATGATTTCCTGCGCCTTCTGCTTTGTCTCCGTGCTCAGAGAAGCTTTTCCTTTTTCTCCTTGCTGAAAGGCTGCAGCGGCTGTATTTCCGCTCGTCGGCGTGGCCGCAAATGCAGGAATTCCTGCAGCCCCTAAGGCTCCAAGAGACAATGCTCCTGTCAGTACATATCCGGCTAATCTGCTATTCTTCTTCATATTTGAATCCTCCTAGTAAACGAATTTGTCTTGCACCTTCTACAATACTGATCGAAAGTGAAAAAACGGTGAAAAGGAAAAGCCGGCGTCCCTTCCATCGTTCGGCGGAGGACAGACTCCAAATTCCTCTGGCACATGGAAGTTTTCTGGTTTATGATGTGGAAAAGATATGATTATGCACGTTAGGCGGGAACAAGATGTGGGATTTATTTTTAACAATGATTGAAAGACTCGGGATTATTGTCACGATTGCTTTTGTACTGACACGCTTTCCATTTTTCCGTGAGATGGTGTATCAGGGGCAGCTCCACCGCCGCCAAAGGATCAGCGCCATGTGTTTCTTCGGCTTCTTCGGCATCATCGGTACTTACACCGGCCTGAGCTTAAGCACGGACAGTCTCCAGTTCAAAAGCTGGTCTTCCGCCCTCTCCTCTGATGAAGCTCTCGCCAACTCTCGGGTAATTGGGGTTGTGCTCGCCGGCCTGCTCGGCGGATACCGTGTCGGAATCGGAGCCGGCATCATCGCCGGTCTCCATCGGTTCACACTGGGCGGCTTCACCGGCATCGCCTGTGGGGCTTCCTCCATGATTGCGGGCGTCCTGTCCGGGGCTTTCCACAAACGGCAAGGCCAGATTAACTTGCCTTCCGCCTTTCTCGTCGGTTCCCTTGCAGAGACGGTCCAAATGCTTGTCATCCTGCTCATCTCCCGCCCGTTTGAAAAGGCATCCGCGCTTGTCGAAATCATCGGCCTCCCGATGATTCTTGCAAATGGAACCGGCTGCGCACTGTTCCTCCTAGTCATCAAAAGCGTCATTAACGAGGAGGAAAAGGCAGGTGCGCTCCAAGCACAGAAAACATTGCGAATCGCCGATCAGACACTTGCCTATTTGCGCGGCGGACTGACGGAAAAGTCCGCAGAAGCGGTCTGCGCAATCATCCTGAAGGAAATCAAAGCAAGTGCCGTCTCCATCACGAACAAAAGTGAAATTTTGGCGCATGTCGGACTCGGGTCGGATCATCACCGGCCGAACAGCCCGATTCAAACCCAGGTGACAGCGGAGGTTCTCAAAGAAGGGAAAATAATTGTCGCTTCCCGGCACTCCATCCATTGCCGGGAAGAAGGATGCCCGCTCGGCGCAGTGGTGATCGCCCCGCTCAAACAGAGGGGGAAGACGATTGGTACGTTGAAATTTTACTTCCGCAGCGAAAAGGAGATTTCCAATGTCGTGATGGAGCTGATTACAGGTCTTAGCGTCATGATCAGCAATGAATTGGAAATCGCAGCTGCCGACCAGGCCCTTCAGCTGGCAAAGGAGGCGGAGATTAAGGCCCTGCAGGCACAGATCAGCCCACATTTCCTTTTTAATTCGCTAAATACCATCATTTCGCTTGTCAGGATTGATCCGGCGAAGGCCCGTAAGCTGCTTGTTTCTCTCTCACACTATTTACGGCAAAACTTGTCCGTTACGACACATTGCGTTACTGCCCTTGAGACGGAATTGAAGCATGTGAAAGCATACCTAGCCATCGAAGAGGCAAGATTTGTCGAGAGGCTGGAAGTCATTTACGATATAGATGAACAAGCGCTTTTAAAAAAAATCCCGCCCCTTACCTTGCAGCCGATCGTTGAAAATGCAATAAAACATGGTTTTCAAAACAAGGATACCCAATGCACCGTGACGATTTCGATCCAAAGACGCGACCGGTCGACCGTCATCAAGGTGGTTGATAATGGACAAGGGATGCCGCAGGAGCAGGCAGAACAGCTTGGCAGTGAGCTGTTTGATTCACAAGAAGGCGGCGGACTTGCCATCTATAATGTGAACCGCCGGCTGACGATGATGTTCGGTGAAGTGGCGGCCATAAGGATAAAAAGCAGACCGGACGAAGGGACAGAAGTGGTCTTCGTCCTTCCCGACGAGAAGGAGACGATATAGTTGGAGCAAACCATCCGAGCGTTGATTGTTGACGATGAATTGTATAGCCGCGATGAGCTGAAGCATCTGTTGAAACCATTCCCGGCTATTCAAATTGTCGGGGAGGCAGACACCGGCGAGGCGGCCGTCATGAAAGCCTTACAGCTTCAGCCTGATGTTGTATTTCTGGATGTGGAGATGCCGAAAATGAATGGCATGGAGGCGGCGAAGGCTCTGATGGAACTGAAAAAACCGCCGGCCGTCGTATTCGCCACCGCCTACTCCCAATTCGCTGCAGAAGCGTTTCGCTATGACGCGGTCGACTACCTGCTGAAGCCCTATGACGAGGAGCAGCTGCAAGAAACAATCGCCAGGATCGAGAAGAAGCTCAGCATCACAAAAGAGGCCGCCCCCGTACGTCCTTCGGGCAAGCTGGCCGTGGAAAGTGAAGGAGAGATTTTTTATCTCGATCCGGCCGAAATCCGCTATATTTTCAGAGATGATAAAGTAACGAAGATTATGGCCAGATCCAGGGAGTATGAAGTGAAGACCCCCCTCAAGGAACTGGAAAACAAGCTCCAGCGGTTTCACTTTTTCCGCATCCATAAAAGCTATCTTGTCAACTTGCATTATATTTCAAGAATGACACCTTGGTTTAACGGCGCCTATCACCTTAAGCTCGAGGACGTGGAGGAGATGCTGCCGGTCAGCCGAAATTATGTAAAAGAACTGAGAGCGCGCCTCGAACTTTAACGTGCATCTTAATCGTCGATTTGAACATGTCAGCATGGGATTTTCGCCTTTTGGACGAATTCCCCTCTTCCTTCCCTCTCTTACTTTATAATCATTGTAAACGCATTCATTATCTGTGAGGGGGAATACTATGTATACATTTCTAGCTGGAATTGTACTCTTAATTGTCGGTTATTTTACGTACGGAAAATTTATCGAGAAAATTTTTGGGGTACGGGAAGAGCGTGCGACCCCTGCCTATGTCAACAAGGACGGTATCGACTATGTGCCGATGAGCACTCCGAAAAACTCCTTGATTCAGCTCTTGAATATCGCAGGGACCGGTCCTATTTTCGGGCCGATCATGGGGGCGCTTTATGGGCCCGTCGCCTTTATTTGGATTGTCGTCGGCTCAATTTTTGCCGGAGCTGTCCATGACTATTTGACTGGTATGATTTCGATTCGCAACCGTGGAGCTCACTTACCGGAATTAGCAAGTAAATTCCTCGGCAAGGTCATGAGACATGTGGTTAATGCCTTTGCCGTGCTGCTGCTGCTTTTGGTTGGAACCGTTTTTGTTTCCACACCGGCAAGTCTTCTGCATGTGCTGATGAACGGAAAAATTGCTCTGGGCATTATTGTTGCCGCCATTTTCATTTATTATATTTTAGCTACACTATTGCCCGTTGATAAAATCATCGGCCGCCTCTATCCTTACTTCGGCGCCTTGCTTATCATCAGCGCGGTCGGCGTTGGAGTGGGCATCATTGTAACCGGCGCACCGATTCCTGAATTGTCCTTAAAGAATTTCCATCCTGACAACGCACCGGTCTTCCCGCTGCTGTTCTTTACCATCACATGTGGGGCACTTTCAGGATTCCACGCTACACAGACGCCAATCATTTCCCGGACAACTCAAAAAGAGAGCCAAGGCCGGAAAATTTTCTACGGAATGATGATTGCAGAAGGCATTATCGCCATGATTTGGGCTGCAGCCGCAATGAGCCTGTTTGACGGGTATGGCGGCTTGAACGAAGTATTAGCCGCCGGCGGGCCGGGCGCTGTCGTCAGCCAAGTATCGACTTCCATGCTCGGTGCAATTGGCGGAACACTTGCCGTGCTGGGCGTCGTCGTTTTGCCGATCACTTCCGGAGACACGGCGTTCCGAAGTGCAAGGATGATCATTGCCGAATATTTGAATATCGCACAGAAGAAGTTCTCCAGCCGCCTCTGGATTGCAGGGCCGTTGTTCATCATTTCCGTCCTGCTGACGCAGATTGACTTTAATATTCTTTGGCGGTACTTCAGCTGGGCAAACCAGGCGACCGCCGTTATCGCACTGTTTGTCGGAGCTATGTACTTGTATATTGCCAAGAAAAATTATTGGGTATCGCTTGTTCCCGGTACCTTCATGCTTGTCATGGTGATTACCTACATTTTGAACGCTCAAATCGGATTCGGACTCCCGATGACCGCATCCTGGATTGGCAGCTTCATCGGCACCGCCGTCCTGCTCTTCCTTTTCTTCCGTGCAGCCCGGAAAGCGCGAGAAAACGAACTGCCCCTTGAAGAGGACATCTCTGGATGGACCGATGTCGCCTAATTTATTTTGACCTGGTCCCCGCTGCATTGTTATTGCAGCGGGGACCAGGCTTTTTTTCTGAACTTTTATGTAATAGATTGTTCATTTGTTGTTAATGTTGCTAGGATAGGATGATAGAGTAAAAATTTTTGGAGCCATGTTTTTTGAACTGCATGAACTCGGAATAGCGTCCGGAAATAGGCTGTATAAGATAACAGGAAGAAAATCTGCAACATAATTGATATTCAGGGCTAGGAGATGAATCCTTGTATGGCAGATGCAGGTAACAAGAAAAGGAAGGGTTTCGGTTTTTATATTCTCTTGATCGGCGTCTTCATGGCTGCGCTCGACAACGGAATCATCAGTGCGGCGTTGACGACGATCAATACATCCTTTGACGTGTCAACGAAGCTCGGTTCCTGGGGAATCACTCTTTACACCTTAGGACTCGCCGTCACCACTCCGATTGTCGGGAAACTCGCAGACAGATACGGACGCAAAAAGTTATTTATCATCGAAATTATCATCTTTACCATTGGTTCTCTTGGCGTCGCTTTCAGCCCGAACTTCACCTTTTTCCTTGCTTCCCGCTTATTCCAATCTCTAGGCGGCGGCGGAATCTTCATTATTGCCAGCTCGCATGTGCTGAGCACTTTCTCTAAAGATCGGCAAGGCAGCATGCTCGGCCTGCTTGGGGCCATGAACGGGATTGCATCGGTTCTCGGCCCGAACATTGGCAGCTTTTTGATCGACCTGACAGGCAATTGGCATTGGTTGTTCTTGATTAATATCCCGATTGGAATTCTTCTTGTCGTAGCGGGGATCTTCTTTCTGCATGAGACAAAGGAAGCAGCCATGTCGAAGATTGATCTTCTTGGGATTTCTCTATTGTCATTCAGCATTCTGAGTATCATGTTCGCTGTTAACAATCTGGAGACCGGCGGGCGGTTGCTCAATAGCGCCCTAGATCGGAGCGTCCTTGGGCTGCTCATCCTGGCTGTCATCGTATTTGCCGCATTAATTTTTGTGGAAAAACGCAATGAAGCAAAAGGGATCGACCCGATCCTGCCCTATAGCTTAATCAAGAAGCCGACATTTTCCATGACGCTCATCATGGGCCTTCTGTCCGGAACATTGATTGGTGCCGTCATTTTCATCCCGTCATTTGTCGAGCAAATCCTTGGGATCCCTGCGGCTAAATCAGGCTATTGGATGACGCCGCTCGCACTCGCATCTGGCATTGGCGCCGGCGGCGGCGGTTACTTCGTCGATAAAAAGGGACCTGTCAAAACGCTTGTACTGTCTGGTATCATTTCACTGATCGGCTTTGGCGGACTCGGTTATTTTGCCGATACAAAACTGACATTCATTGTTTTTTCCGTTCTTGCCGGTGTCGGTTTCGGCTTTGTCCTTGGTGCGCCACTGACTGTTCTCACATCCAATGCTGCAGGACGTCAAAAGGGATCGGCTATCGGCACGCTGTCCGTGGCCCGGCAAGTAGGACTCACCATCTCGCCGACCATTTATGCGACCTTTATCCAAAACGGTTTCAGCAAAATTGGCAGTTTCATACCGGAGAAACTGAAGGAGCACGGCATCAATCCTGCCGAGATGCCAAAGGATGCCATGATGCAGCTCGGTAACGGCAGCGCCACAGCGAACCTGCAGGAACAGATTGATAAAATCCCTGTTCCGGAAGTTCGTGCCGCCTTGGGAGAAGCGTTCCGCGAAGCGGCCCATGCAGCCTATGAACCGATTTATCTTTTCACCGCCGTCATGGCCATCCTGATCAGCGTAATTGCCATCTCCTTCCGCAAGCAATTCCAGCGGGATGAAGAGCTGTCGGATGAAAATGAAATGTCATCCGCAAAATAATAGAGGAAAACGGCCTTCTTTGTCTAAAGGGATTAAAGAAGGTCTTTTTTTAGGCAAGTTGCATACTAGCAACCAGAGGAACCATTTTGCCTGACACTTTGTCCATTGCGGACAGGAATTTGTCTCGATATAGTTAATGAAAACGTTTACACAAAAGGAGGATGACCATTTGTTCAATTTGCCGGCGGAAACATTCTGGTGGATTGTCCCTTGGCCTATTATCTGGGTCTGTCTCGGAGTGATCATGTATTTCAAGCTGAAAAAGGAAGATGATAGGGAAGAAGATGACCAAGTTGAATAAGGAGGGGGTTCTTAGATGAATTTAGATGCCATTATCTTTGTTCTTTACATACTGACATTGCTCGGGATCGGGCTCTGGTTCTCCCGCCGGTCCTCCCAGTCCACGGAGCAATATTTGCTCGGAGGGCGATCTCTCGGGCCTGCCGTGACGGCGATGACGATGCAGACGACGGCAATGAGCGGCTATATGTTCATGGGGGCGCCGGCGCTTGCTTTCCAATACGGCTGGTATGCGGTCTGGTACGCTATCGGTGATGCTGGCGGATCGATCATCAATCTCTCGGTTCTTGGCAAGAGAATGCGGCGGATGTCCGAGCTGCTTGGCGCCCTCTCCCCGATCGAGTATTTGGAGAAACGGTTTGAAAGTGCCAGCGTCCGTGTTGTCGGTTCGGTCATTTCGATTGTCTTCCTCTTCGCCTATGTCTGCGCCCAATTTATCGCAGCCGGCAAGGCGATGGCGACACTGACCGGGTTCTCTTATGAGCTTTCCCTTATCATCGGCATCAGCGTTATCATCATTTACACAGTCGCCGGAGGGTATTTGGCCGTTGCTTATACCTCGTTCGTCCAAGGCATCATCATGGTGCTCGGTGTTGCCGGAATCGGCTTTCTGGCGCTCTTCCGCGTCGGCGGTCTCAGCGGGCTGAATGCATCCCTGGCAAAGCTTGATCCCACCTATTTAAGCATTTGGGGGAAAGGGCTGGCCTTTTACGGACAGTGGGGTGTTGTGCTCGGCGCCATTCTGATTTTCTCTATCGGATATATGGGCCTCCCTCACGTCGTTGTCCGCCATATGTCGATGAAGAGTACAAAAACAGTAAAAGGCGCCATCATGGTGAGTGCCATCTGGAACCAGTTCTTTATTTTTATCCCGTACATTTTAGGAATGGCGACCATCATCCTCCTTCCGAACATCAGCGATCCTGAACTCGCCATCACAGAGCTGGCCTATACATTATTCCCGGGGATTTTTGCGGCACTGCTCTTATCCGCTGTGATGTCGGCAGTAATGTCCACCGCCGATTCCTTGCTGATGCAGGCCGGAACGATCCTCTCCCGCGACGTTTATCAGCGTTTCATCAATCGCAATGCGTCCCAGAAAACGACCGTGCTTGTTTCCCGTCTCTGCATCTTCGCAGGCGGTATTGTCGGGATCATTGTGGCGATTTATGAGCCCCCGACCGTTGTCGGTCTTGTCGTATTTGCCTTCGGAACATTGGGGAACAGCTTTCTCGTTCCATATGTTGCCTCCGTTTACTCGAAAAAGGCGACAAGTCTCGGCTGCCTGCTCGCCATGATCGGCGGTGCCGTTACAAACATCACCTGGACATCACTGGAACTTGATGCAACGACCGGTCTTCATCCGTTCCTCGCAGGATTGCTTGTTTCGATTTTTGGGATGGTGATCGGCAGCTTCATCGGAAAGAAACCGACTGCACCGATCATCGAGATCTTTGAAAAGTCGAAAGGCAGCAGGAACTACTCCAAGAAGTTTGATAAAAACATTGCCAGAAACCTGGCTCCGGAAGCGAAAAACATTTCGGAGTTCCTCGCGAAAAAACCAGAGGAGGCCGTACTGAAATGAGTGGAATGATAATGCAAAGGCCACTGTTTTCAAAGGATGAAGTGTTAGCCGGCTTAAGGCAAATGGACATAACAAAGGAAGCAAAGATCGAACAGATGCTTTTGTATCCCTATTATTTTTTTGAATTCAAAATCCAGGCCGCGAGCCTGCTGAAGCTAAATGGAAGAATGGCCTGCACGATCGATGCGGTAAGCGGACAGGGCGCAGTGGTCGATGTCCAGCCCGATCCTTTCAACCAGAACAGGGGCACTGGAGAGCCGCTGCCTGTTAAGGTTGAAAGGATGGAAGCGGAAGAAGCTGCAAAACGGTTTATCAGCCAGACCCTTTCCCAAAAAGCAAAGTTCCTTACCGTCCCTTCACTTCGGCTGATCAAGCTATCACTCTTTTACCGTCCCTATTGGCTGGTCCGATTTTCAGAAGTCGAGACGGGGGAACCCCAGCAACAGGTGATTGTGGACGCTATAAGCGGCAGCTATCACCCTCTTTAGGTTAAAAAAAGGATAGCTTGGCATCTCTGCCCGGCTATCCCTTTTTCACAAATTCCGATTTTAGTTTCATCGCTCCGAACCCGTCGATTTTGCAATCGATGTTATGGTCCCCTTCAACCAGACGAATATTTTTCACCTTTGTCCCGATCTTTAAAACGGAAGAACTGCCCTTCACTTTCAAATCCTTGACGATGGTAACAGTATCTCCGTCTTGCAAATGGTTTCCGTGCGCATCCTTGACGACCAACTGATCATCATCGCTTGCAGCCTCTGTCTCCCCATTCCACTCATACGCGCACTCCGGACATACAAACATCCGGCCATCATCATATGTATATTCAGACCGGCACTCTGGACAACTCGGCACACCCATCTCCCACACCCCCATCCTGAGAAAGCAATCACTAAATAATTTGCTGCCTCCCCCTCATCCTACCATGGACTGCAAATAAACAGAAGGGCCCGTCCACGGCAAGAGGACAGGCCTGCTGAATCGCTGTTATAGTGCTTCTTTGATGACTCTTTTATAGTAGAGGACGGATAAGAAGCCGAAGATTGAGTAAAGGGCGGTATAAAGAACCATGACAATGAAAATCGGCGTCCACAATTCGCTCCCGAACAGGAACCAGCCCGATTGAACAGCAAAATAACTATGGCTCAGCCCGATAATGAGCGGGATTCCGAAGTTGAACAGCTGCTTTCGCTGAATCCCTTTCAATAAATCATTCTGTGTGTAGCCCAATTTCCGCAATATCGTATAATTTGGCCTCTCTTCCTCTCCTTCGTCCATCTGTTTAAAATAGAGAATACAACCGGACGTGATCAAGAAGGTCAGACCCAAAAATCCGACGATAAACATGGCAAGCCCCATGTTTTTCTTTTGTATTTCCGTGCTTCCCAGCCGAGTATCATTCCCGGCCCCTTCCATAAACCCTGACGCTTGAAAAAGTTCATTCGCTTTTTTCAGCATTTCTTTATTTTCAATATCGATTCCAATATATTTCGAGATCGGCTTTTGAATTGCAGGATCCGCTTCTTTTTTCACCTCATCAAAAATCTCTTGGCTGACAATGGCGATCGGTCCTCCACTGGTAAAGTAAACGGAAATAAAGTGCTTTTTCTTCATTCCTAAATAGGAAAGGGGAATATCCAGCGTTTTTCCTTTTATTTTTACTTCACCTTTATCCTTCAAGGGCATCATTTTCCCCAGAAAATCGGAATAACCGGAAAGGACAACCTCATCCTTTGATAGAGGAGACCAGCCAACGGAACTATCGCTGACAACTGCCGTTTGCATCGTATACGGATCAGCCCCGCCATCCTCTATTTTGCCTGTCATGATGTCTTTCAGGTAAAGCTGTGCCTGTACGGTTTCAATCTCTATTTCCTTGTAGCCGATTCCGTTTCTTTTTAAAATCACTTCAAACTTCTCAGCATCATCGGCTCTTTTCAAAGTGAAATCATTCGGCACATACTGTTCAGCCATTTTTTCCGCGGAGTAATAGGAGATATAGCTTAGCGACAGCAGCCCGATCGCAAGTGCAGAAACCGTTGTAATGACGGTGAGCAGCACTGCATTGGACTTCATCCGGAACATGATGGAAGACAGGGACAGCACATCATTGATGTTAAGATAGCCGCCTTTCCTTTTGCGGATCACGTTGGCTATGAACGAAACAGAGCCTTTATAGAAAAGATAGGTGCCGAGAATGACAGACGCCAGAATAAAGGCCATTGCCGCAAATAAACTGGTCATGGAGATAAAATCTCCTCCGAATAATCGGGTTGAGACATAGTAGCCCAGTGCAATGAATAAAATGCCGGCTAAGCCAATGGCCACTCCCCAGAATGACATCTTGTTAATTTTTCCTTCTGTAGACGATGTCACCCTGAACAGCGAAAGAACTGTCTGTTTTCGTATAAACAAATAATTCATTGCCATGATAAACAAGTAAATCAAAACAAATACGATGATCGTTTGCACGAATGCCTTTGTAGAAAAATGCAGTGAGGCGACTTCGTTCACCCCGGTCACCTTGAACATGATCATCATAACCAGTTTGGAAAAAGAGAAGCCGATAAAGACTCCGACAAGCATCGATCCGAAGTAGAGAAGGAAATTTTCCGCGGTCAAGATTCCGAAGATCCTGCTTTTCGTCATGCCGATCAGCTGGAAAAGGCCGATTTCCTTGCTTCTCCGCTTGATAAAGATCGTATTGGCATAAAGCAGAAAGATCGTCACGATCGCAATGAGCAAGACGGACGCTGCTCTAATTGCCGCTCCGCCTTTAATGCTGCCCTTCGCTTCATTCATAGCCGGATCGTATTGAAGGGTGACGAAAGAAAAGTAGAGCCCGACACTGAAAACAAGAGCAAATACGTAAAGAAAATAGTTTTTCAGATTCTTTTTCAAGTTGCGATAGATGAGCGTATTAATGTTCATGCTGTACCCCGCCTAACACCGCTTGCGTCTTCATGACATCCTGGAAAAATTCATTCCTTGACTGATCCCCCTTGATCAATTGTGTATAGATTTGACCGTCCTGGATAAAAATGACCCGACTGCAAAAACTTGCCGCTACAGGATCATGCGTGACCATTACGATTGTCGATTCCCGGTTTTTATTGAGCTCACTCAATTTTGTCAGCAGATCGGAAGCCGCTTTGGAATCCAATGCCCCCGTCGGTTCATCGGCGAAAATGATGTTGGGCTCGTGAATGAACGCCCGTGCTGCAGATGTCCGCTGTTTTTGCCCGCCGGATATTTCATTCGGATATTTGTCGCGCAAATCGTAAATGCCCAGTTCCTTTGCCAACGTTTGGAACATCTCTTCAGCCGCCCGTCTCGGCGTCCTCGTAATCGAGAGGGGAAGCATGATATTTTCTTTGACCGTCAGCGTGTCGAGCAAGTTATAGTCTTGAAAGATAAACCCGAGATGATTCTTGCGAAACTCTGCCAGTTGCTTTTCTTTCATGCTCGTCATTTCTTTCTCCTGTATTTTTATTGATCCGGTACTTACCCTGTCAATCGAGGACAATACGTTTAAAAGCGTTGTCTTGCCGGAACCGGATGCCCCCATGATGCCGACAAACTCCCCTTTTTTAATTACAAGGTCTATTCCCTTCAATACCTCCTGCCGATTCAATTTATTTCCGTAGCTTTTATGAAGTTTGCTTGCTTCTAATATGTTCATAGCCTCGCACTCCTTACCGTTGTTAGCTTCATTATAAAAAGCGGGCTGGCGTTTTGCCTTCGATTCAACGAACAATTGCGATATCAAAGTGACATTTCTGTCACATCAGATGTAAGAAGAATGGACATGAGACAAAATGTCACATGTCCATAACCTTTGAAAATTCATTTCTCTCAGCAAAAATCAATGCCGCCGTTGTCCCTTTTTCCAGCTTGGAGTCGATTTCAATCTCGATTCGGAGGGGGAAAGCTGCCTTCCGTGCCAGGTAAAGACCCATCCCCGTTGCCGCTTTGTCGTATCGGGTTGTGGAAGTAAATCCTTTTTCAAATATTCTCGGCATATCTTTCGGATCTATGCCCTTCCCGCTATCCCGAATTTCCAGAATGACGTTTTGTTCCTTGAATCGGCTTGAAATGATAATATCCGAACCACGGCTATATTTCACAGCATTGGATAAAAGCTGGCGGAGGATGAAAGACAGCCATTTTCCATCACTGATCACTTCGGTCACTTGCAGGTCGATTTCAAAACCGATTCCTTTTTGGATACACCACGAACGCAATGTTTTAATCTCATTGAAAATGAGGGATTCCAGGTCGACCTTTTCGATATAAAGATCATTCTCCATAAAAGCAATCCTTTTTTGGTGCAATTGCTGATCCAAGAGTATATGTATACGAAGCCATTCATACAGCAGGTCGGACTTTAATGCCCCGTCATCCATCCGCTCAATCATCAGGTGCATCGCGGTAAGCGGTGTTTTCACCTCATGAATCCACGACAGCAAATCGTCCTTCTCCTGCTCCAGTTCCGTTTGTTGATGTGCCATGTTCTGTTTCAGTTGTCTCGTTTGTTCAATAATCCGTTTTTCAATCAACTCTTCAAACGGGCTGGAAGGCTCGGTTACAGATGAAAGGTCCAGATCGTTTTGCCACTCATTTATACTTTTATAAAATGCCGTTTCTTTCCTGTAGCGGAGAATGAGAAACAAGATGAATAGGATCAACGATAAAAAGACGACATATAAAATCGGCCTTATCGGAATCGCAATGTCCAGAAAGGATAAGAAGATCAGCAAGCCAAGCCAAAAAACAAAAAATGTGATCCAGCTTCGCCTTTCCTTGAGGAAGAGCCTAAACATCGCTGCTCTCCTTTTCTAATGCAATGTACCCTTGTCCGACCTTTGTTTCAATCCACTGGCCAAGCCCGATTTCATCCAGGCGTTTACGCAGCCGATTAACATTCACCGTTAACGTGTTGTCACTGATAAATCGCTCGTCATCCCATAAGCTGTTGATCAGCTTCTCCCGCGTGACAATCTTATTTTTCTGCTCAACCAGCAGCTTTAAAATGAATGTTTCATTTTTCGTCAGCTCTACTGAACCGATCTCATTCTCCACTGTGTTTTTTTCAAAATCAACAGCGGCCCCGCACCATGTCCTGAGGTTTGGTTGTTCTGTACTGTAGTTATACACCCGGCGCAAAATTGCCTGGATCTTGGCGAGGAGCACGTCGAAATGGAACGGCTTTTGCACAAAATCATCCCCACCAAGCTGCATCGACATTACCATATCGGTCGGATGATCTCTAGAAGAGAGGAAAATAATCGGCACATTGGAATGGGCCCGGATGATCCGGCACCAATGAAAGCCGTCGTATTTTGGCAATTGAATATCGACGATGACCAAGTCCGGTTTGATCTCGGTGAATTCCTGCAGCACTTTGTCAAAGTTCTTGATCCCACGGACATCATAGGACCATGAGGACAAGCGATCCTGAAGCTCCGCGAACAATGTCTCATCATCCTCAATTAACAACAATGTAAACATCCGACCACACCCATCTTCACATTTGTACACCAAGTTTAAATCAAAAACTCATATTCCGCTACATAGGAAAAGAGGGCAGAATGCCTCTGACCCTAGCCGCCAATTCTTTGTTTAACCGATCAGTCTTGGGGAATGGTAATTGTATTGATCCAATATCTCAGAGAAGGAGGGCTGAATAATGGCAAAAATAGCTGTAGAACAACCTTTTTCTGATGTAAAGCAAGCGCTTGAGGAAAAAGGCTATGAAGTGAAAATGTTTGAAAGTGATGAAAAGGTGCAAGGGTATGATGTAGGAGTCGTGCGTGCTTTGGGCGATTCGAACGTCGATCAGTTCGACTTCCCTGTCGTTAGCATGGAAGGAAACTCCATTAATGACGTGCTGCAGGCTGTAGAGCAGCGCTTGAACCGATAACAAACGGAAGACCGGCTCCCTGTGTGGAGACCGGTCTTTTTTCTTATTTTATCTCGATGCTTTGGACGATTTTTTCGGCTAAGAGGTGGGTTTGGAGATCTTGCTCTTTCACATTTTGCCCGCGTTCGCCCGTCTGCACAGCTTCCAGGAATGCCGCAACCACATCATAGAAGCCTCTTTTTTTCAACGTCGGTTCCCAATCGTCGCTTCCATAAAGGAGAATATTTTTATCGGCATGTGAGCGGGTTTCATTAACATTGAGCACAGTCCGGGTCTCACCTTCACTCATCACTTCCACTTTTTCCTCTGTTGTACCGGCTTCTCGGTTCATAATCCCGATTGCCGTTCCTTCCGCTGCTTCAAGCTGGAGGACCACATGATGAAGCTTTCCATCTTGTTGATGACCGCGGATCCGGACATCCTCAATCGCATAAGGGAATAAGGTAAGCAAAGTATCAATCACGTGAATAAAATCATCGAAAACAAACGTCCGTGCATCACCCGCCTGATGGCCGCGGTTTTTCTGCATAACAATCATGTTCGGACGCTCGACCTCTTTCAGTTTTTTATATGGCAGGGCATATCTCCGATTGAAGCCGGCCATCAGGATCAAGTTTTTCTCTTCCGCTTTCTCCAAAAGCCGGCGTGAGGATGCGCCGTCGTATGTAATCGGCTTATCCACATATACATGAATGCCCCGATCCAAAAGCTGATCAATGATCGATTCGTGCGACTCCGTCGAGGAATGAACAAATGCAGCCTCAATCCCGCTTTCCATCCACTCCTCCATATTGCTGTATAAATGATGAAGCTTATACTTTGCCTCGATTTCCGACAAGGTCGCCTCATTTCTTGTACATACGTAAAGTTCAACCCCCGCAATCTCCGTTAACACTGGCAGATACGCCTTCTTGGCGATATCACCGATCCCAATCATTCCGACCTTCATCTAACCCCATCCTCCCTTAGAACATATACGAATTTCCATCCATCATACCCCATAATGGGCACCCGCGAAAGTAATCCCTTTTCGTTTCCTCGCCCTGTTACGTAACTGCTTAAAGCGATTCCTTTGTCACTTTTGGACAATGGCCAAGGGAATTTGTTGTATGGAGCGTACATTGTTACGGGGATGGTTCGGTTGTAAAATGAGGTGGAAGCGGTTTCAAATGTCGTTTTCCGCTTATGCCTCCTGTGTGAACACGGAATGACAATCAAATATAAGAGGAGTATGGCTATGGCACTATTAAAGGATGTTTTTATCGGCTTGTCCCAGAATCAGTTTTTAAACAGCGCTGCAAAAAAATATGGTTTAAAGCTCGGTGCTCAGAGCGTTGTGGCCGGCACGAATATTGAAGAAACGATTCAAAGCATCAAAGAGCTGAATGCTCACGGGATCTCCTGTACGGTTGATAATCTCGGAGAGTTTGTATATAAGCGGGAAGAAGCAACGGAAGCGAAGGAGCAGATCCTGGCTGTCATTGAGGCGATCCATGAAAACGGAGCCGATGCCCATATTTCTCTTAAGCCGACACAGCTCGGCCTCGACATTGATTACCGTTTTTGCTTGGAAAACCTGACGGAGATTGTTGCGAAGGCGCATCAATACGATATGTTTATCAACATCGACATGGAGGATCATGGCCATCTTCAGCCATCCTTCGACTTGCTTGAAGAACTCTCCAAGGAATACGACAATATCGGAACAGTCATCCAGGCTTATTTTTACCGAGCCGAGGATGATTTGAAAAAACATAAAGACTACCGGCTCCGGATTGTCAAAGGCGCCTACAAGGAGCCTGCGGAATATGCCTACCAGAACAAAAATGAAATCGATGCCAATTTTATCAGACTGATCGAATGGCACTTGCTGAACGGAAAATTCACGTCCATTGCCACCCATGATCACAACGTCATCGAGCATGTGAAACGATTCGTGGCAGCCCACAACATTCCGAAGGATACATTCGAATTCCAAATGCTGTACGGCTTCCGCAAGGAGATGCAGCTTGAGCTTGCCAAGCAGGGTTATAACTTCTGCACCTATGTACCGTTCGGCAAAGACTGGTATGGGTATTTCATGCGCCGCCTCGCCGAAAGGCCGCAAAACTTGAACCTTGTCGCAAAGCAGGTATTCAACAAAAAGACGAACACCGTTATCGGTGTCGCTGCCGGAGCTTTCCTGCTTGGCAGATTGACAAAGAAAAAATAGATTACGTGAGGAGAATGCAAACATGATTCCATATAAACACGAACCCTTTACTGACTTTTCAAAAGAGGCAAATATGAAGGCGTTCCAGGAAGCTCTAAAGCAAGTGGAAGGCTATCTTGGCCAGGACTATCCACTGACAATCGGCGGAGAGAAAGTCACGACTGAAGATAAAATTGTTTCCTACAATCCTTCCGACAAAAAGGAAGTGATCGGACGTGTATCGAAAGCCGGACGCAAACATGCCGAGCAAGCGATGGATGCAGCGGTGGAAGCCTTTGAAACTTGGAAAAAAGTAAGGCCGGAAATCCGCGCGGACATCCTATTCAAAGCGGCAGCCATTGTCAGACGGCGCAAGCACGAATTCTCCGCCCTGCTCGTAAAAGAGGCAGGTAAACCTTGGAACGAAGCAGATGCGGATACAGCGGAAGGAATCGACTTCCTGGAATATTACGGACGCCAAATGCTCCGCCTGAAAGACGGCATGCCTGTGGAAAGCCGTCCGGGCGAGTACAATCGCTATGACTATATCCCTCTCGGCGTCGGCATCGTCATCTCCCCGTGGAACTTTGCATTTGCCATCATGGCGGGGACAACGGTAGCCGCTCTTGTTTCAGGCAACACGGTGCTGCTGAAACCGGCTTCCACCACTCCGGTCGTTGCTGCAAAATTCGTCGAGGTACTGGAAGAAGCGGGCCTTCCGAAAGGCGTGCTGAACTTCGTGCCGGGCAGCGGGGCGGAAGTCGGAGACTACCTTGTCGACCATCCGAAAACACGCTTCATCTCCTTCACGGGCTCCCGTGATGTTGGCATGCGTATTTACGAGCGCGCGTCAAAAGTAAATGAGGGACAGATCTGGCTTAAGCGCGTCATTGCTGAAATGGGTGGTAAAGACACCATCGTTGTCGACAAAGAAGCAGATCTCGAACTGGCTGCCCAATCGATCGTCAAATCCGCTTTCGGCTTCTCCGGCCAAAAATGCTCCGCTTGTTCACGTGCGGTCATCGTGGAAGACGTGTATGACCAAGTATTGGAGCGTGCGGTAGAGCTGACGAAGGAGCTCAAGGTCGGCAATCCGGTGGATCTCGGAAACTTCATGGGACCGGTGAACGATCAGGCTTCCTTTGATAAAATCATGGGCTATATGGACATCGCAAAAGAAGAGGGAAGAATTTTGACAGGCGGTACTGGGGACAGCGAGACAGGCTACTTTATCCAGCCTACAATTGTCGCTGACGTGGATCCGAAAGCACGGCTTATGCAGGAAGAAATTTTCGGCCCGGTCGTCGCCTTCGCAAAAGCGAAAAACTTTGACGAAGCAATCGAGATTGCGAACAATACGGAGTATGGTTTAACGGGCGCTGTCATTACAACGAACCGTCTGAACATGGAAAGAGCACGCGAAGACTTCCATGTCGGCAACCTGTACTTTAACCGAGGCTGCACAGGAGCAATTGTCGGCTACCAGCCATTCGGCGGATTCAACATGTCCGGCACTGATTCAAAAGCGGGCGGCCCGGATTATCTCCAGCTTCACATGCAAGCAAAAACAACGTCAGAGACATTCTGATCGAGACAGAAAAGGCCCAAGGCAAGGGTATTCCCCCCTGCCTTGGGCCTTTTTTCTTCCGTCTATACTTCCTCTCTTTTTATCAGTATGATAAAAGAATAGAAACGATCTTTTTGCGGAGGGGGAGCCTGATGAGCAAGCTGCTGGATTCGATATTCGCATCGTCGGATATCAATGAGATTACAGAGATGGTAAGCACGCACTTAAAAAAACCGATCGTTGTTGAAAGCGGCCAATTCTCCCTGCTGGCCTACAGTTCCTACTATATTGACCATTTTGACGAAGCAAATCAGCAGACAATTTTTGCAAAACGGTGGCCGATCCCGATATTGGAAAAGTTCATGGACGAAGGGATTGTGGAAAGACTCAGGAGTGCAGAAGGCCCCTTTCGCCTGCCGAAAATCGAAGATATCGGATTGAACCCGCGCGTGGTCGCCAGTACAAAGCATAAAGGTGAGATTTTCGGCTATATATGGGTGCAGGAGACGGATCCGCCACTGACGGAGGAGGAAATGGACTTCCTTACTGAAGTATCCCTCCATATCGGCAAGCTGCTGTATCGGGAGAATCAATTGAAAACCTTGAATGATGAAAGAAAAACCCGCTTTTATAAAAATGTCTTCGATGATATGTACAAAACGGAGAGCCAGATTAAATGGGAGGCAGCCAATGCGAATATCGTTCTTCCGTCGTCCTTTATTGTGACCGCCTTCACCGCTGCCAACCAGGATGAGGATCTATTTCTGGAGCTGGCGGAGACAATCAGGCTTTTCGTTAATGCCTTGAACCGACCTTCACATGTTTTAGTAGCTGAGATGAAAGTCATTGTCATTATCGGTAGCAGCCTGACAGGAGACACTACCCTAACAAGGAGTGCCAGGCAGCTTGCGTCAACGGTGCTGAGCCAGTTCAAACCGTTCACCCTCTATGCCGGCATTGGCAGCCAGTACTCCTCCATTCCGGAACTGCGAAAAAGCTATCAGGAAGCACTGAAAGTCATTGAAACAGCGAAGTTCCTCGGAACTCCCGCTATTCCAGACATTGAATACAGGAATCTTGGCGTCTTCCGCTATTTGGAAGCAATTGCCCGCTATGACGGTGGAAAACCGGAAATCCACGAAGACCTGCTCAAGCTCCAGCAGAAGGACAAGGAAAACCAGTCCAGCCTGCTGCAAACCTTGGAAGCCTACCTGCAGAACAATTGCCGGATCAAACCGACGGCCGAACAGCTTTTCATCCACCCAAACACATTGAAGTACCGGCTCAAACAAATCGCCGACACCACTTCCATCCGGTTCAATAACTTCAACATGAACTGCCGGCTCTATATTGATCTCCAACTCATGAAACGATAAGGATGAAAAATCGAGACTGAAAAAACTCCGGAACAAGAGCCCTGTGTCCCTTGTTCCGGAGTTTTTATTAGATTTTTATCGAGCCGGAAGCTTTGCGGCCGAAAAATAATTCCCGGCAGGCAATTTCCAATGTAGGGACGAATTCACACGGCCAGTCCTTCTGATACTGGTTCATCTGCCTGGAATGCTCCGGCTTCACCCCGGCAATTTTCAGGACAGGCTTGTCCATGCAGCTCAAAATTTGAAAAAGCTCCAACAGCCTTGATATGCCTGAAAGAGTGATCTCGTCTACAGCTGTGAAATCAAACAAAAGTGTCGACTGCTGGCCTTCATATGCTTTTTGGACTACCTGTTCCGTGATGGCCTTCAGGGTCTCTTCGGACAAATCCCCGAACAGCGGGATGAGCGCGATTTCTCTCGAAAGGGCGATATAAGGCCCAGATAATTTTCGCAGCCTTTCCATCGTCAGCTCAAGCTCTTCCTTCTTCTCAAACAGCTCGAAGTTTGTGGACTCGAGCCTCTGGTGCAAAGATAGCAGCTGATCCTCCAGTTTGGAAATCCGGTCCTGCTTGGCAAGAAACACAATTTGCCCATGCTCCGAGGAATCCCAAGAAATCTGCACATCAAAAGCAGCTGCAGGATGATGCTTTGTAATCAAATTTAACTCCAGCTCGCTTGTTTCGCCGGTCTGGAACCCATACCGTAAAAATTTCCCCATGCTTCCTTCGTCGATTAAAGCACTGATATGAGCGGCCGGCAGCGAAAACTCCTGCTTTGCTGCAGCAGAATAGGAAAGGATATTCCCTTCTGCGTCAATTTCTACATAAGGTACTGGTAAAACACGCTCATGAATTGACATTGTCGGCCTCCTGTACATTTGCCGTTTTTAACCACGTGTTCAGTGTGCTGATATCATGCAAAATCACCGTTTGCTCATTGCAATAAGGCTTCAAATCATAAAGACTTGCCAGCCTTCCCCCGACCATGACCAACGGCCGGTCCGGCAGCGAGGATAGTTCGTTCACGTAAGCTTTCAGTTTGATAAGATGATAGGCGATGGACACGGAAAGCGCAACTACATCCGGCTTCCAGCCTGCCGCTGCCTGCAAGGCATACTCAAGCGGGAGATTGGGCCCGAAATACCGGACCTCCCAGCCCTCTTCCAAAAACACATTGCTGGCCATTTTCAAACCGAGATAATGCTGTTCCCCTTCCAGGCAGAGAAGCATTACCTTTTTCCCGCCATATCCCTCTCCGCCCTGCCAATTGTAAAACCGGGACATGGCCATATCGCAAACTGCGGTAGCCAAATGTTCATCCGCTACGGTAATCTTGTTTTCTTCCCAAAGTTGTCCAATATATTGCAATGCCGGTGTGACAAGTTGATGATGAACCTTCCATGCCGGCTCATGCTGTCTCTCAGCCAGCTTCTTCAAGACAGCCCGCTGATCACCCGCCAGTAGGCTTGCGGCCAGATCACGCGCTTCATTTTCCATCAACAGCGCCCCCTCATTGCAGATTAATAGATTGAAGTTCTTCTATCGCTTCGTCGAGAAACAGCCGATAACGGTGGCATTCTGCATGTTCCAACGGTAAGATTTCGCGAATAATGGCGAAGTTTTCAACAAGATGCCTCGTTTCCATTCCATGTTTTATAAGAATCCCGTTAAGCCAAATTGCATAATCGGTAAAAAACTGAGAATTGCCCAACTCATGGGCTGTCCTTAATTGTCTCATATGATGCTCATTATCCTCAAGGCATTTTGCTTTCCCTTTCGTACCGAAACGTTCAAGCAGGGATGGATCTCGCTCATACATGAGGTTTGTCGCCTTTTCAGCCATGCCCAAAAGTGATATAGCTGTCATGTCGCCACCACCTGATATTGGCGGACCTTTGGCACTACCGCAGCCAGTTCCTTGTTTGGATACTTCTTCTCCAAATCATGAATTCTCTTAAAGTCACTGCTTCGCACCCAATTCAGGTATTGCTCCTTTGTTTCAAATACAAGCTGAACGGTCAGTTCCCCCGGCTTCTTGTCATTTTGCAGGAGGAGGAAATCAAGGAAGCCCTCAGCCTTATCAACTGACCGGGACCGACTTTTATAGATGCCGATGACTTCATCCGCCTGATGGTCATCGACTGAAAATGTAGAGTGGACAATATACAAGCGAATTCCCCCTTCGTATATGAAAAATTGCTTCTCCCTTTTTGCAAATTATACACTTTATAAAATGAGAAACAACTGCAAAGCCGATCTCCGGATGTCACAATAGCAGCCAGGCGACGATGGTGCCGACCGATCCATACAGAAGCGCAAACGGCAGATTCAACAAGGTGATTTTATACGGACTCTGCTCTGTGTTCATCGAGGTGAGCGTAACAACAAGTCCATATGTCCCGACCGTCAAGGTGGCAATCGAACTAGAAATCAGGACGATGGCGATGCTGAGCGGGTTCATAATCTCAAGCAGAATCGGGACCACCCCGCCAAGAATGCCGATTGTAGCGACCGGATGCACTCCGAACATGCTCATGAAGATGAAGAAAATCTGGATTAGAAAGAAAATAAGCAACGGATAGTCCGAGAATGCGAGAATCGGTTTCTCCAACATGTTCATAAATCCCGAACCATTCAAGCTATTGCCGAAAAATGCAAGAGAAATAAAAAGCACGACAAAATTCTGCATGCCGTTTGTTTTATCTTTCCACGCACTCCACCCTTCAGCCAAAAAGCGCCGGCCCCTTTTCATGACACCCGACCAAAGGAACGAAAATGGGAAAATCAAAATGGTCACAGCAAGCAAAAAGCCGAAATCAAACCAATTGCCAAGCAAGATGACAAGAAGGAGAAACAGAGCGAGTGCGGCAATCAGATGAACGAGCCGAAGCACTGTCTTTTTCGTCATTACCTGTACATTTTCCTTAGACTCATAGGGATGCCTGCGAAACGCCAACCGCCCCCAGATGGAGTCCGTCATAAATGTCACTGCGGAAATCAGCAAAAGCGATGGCAATAAGGAAACATAATCAACCCCGGTAGTAAAAATGCTGACAGCAAGCAGCAGCTCAAGCGGGCTCCAGAGCAGAGCGAGCGTAAAGCCGCGGAGAGTCGCCGAGGAAATGAACGAATCTCTCAAGCTCTTCGGATATTTCGATAAATTGTTCTTCAGCACATCTTGGGATATGGTAGCAGCGGACAAATTCAAGAAAGCGGCGAGGACGGTTGTCGTCGCCGAACTGCGTGGATAGAGCTGCCCCAAATCCTTCACATTCGCTTCCAGCATTGAAGTGATCGTCCGGTCGAATCCTCCGACCTGAACGGCACTGCTCATCCATGGCAGCATCAGCAGCAGGGCTAGAACCGACAAATTCGAAATCATCAGTTCCGGAATGGCAGAGATCTCCTGCCCTGAGGCAAGAAAAACCCCGGAGCCGATCGTGATAAAAGCCCCGCTCAAAATCTTAAACAGGCGCGTGGCGCCTGGAAAGGAGAGGAAAAGCAGCAATATCGCCAGCCATCCTACCAGCGCGTCGAATCTTCCATCCGTAAAAATCACATTTAAAATATGAAGCAAAAATACCGAACTATAAAGTATGTAAATATACCGTAACACTTTTGAGTAATAACGCATTCAATGCTCCTTTGCAAAGTTCATTCTCCGCGGCCTTCATAGAATCCCTATTGGTTTCCATCCCCTCACTTCTATCTTACCTATTAGGCCCCTTGTTTCCAAAAGTGGCAGATGTGCGGAAAGAAATGCAGGGAAAATGATTATGGTGGTTGCAGTCACGCCCCCTTGCATTGCTCACATCCTTGAGAGTATGGCTGTCTCCTGCCCCCATTTTTTCAAAGGCCCTTAATCCAACAGCACCGCTTTGCTTGGATTTCGGTGCAGCTCAAAAATTGATTTGATTTGCGAGGCGGTATTTCGGCGGCCCGACAGTTCGGGGAGCGCATGCTCTTCAAAGAAGCCGATATTGTTTGTCTCCACCCCGGTTTTTGCTTCGCCTCCTGTAATCTCGCATTCAATGAAAATTTTATAATAATGATAGGGCTCGGGCGGATGCGGATGCTTGTGCATATCCAACAGGGCTAGAAGCCTGAGTGGAATGACATCAAAACCCGCCTCTTCTTTTATCTCCTTGATGATGTTTTCTGAAGGAGACAAACCGACTTCACAAAAGCCGCCCGGCAAAGCCCATTTATCATCCATCTTTTCTTTTACCATTAGAATGCGGCCCTTTCTGAAAACAGCTCCCCGTACATCCATTTTCGGTGTCTGGTAGCCTGTTTCATTGGCGAACAGCTCTTTTATCATACTGAGTTCAACCCCAGTATGCGCGGCCATGATTTCAGCACTGATCTCCCGTAATTCTTCATACCTTTCCCGATCGTACACATCCTTGGAAAATGTAAGCCCCGCCTGGGAAATCGACTGAAGGCGTTTCGCCCAGTCCAGCCATTTTTCATTCATTGCAACACCAATTCCTTTCCTAATGAAAGATCATCCTTCTCCTCATACCTATTCTCCCTAACACGGAGAAACCCTTTAAAACGGGATCTTTCACCATTTTACGCTCAATGGAAAGCAGTGGAGAACAGGCTGCATTTTTTCTTGTTCTTGGATTTGTCGAAATATACCCTGATTTTTTTCAAAGCGGTATTCAGTAGGATTCCGTGTGTTGTATGATAGAGCTACATATCTACCTTAGAGGAGAATACACTGAATGAACCATATGTTGTTTGAGCACGCCCAGCATCATAATCCGCTGCTTGTTGCTCTTTCTTACGTTATCGCTGTTGCTGCCGCATATGCCTCGATTGTGTTAGCAAGGAGGGTGATGTTCACACGAAAAAGAGCCAAGACCGCTTGGCTCTTTTCCGGAGCGATCTCCCTCGGTTTCGGGATTTGGTCCATGCATTTCGTTGCAATGCTCGCCTACCACTTTCCGATTCCCGTTTATTATGATAAATCGCTTGTGTTCTATTCCGTAATCGCAGCTGTCATCGGCTGCTTGATCGGCTTTTATATGAATGCGGTCGGCAAATTCAGTGCCGTCCGTTTTGCAATATCTGGAATTGTGATGGGGCTGGGGATCGCCACCATGCATTATATCGGGATGGCTGCAATCAAACCTGTGACAATAAGCTATAATACCAAACTGTTCGCGGTCTCCATTTTTGTCGCCATCTTTGCCGCCATGGCCGCGTTGTGGATCGGATTCCACTCCCCATATGCAAAGGGAGCGATGTCCCGTAAACTCAAATTACTCGCGTCGCTCATGATGGCGATCGCCATTACAGGCATGCATTACATCGGAATGGCGGCTGCCCATTTTTCGACAGATGCTGCGATGAATGAGTCGATGAAGGCTGGTGCCATCAATCAAACCGCGCTCGCCTGGGTTGTGGCAATCGTCGCTTTCGTCATGTTCTCTCTTCTTTTTCTTTCAATCATCCTGGAAGGGAGATGGCGGAAGCGGGAAGTGATCCAAAGCACATTGCTTGATGCAGCGGAAGATGGAATCGTTGTGACAGACCAGACCGGCCTCATCCTCCATGCCAATCGTGCTTTTCGCCAACTTATCGGCATTGGCGGCGGATCGGCGGCTAATAAAAACTTAGCGGACTTCCATAAAGACCTTAGCCAGGCTGTTCCGCATAACAGGGATTTGCGGATATCATTGGGTGAAGGCATTATCGAAGCAACGAGACATTCGATAAAAGAAGAGGAACTGAACCATTCACTCTGGATTTTCCGCGACATCACCGAAAAAGTCCGTGCGGCTGAAAAAATTGAATTCATGGCCTTCCATGATGCCCTGACAGGGCTGCCGAACCGGCATCGGCTGGAAGCGATTCTCCAGCAGTGGATCGAAGAAGAGCAAGAGGTCGCCTGTATCTTCCTGGATTTGGACAGGCTCAAATTCACCAATGATTCACTCGGCCACCAGGCTGGGGATCAGTTGATAAAAGGGACAGCCGAACGTTTGAAACAAGCTGGCCATGAGAGCGACCTGACTGCACGCGTAGGAGGCGACGAGTTTGTCATCCTCCTTGCCGGAGAACGTGCAAAGCTTGCTCATGCAGTGGCAGAACAGCTTGTAGAGGAAATGAACATCCCTTTTACATTAAATGGGGTGAATATCCGGGTTACCGTGAGTGCAGGCATTTGCGACTATCCGAAAGAGGCCTCTTCGGCCAATGAATTGATCCGTTTTGCCGACCTGGCGATGTACGAATCAAAAAAGAACGGCAAAAACCGGGTTACCCCTTTCAATCTGACGATCCGCGAAAAAATCCGCCGGGATGTCCAATTGGAGGAATTCATGCTGAAAGCGATGGATCAGGAAGAATTCTATCTTGTTTACCAGCCGAAGGTTTGCGTGGAAAGTGGAAAGATCGATGGTGTCGAAGCCCTTTTGCGCTGGAAGAACCCTCTCCTCGGAAACATTTCACCGGTGGAATTCATTCCAATCGCTGAAGATCGGGGAATGATTTACGAGCTCGGGGAATGGGTCCTTAATGAAGCGTGTTGCCAATGGGTAAAGTGGGCAAATGAAGGAATGAAACGTATCACCATGGCCGTTAACATCTCTCCGCTTCAGTTTGCCAAAGAGGATTTTCTTGTGGCTCTTAAAAAAACAATTGAAAAAACAGGCATGGATCCCCGCTACCTGGAGCTTGAAATTACAGAGTCCGCCTCGCTCGCCTTTGACGAGTATACAATTGCAAAGCTGGATCAGCTGGCAGAAATGGGCATACAAATTTCACTGGATGACTTTGGAACAGGCTACTCCTCATTCAAGCATTTAAAGGAGCTGCCGATCAAAGTTTTGAAAATAGATAAGTCCTTCCTTGACCATCTGCTCGGCAACAGCGGCCAGGAAGCAATTGTCCGTTCGATGATACAGCTCGGCCACAACCTGGACCTTCAGGTGCTCGTGGAAGGCGTCGAAACCCAGTCGCAGCTCGATTGGCTCCGGAACGAACGCTGCGATATCATCCAAGGCTACTTTTACAGCAAACCAGTTTCGCCAGAATTGATCAAGGATCTATTCGCCAGCCTGCTGCCCGGAAGAGGGAATCTTGCCGGCGAACTGGTCTGATTTGAAGGAACACTCGGCATGACTCATATTTCCCAGCCCTCCACAAATAATAGGCAGGAAGGAGGGCGTGCATATGAATCGTAACGGAGCAGGCCAGAAAATTGAGCAAACAGCAGAGAACCTAATGAAAAAAGGCATCCCTGCCAGAACAGCTGCCTATGCTGCTTCAATGGGCTATCTCAGACATTTGAAGAAAAAATGAAAAACGGCCGCCGGGTTGGATACCCGGCGGTCTTCGTTTCTTTTCATTTATGCTATATCCTGTTTGACCGGGAAAGAAATACCCGCAAAGGCCCTTCCGACACTCTCACTTGTTGCCTCATTCACCGCGAGGTCTCCAAGCGAAGCCCTAATCATCGTCCCCCCATTCCCGCTCAAGGGGCTACGGGCCCTGCGTGTTTATACCGGCCGGCGGACCCGGTTTCCTGTTTACCTTCCGCTCTCAAAGGTTATTCTGTTTGTATAGCAAGGAGTTGATCATATGGCTGATTTTTGCCCCGTAAGCTGGCCGGAAGAACCGGTACCGGCTGGACAGAAGGATTGCCGGGACTGCGGACTTTACAAGCACGGCTCCCGGATGATCTGGGGAGAAGGAAACCCTGATGCGCCCATCATGGTCATCCTGGACAACCCGGGCTTGCGTGAAGATCGAGAGGGAAATCCCTTTGTCTGCGGAACGAGGGAAACGCTGCAAAAAGCGGTCCACCAGGCCGGTTTGCAGGCCGAGGATTTTTATACCACCTTCATTTTGAAAAGAAGACCGGTGCGGGCGTACGAAAAGGAAACGACGAGGGCAGTTTGCATGCAGCATCTGGAGGAACAGCTCCAAGAAAAGAACCCCCTCCTCCTTCTCTGCATGGGAAACGTGGCGGTCCGCTCCTTTTTCAAAGAAGAGACGGCCGAGGTGAAGTCGCTAAGAGGAAGCTGGCACGATGTGCGCGGCTGGCAGACCACAGTGGCCTATCATCCGCTTGCCGCCAGAAGACGTCCAAACCTGTTGCGCCTGCTCTATGAAGATGTGAGCAGGGTGGCGGCAGAATACCGGAGACTGACAGAGGCTGGGGAGCTTTAACAGGCTCCCTTTCTTTTTAATGGGACTGCAAGCGGGAGAACTGGCTACATCTGTCAGATCCCGCTTTGATACTGGAAGTGCGCTGGAATTCTTTCCTTCATGTGTCTATCCACCTCTTTTACACCGGTAGTAAGCTGGATTCCTTTCCTTCACGTGCCAAAGCGCATCCTGATGCAAAAATCAGATTCCGCCCTCTTCCCTAGCTGATTTCCAAAGCGCCCGCACGTATATTCATGCATCTGCCGCCTAGGCAGATGACGCAGAGTGGTATACTGGCATTGTTGCTTTTTTAAAGAGGGGTGTCAGCTATGGCCATTATATTTACGATGCTCGTGATGGGCACGATTCTCGGTTTCATCGGGGCCGGTGGGGCTGGTTTCATTATTGCGATTTTAACGCTAGTTTTTCATATACCGATTCATACAGCAGTCGCCACTTCCTTGACGGCGATGGCGTTCACAAGCATATCAGGGGCTTTCAGCCATTTTAAAGAAGGGAACCTGTCCGTCAAATCCGGATTGCTTGTTGGTGTGTTTGGAGCGTTGGGTGCATTCGAGGGATCCAAGCTTGCCGCCTTCATTCCAGAGGAGGAACTCCATTATTTTACCGGCGGCATGTTGTTTTTGTCGGCCGCTCTTTTAATATTCCGTCTGTTTTTTCTCAAAAGCAAGGATACCGCCAAACCGCAATCGCCTGCGGCGGTGCTTATCGCCAAAGCCGCGGTGCTCGGATTGCTGACAGGTGTGCTTTCCGGGGCATTCGGCATTGGTTCCACACCGTTTATCCAGCTTGGACTTCTTACATTTATGGGACTCTCTCTCCGGCAATCGGTCGGCACGACGATGCTTGTGATTGTGCCGATTGCAATTGGGGGCGGGGCTGGCTATACGACAGCCGGATTGCTGGATGTGATGCTGCTTGTCAAGGTACTCGTCGGCACGATGATCGGTGCTTATATCGGCGCAAAGTTCACCAACCTCGTGCCAAAACCGGTATTGAAAACGGCGATGGTATTGACGCCGGCAATCAGCGGACTGCTGCTCTTTTTCTAAAACACGATTCATTTTGAAGCAATGGGGTTCAATTTCCCATTGCTTTTTTATTTTGTTCGGTATATTATTATGACAGTAATAGTAATATTATTGATAAGGTAAATGGTCAGTCATTCAAGGTGGTGAGGTTATGCAGGGAAAATTATCTTCGGATTTATTGCGGGGGCATACAGATACGATTGTTCTCGGTATTTTAGCTAAGGGGGACAGTTACGGCTACGAGATTTATAAAACAATCCTCGATAAGACGGATGAGCAGTATGAACTGAAGGAGGCGACCCTTTATTCCAGTTACCGCAGGCTGGAAAAGGACGGCCTGATTATCGCCTACTGGGGAGATGAATCACAGGGGGGCAGACGAAAATACTATAGGGTAACAGAGGATGGCAGACGGCAATATTTGCAAAACAAACTGGACTGGGAGTTCACCCAGGGAATATTAAATAAATTATTGGAGGAGTGATGGTATGGACCGGCAGATTGAAAAATATGTCGATGACCTGTTTCATGGCTATGAAGAAACGCCCGCTCTGCTCGATTTTAAAGAGGAAATCCGGGTCAATCTTTCCGAGAGAGCAAAAGATTTGGAAGGAAAGGGAATGGCAGAAGACGAAGCATTCACAAAGGCAGTGGCTGAACTGGGGGATATCACCTCTGTTGCAGATGAGTTGGGCAAGAAAAAGAGAAATGAGTTCATCAGGCAGATGTACATCCCTCAAAAGACGGAAGTTGGGCTTCCGCATGCCATTGGCTATGTAATTGCTGGCGGTGTATTGCTGTTTGGTATTATCGCTGGCTGTCTCAGCTATTTCTCGACCCATCAGGTTTTCACCGGCGTTTCCTCTTTAATGCCTTTTCTTGTCCTTTCAGGTGCCGCTTTCGTTTTTCTCGGTTTGACACAGGAAACAGCGAACCATTTCCCGATGAATAAGATCCGGGCGCTCATTTATTCAGCGGCAACAGGGCTGTCCCTTTTCGGAGTGACCACTGCTGTCATGCTGTATTTTATGAAAGAAGCAGGTTTGCAAGCTGTGTTCGGCACATTGATCCCTTTTCTTATTCCCGGCTTGGGGATCCTGGCCTTTCTCCTAATTACAGAGAAAAACCGCCTCAAGCCTTGGGTAATTGAAGAACAGAAAATGTTTATGGAGCATTATTATGCGAATAAAGATCCTCATCGAATGGCGCAAGGCGGTCTCTTGTCCGGGGCTCTTTGGCTGCTTGCCATTGCGGTCGTACTCCTTGTCGGTTTCCGGTTTGGATTGATTTATGCGATCGCCGCTTTCTTTGCAGCAATTGCCTGCCAGCTAATGATTGAATTTTGGATCCGGGCAAAAGCCTGACCGAAGCCTAGGAAAGCCGCCGCACATTGATGCCGGCGGCTTTTCATTTGCTCTAAAATGGGTAAGACTGCGCTTTCCGTGGCAAACTAATGGGACGATTTGGGAGGGGTGAAACGTACATGGATTTCTTTCAGAGCCAGGGGCATTTGGCTGCTTTCGAATGGGTTCTCCGAGCGGTTGTAGCCTTCATTTTCTTGATTGTTGTGGCAAAGGTGCTCGGTCAGCGGACTATCTCGCAATTGCGTCTGCTGGATTTTGTCATTGCGCTCGTGATCGGGAATATCATCGCCCATCCTCTGTCTGATGAGAAGCTTGGGATGAAAGGATCCCTCATTACAACCATTGTCCTCGTCGTTTTATACATAGCCGGTGTTTATCTTGTTCTCAAGGCTCCTGCATTCAGAAAAATGGTGAACCATTCTCCTGTTACCGTCGTCAAGGATGGTGAAATACTGTACCAAGGCCTGAAAAAAGCCAGAATCTCAATCGATGTCCTGCTGGAGGAGTTGCGAGAGGAAAAAGTAGCGGACCTCAAGAAGGTCGCCCTTGCAACATGGGAAGCGGACGGAAAACTGTCTTTTTTCCTTGATCCTCAATACGAGCCCCTTACTCCCGCCTCTTTAGGCATTAAGACTGAACCCTTTTCCCTCCCATTGACGGTTATCAAAGAAGGGAAATTCAATACCGAGGAACTTAAGCAAAGCAGCCGTGATGAAGAATGGGTCCAATCCCGGCTCCATTCCGACTATCAGGCAGAAGTAAAAAATGTTCTGCTAGCCACTCTTGATGCAAATGAGACGCTGCGTGTCTTTTTTTATAAATAAACTGTTCGCTTTACAGAGCGTAAACTTTTCCTTATACTCATGTGCAATAAAAGCTTTGGACATTTCAGTTCTGTTGTGCTGGAAACGAGCTTTCAGGAAGGTAAGGTGGAAGCGATGAGTGAACAAATAAACAGATTCCAACGGGATGTACGCGACTATTGGTATGTAAAATACAATCAGAACGGCTATCCTCACGTCCAGCAGGGCTGGGTTCTCCCGCCGGAACGAAAAGAAGAATTCGATCCGTTCATCCTGATGGCGGATGATTGGTTCAAGCGGGGCACGTTCTCCGATCATCCTCACCGGGGTTTCCAAACAATCACCTATGTGATAGATGGACGCCTTGAGCATATCGATAATCATGGAGGCCATTCAATCCTTGAGTCAGGCGATGTTCAATATATGAACGCCGGGTGGGCTGCCAGGCATGCGGAGGAAGCGGTGGGTGACGACTTGATCCATACTCTCCAGCTCTGGCTGAACCTGCCGAAAAGCCTAAAAAGAACAGAGACTTCCTATCAGAACATTTACATGGAAGATGCCCCTGTCGTTCCTTTCGACGGCGGGTATATCCGTGTCTATTCCGGAAACCTTGCGGGGGTGAAGGGACCGATGAACAGTCTTGTACCGATCACCATGGCGGAAATTTCGTTAAAGAAAGGGGCAGCCTTTACCCATATCCTGCCCGAAAATCATAATGCGTTTCTCGTGGTGCGGAGCGGAGAAGTAGAAGTCGGCACATCCCGGACCAAGCTCGGCAAAACCGGAGCGGCAATTCTTACCTTTGAAGAGGGTGGCAGCGACCGGGACAGCGAACTCGCCCTTACTGCGAATGACCGCTCGAAAATATTGATTTATTCAGGTGTACCGCTAAAAGAAGACACCGTCGCATACGGCCCCTTCGTCATGAATACGATGGAAGAGATTCAAGAGGCCTTCCGTGATTTCCATGATGGCAAATTTGGACCGCCGGCAAAATAAATTTCGATAAACCACACCGATCCAGGTGTGGTTTTGTTTTCGGCCTTTCTCCCTTACTTCGCTGCATCTTTCCTCTGATTAAAGCGAACACTAGCGGAGTAGGCAGTCTCGATGCCTTTAAGGAGGGAGAAAGATGGAATCAACCGAAAGAATTCAAGGTCATACACAACTCCCTAAACCGAAGACAACCGATACAGATGAAATCCGGCAATTGGCCCAAAATGACGATATGGTTAATAAGATCGGCTTAAAACAGCTCGATAATCAAGTCATCGTCATTACGGGTGCCTCCAGTGGAATCGGCCTCGTCACCGCTAGAATGGCAGCTGCCCGCGGGGCAAAAGTAGTGGCAGCAGCGAGAAACGAGGACGCACTGCAAGAGCTGGTCGGAGAGCTCCGCTCCAAGGGCCATTCAGCCATCTATGTTAAGGCGGATGTCGGCCGGGAAGAGGATGTAAACAAGATTGCCGAGGAGGCCATCAAGGAATACGGTCATTTCGATACTTGGGTGAACAATGCGGGGGTCGCTATTTATGGTCACGCAATGGATGTAAGCACAGAAGACATGCACCGCATGTTTGAAACAAACTTTTGGGGAGTTGTTTACGGAACAAAAGTTGCTGTTAAACATTTTACTGAGAAGGGCTCCCCAGGGGCGCTGATCAACATCGGCAGCCTTTTCGGCGACAGGGGGACGGTCATCCAGTCGGCTTATTCGGCTTCAAAATTTGCTTTGCACGGCTGGACGGAGAACGTCAGGATGGAGCTCGAAAAGATCAAGGCACCTGTATCCGTAACATTGATCCATCCGGGTCGGATCGACACGCCTTACAACGAGCATGCGAGAAGTTATCTGGACAAGCAGCCTGCCCATCGGGGAATGGTTTATCCCCCAGATGCGGTGGCCGAAGCCATCCTTTTCGCGGCGGAAAATCCAAAAAGGGATTTCTTTGTCGGATCTCAAGCAAAGATTTACAAGCTGCTTGGCGAATTGCTGCCAAGACTGTCGGACAAACTGATCGAGCTCATCATGTATCCGACCCAGCATGCTGACAAACCTTCAAAGCCTAAAGAGGAGAGTGCCCTTTACAGTGCCGGCTACGGCATGCATGAAAGAGGGACGAATCTCGGATGGATCCGCAAGCGAAGCTACTATGTAAAGCTGACGAAAAACCCGCTGTTTACCGCAGCTCTTATCGGGGTTGGTGTTGCAGCCTGGAGGGCCGCCGGAAAAAAGGATGACACGATGTAAAGGATCTCCCCATTTTGGGGCAGATCCTTTTCTTTGCCCCAAACCGGACAGGCTCTTTCGACATAGCATGGCAAAGGGGAGTTTACAAACCTCATTTGCACAGAGATAATGGTTCCAATGCGTGTAAAAGGAGCGGTTTAGATGAACGTGAAATTATATAAAAATGATGCAACTATCATTTCCGGCGTGACATTGAAGGATCCGGCCGAATTCGAAGAGAATAATATGGCGCTCCATAGCTGCAGTTCTCCCGAGCATATACTGGAAAACCGCAGAAAGCTTGCAGAGACAATTGGCTGCACAGTAAATGACTTTGTATGTGCTAGCCAGACTCACGGTGATAGAATTCACCTCGTCACCGCAGCCGACAGAGGTCGGGGTGCCCAGTCCACTGATAACGCAGTTCCAGATGCGGATGCCCTCTACACCTATGAGCCGAATCTGCTCTTATGTACTTTTTCTGCTGACTGCGTTCCGGTAATTTTTCACGATCCGGTTAAAGAACTTATTGGCGTTATTCATTCGGGCTGGCAAGGGACCGTGAAAGAGATTACATGGAAAGTGTTCAGCAAGCTCCTGAAGGAAGAGGGGTGCCACCCGGAAAATTTGCATGTCCAGCTTGGGCCGGCGATCAGCCAGGAAAAGTTTGAAGTGGATCAAGATGTATATGAGAAATTCAAACGGCTGGGCTACGCGGATGAATTCATCTATTTCAATCGCCAAACCAGAAAATACCATATCGACAATCAGCTTGTGGTCAAAAAACAATGTGAACTAGCCGGCATTCCCGTCAAGCAAACGCTGCATGACCGAACATGCACCTTCAAGAGCGCTGAAGGCTTCTCCTATCGTCAGGATAAAAAATGCGGCCGGCATCTGAGCTTTATCATAAGGAAACATCGATAATATTGCAGAGCAGTCGGCAGATTTTGCGATTCTTGCGACAATACCGTCCGGACGACTGACAAAGTAGTCGCCATTTCATTGCAGTTTCTTTTGCAGATTCTCGTTGCTCTTGTGACTCAGCTGGACATTTTTTAAGAATGCCTGTCCTCGTCCTATCACAGGCAAAAAAAATCGCCGCATGCTTTTTTAGCATGCGGCGATTTCCATTTAGCCGAAAACCATCGCCTTTCAGCGCTTTTTACTTGTACTTCTTAAACGTCTTCTGCATGATGCTGTACGACTTCTTCAGCCGTTCATGATACACAGGCTCTTCCCAGTTATCCCATGTATAGTCAATCCATTCCCTTTCGTTCGCCGGGATGCGCTGCTGTTCCTCCTCTCCCGGTCCAGAAACAAGCACTGCTGCAGATACCGACTCGATCGTCTCCGTGCTGCCGATGCCGCTGCCTGCCCACATGTCACCCATGATCTCCTTCTGGCTCGGGTCTTTCACATTCAGCAGCAGCCACGGAAGACGCAGTTCAAGCACACCGTCTTTTCTGTAAAAATCGGCGATGGAATTAAAGTCTTTCTTATCGGGATTGCCGTTTCCGTACAATAGTTTTCCTGTCTCATAATCGGAGAACGGAATCTTCCCTTTCCCCTCTATTTCCAGCTCCTTGTTCAACGAAAGCCGGATCGGATGGTAGACGCCATTATTCTTTTTCCCGGCATACGGCTTCTGTTCGATCATCTTGAGGACCTCGCCATAATGGTAATAGAAGGTGTCGTAATAGCTGTCAACGAGCACCCTGGAATCGTCTTTCCCATTCAGCTCAATCAGGAAGTCGATTCCCTCCTCCTTGGCAGAAGGGATGCCCGGAACAGTGGATTGACCTTGATTTTTGATCGTATCGAGCAGGATGGTCGTCCGAAAATCATCCTTCCATTTCTCCTCGTCATAATCGATTCGGAGATACAGCCCCCGGGCATCGCTCGAGACATAGACAGTTTTGACCGGGCCCTCGCTGCCTCCGCTGTAGAGCGGCTTTTCTCCGCGTGCATCCCAGTCAGCCGCCGTACCGTCAGCGTGAAGCTGTGTTTCTTTCGCATCAGGCTCAAAGCTCAGGAGGCCGAAATGCTGTTCGTTCGTCTGGATATTGTCCCAGAACGGCCTGCGGTCCGGATCGTCGTAATCCATCGTATTCCACGTACGCTTGAACCATTCGTCCTGCCACGTGAAGACGAGGCCGCCGGCCAATTTTTCCTCGATGATGTCCTCGAACAGGCTCTTTAGCATGTTTCCCTGCTCCTGTTCGGAATGCTTGCCTTGGTTAAAGCCGTATACATTTTCATGGGTCATGCCCCTTGAAGCGGGTATGCCGAATTCCGCTACGAGCAGCGGCATGTCATGATGCTTCTTCAAATCATTCAAATAGCCTGCATAGCTGTTCTTCTGCCCGCGATAATCGACATACTCTACGTATTTTTCCTCGTAATTGAGGAAGTCCGGATAGTACGGATAGATATGGTAGGATGCGAACAGCCCAGGATAAAACGTCTCCTTCGCCTTAATACTGTTCGGGTTGACCGCTACCATGTCTTCCTTTTCCGATGGTTCTGCAGGGTGTTCAAGCAGATCGGTCGTCACCCAGTTCGTGAAGCTCATCGGGTGCTGCCAATTGTATTTCTCCGCTTCGTATACGGCCGTATGGTCCATCATTTCAGCCAGCCATACTTCAAACGGAGAGGCACTGTCCGCCTTCACATACTTGCCGTCAAAGCTTGTGCGCTCCAGATTGTTGCTGTTCGTTCCGACAACGCCTTCTGGATCCCATTCGACTCCGATAATCCAGCCAAGCAAATACGGGGACAGATCATAGGCATATTTGCCGCTCGCGTGACCCGGGCGCTCAGGGATCACCGCATTGCCGTGGAGAAGGTCAACGGTTTTCTCGATTTCCGCCTTGAAATCATCCGTCACCGATGGATCGAATGCGTTTTTCTTTTCTAAAAACGTCTCCTCGTTCACCCATACGCCGTGAAAAAGGTAGATCGGATCCTTGCGATTTCGGTTATGCTCATAAAGCGCCTCGTAAAAGGCGGGCGGGTGGATCGTATACACACGGAGCGCATTGGCATGCATCTCGCTGATCTGGTCGAACCAGCGCGCATACTCCTCTTTTGTGATGGCCGTCTCTCCAGGGAAAGAGCCCGGCTTCGCGATTCCCATATTGACGCCTTTAATGACGAGGTCTTTCCATTTGCCATTTTTCAGCACCTGCAAGTATCGATCACCGGCTTTTCCCATTAGCTTCATGCCTGCCTCCGTTTGGGTTTCAGGCACAAATGCGTTCTGTCCGTACTCTCGCTTTCCTTTGCTCGCCAGGATTTCCTTCATCATCGGCACATACGCGTTCCAATAGAATGTGTCGATTCTTCCTTTCTGCTGAAAGGAAAACAGCTTCTGCCACCAGGTGATTCCTTTCATCTGGTAGATGGAAGGCAAATTCTCTTGATCGGCAAAGTCCCCTGCAAAGTAATAGCTTTCATACGACTCTGCCTGATGGTGAATGACGGCAGGAAAAGTTAATGGAATGCCGTTCTCCTTCAAGACCTTCTTCCCCTGTGCTTTGACCTCCAGCTTATAATTCGCCTGTACTTCCCCTTCGCCAAGCGGCATCACGATATCAAACCAATAATTGTACTCAATTGTTCCTCCCCAATTATACTTTTCCGCTTCTGAACCTGCCGGCTTGAACAGAACCGGCGCTCCAGAAATTTCTTTTTCCGTCAGAACGATTACAGACTTTTCTTCCTCACTGACAAATACGAGACCCGGACCTTTATATGAAAACGGTTTGTCATGCTGATTTTCATAGTTTTCCTTCAGCCAGACAGGTACTTCCTTATCTTGAAGATCAGCAAAATAGCGGCCGATCCAGCCCGTCCACTCTACATTCATTAGCCCATAAAGCCCCTTTCGTGCCTCTGGCCCTGTTGGTGAACCGAATGTATTGAACTCTGCAATTAATGTCTGATGGTTCTTCACCAGCGAGGAGCCAATTTCTCTCACTTCTTCAGGGGACATGCCTCCGTACAGCAATGTGGAACGAGTTCCTTCCCTGTTTTCTCCGGTGTATTCGTCGTCGTAAACGCCGTAGGCATCAGTCAAATAAAGAATGTCGTAGGGAGAGAGGTCCTTGGGCAGCTCCCGCGTCTGGAACTTCGGCGGTTCTTTTCCCGGAATGAAACCGGCATAGTCCTCTTTTGGATCATATATCTCCCTTCCTTCCTTTTTAAACTTAAGATGGTTGAGAAGCCAAGTGATCCCTTTATGTTCCCGGTATGATTGGTCCGGGACGGTTTTGTCGATGATCAGCATGTTCAGCTCCTGGGGTTTTTGCAGGAGCCAGAGCCAATAGGGAGATGAAAAAGCCAGGAAGAGGAGCAGGATCCCGGCTGCGATGATTCCATGTTTCCTAGTCATTCGATACACCCTTTCTCACCATTTCTCCCCAGCCCTGCTTTCCTCTCATTGTTTCGACCATTCCTTCCACCCGCCAAATAACCGTCAGCGGCCGATACCAAAGTGTTTCTGTCAGTGAGATGAAAAACAAGGTGACAAAATTCCGGACCGAAGGATACCTTTCCATGCTCCACTCTTCTAGCAAAACGGATGCCATCGAATAGATCGATCCGTAAATCAGCGATAGAAGGAAAAATAACAGGGCGTATTCAAGATGGATGCTCCCAGTAAAAATAGAAAGGATCAATATAATATATCCGAGGAATTCGATCAGGGGCCCTAAAAATTCGATGAAAAAGAAATAGGGCATGGAGAACATCCCGATTGTGCCGTATTTCGGATTGAACATCAGTTTCCGGTGCTTCCAGATGCTGTCGAATAAGCCTCGATGCCATCTTTTCCGCTGCCGCCGCAAAAACTTGATCGATTCCGGCGCTTCGGTCCAGCAGACAGGATCCGGGACATAGATGATTTTCTTTTTCAATTTCCGTTCTTTGACGATTCTATGGAGACGGACGACGAGCTCCATATCCTCCCCGACCGTATGGGCGTATCCGCCGGCTTCGATGACCCATCTTTTTGAAAAGACGCCGAATGCACCAGAGACGATTAAGAGAAGATTGTTCTGGCTCAGGCCGATCCTCCCCGTCAAAAACGCACGTAAATATTCAATTACCTGCATGACGACGAGCGGCTTGCGGGACAGGCCGACCTTGATCAGCTCACCGTTCTGGATATCGCATCCATTCGCAATTCTGACGCTGCCGCCGGACGCAATCACTTCATCATCCGACTCAATGATCGGCTTCAGCACTTTCAGGAATGCATGCGTTTCTATAATAGAGTCCCCGTCCAAAGAACAGAAGTAAGGGTATCTGGAGAGGTTGATCCCCGCGTTCAGGGCGTCCGCCTTCCCGCCGTTCTCCTTGTCAAGAACGATCAGATTCGGATAAATGGAAGATTGATAGACACCCTTAACCGGCTTTGTGTCTAACTGCCTGCGGATCACACGGTTCACCTTCACCAACTTGAAGCGTGAGGTGAGCTTTTCGAGCGTATCATCCGTCGATCCGTCGTTGATGATAATAATTTCATATTCGGGGTATTCGATGCTGAGCAAGGAGCGGATGCTTCCGTATATTCCTGCAGATTCATTGTAAGCTGGCACAAGGATCGATACAGGCTTTGTATATCCGGATTGCAAAAGGGCTTCATATGGCTCAAAATCATCCAGCTGATACGTCTTTCGAATTTGAAAAATGGAATGAAGGAGCATTCCGCCATAAACAAGAATGATCATCAGCATATACAGCAGAATGAGCCAGCTGCCCGCTACAAGTAAATTGGACCAATTAATAGGAATGTTGTCCGCCCTCCTTTTCCAGCCATTCTCTCGCCATATCCTTCGCAAACAGATCCTGCGTCTGGCCCATCACTTTTTTAAGCAGCGCCTGGCCATCCCGGAACCGCACGATTGCTTTTGCCGCTTCGGACCGGACTGAATATTCCCGATCTGACAACTGGCGGACGAGGGTTTCCTTGTACAGCTCCAAGCGCTGGGTGCCGACAACTTTAATTGCCATCATGCGGATTCGCCAATCTTCGGAATCCAGGAACTTTCCGATCATCCTTTCATCGACTGGCATGCCTGAATTGGCGTACGCTTTTAGCGAGCGGATCTTCAATTCGTCATCACTCAGCTCAAGCAGCTTCCGCAAAAGCGGCTCATAACGGGTCAGCTGCTTATCACCGATTGTATCGACAATCGCATACTGCAGCTTCGGGGATAGATTGCTAAAGTCATCAGCCAGGCTCCCAAACCGTTCCTCATGAAGATGGGACACAATCGTCAGAACCGAAAAATTCGACAGCTCCTGGCCATCTCTTTCAATATACGAAATGACATCCGGATGATTGAATTTCGCCAGCAAGAGCAGGATTTGCGCCTTCTCGGCTGCGGTGATTCGCTTCTTTTTATACATCTCGACCAGCTCAGGCTCAAGATCCGCCATATAGAAATCCTCGATAGAATAGAGAGCGTTCATTCTCAGGCTCCACCGTCTCTTTTTCAGTTCTTTCCTGATGAACATAGTCAAATGCCGATTTGCAAAAGAGTGGATCCGCTCCTGAACTTCTGCCCCTTCCAGTACATTGGAATACTCCGCAAGAAGTTCGAGCAGTGCCTGGAGCCTTTCCGGTGAATCGGTCCCCAGGACCTCCCCCTCACCCGTCTGCAGAAAGTGGAACATGTCGAGCCGGGCCTGTTCCTTTAGCCCATCTATTTTTTGTCTCGTCATATTATTGCTGTACTTTCTCACTACCATGTACAAAAACAGACTCATCAAAATGAAGAACAAGCCGAGGAACACAATAAATAAGGTGACCAAACTGATTTCTATCATCTACTTCATCCTTTTGATTAAATGGTTCAGCCTCGTTTCCATCTCGAGCAGCTTGAACGGCTTCGTAAGATAGTCGTCCGCTCCGAGCCGGATTGCCCTAGCTATTTCCTGCTCACTCTTTCTCGATGTAAGCATGATGATCGTAAATCGCTCCTGCCCCGGTAACTGTCTTAGCTTTTGCAGCAATTCAATTCCGTCCATTTTCGGCATGACGCCGTCGAGGATGAAAAGATAAGGATCTCTGCTTTCCAAATACCATTTGGATTCATAGAAGTCCACGCCATCCTTGAATGATCGGATCTCCATATCAAATTCATCGGATAGTTTGCTCTTTCCAATTAAATCGGCAAGCATCGCGCGAATGACTGCATCGTCATCAACGATTCCGAGATGAATTTTCTTTTTGCGCGGCTTTATCATTTGCGACTGTACGGCTTTGACTCTTTTTCTTCCTTCGTTTTTCGCCTCATAAAGGGCTCCATCGGCGGTTTGCAGATTTTTCTTCAGGTCCGCCTCATCCGGTGAAACTTCTTGGACGCCCGCTGAGAAAGAACAATAAAATGGGGCCCCGCCATCTGTTGGATAAAATGGGGTGGCCGAAAACTCGCCAAGTAATCTTTCAAGGATAACGGTCGCTTCCCTTGATGCGGTTTCAGGGAGCAGCAGAAGAAATTCCTCGCCCCCGTAACGGATGACAATATCTCCGTTTCGCAAATTCTCTCCGAGATAGTCAGCAAAACCGACAAGCAGCATGTCGCCCGCTGCATGTCCATATGTATCATTGATTCTCTTAAAATGATCCAGATCGACAAGAGCCAGGCTGAAAGATTTATTTCTTCTTTTCGAATCACTTGTTACATAATCATAGATCCTGCGCAAAGATTTTCGGTTGTAAACCTTCGTCAACTCATCAATGAGCGCCACTTCATCCATCGCCTGCTTTCTTTCCAGCTGGCGATTAACCCGGACGATGAACTCGTCATTGTCAAACGGCGCCTGGATAAAGTCATCCGCTCCCATCCGATAGCTGTTTACCCTCGTTTCTTTTGAGGTATCGCTGCTTGTAACGACAATCGGGACGTATTGCCGCTTTATATTCTCCTTCAGCTTGATCAGCACATTATAGCTGTCATCGGTCTCCAAATTGATGATGACACAGTCGGGATGCATATCGTAATATGTCTGGATTGCTCTGTCCTGATCGGCCAC
Source organism: Lederbergia sp. B243.17 (assembly GCF_057657925.1). NCBI lineage: Bacteria > Bacillati > Bacillota > Bacilli > Caryophanales > Bacillaceae > Lederbergia > Lederbergia sp. B243.17. Next base: position 145,608 of record NZ_JBWBKF010000085.1, read on the forward strand.
CGCTAAGGCGATCCAGCCATTTTCCTGAAGAACATCCTTCAAATACATGAGCAGAGCTGGTTCGTCATCAACGAGCATAATGAGCTTTCCATCCTCAAGGTTTTTGCGCCCGCCTCCATTCTCGAGGTTGGTAAATTCCTCATAATAGAGGACAGATATGAGCGGAAACAGGAACTTCTGAAGTTCTTCCTTTCCCCATGTCCGCTCCTCGTGTTCCTTCATCTTTCCAATCAGGGCCTTTGCCTCCTTTTCAGCGCTCGGCAACCCGAATGTAGCAGATGCACTGGCGACTGATCGCAGGAACCCGTATAGTTCACTATTGGGTACGACAGCCTGTTCATGAAGCCATGATTCTAGTTTTCCCCTGATGTTTTTGACAAACTTGGATTGATATTTGCTCATGTCCTCCTCCTGCTATTCCTTATGTTGGTGAAATTCCGTGTTTTCCCTTATGATATCGTTCTACCCCTCTTGCATACTGAATATCAAATTATTTGAAAAAATTACTATTCCCAAGCGGCTATAAAATTTTTGTGCCGTTGTGTACCGGCTGATCCGGCATTAAGAGGACGACATCCCCTTCCTCAGGGACTCCGCCGATGACGAGCACTTCTGATTTAAATCCGGCAATCCGTCTTGGCGGAAAATTAACGACCGCGGCAACCTGCTTGCCTGTCAATTGATCAGGTTGATAACGTCTCGTAATTTGCGCAGACGAATGCTTAATACCGATTTCTTCTCCAAAATCGATTTTAAGCTTAATCGCCGGGATTCTTGCCTCTGGAAACAGCTCTGCTTGGATAACCGTGCCGATCCGGATGTCCAGCTTTAAAAAGTCTTCTATCTCTGCCGCTTATATGCTCCTTTCACCAGTCCGCTTCTACTTTGGCCTGATGGATTTATTCTTACCATCACTTCTCCTTTTCGCACGGATTCACCTTTTGAGAAGCGAAAAACCAGTCCTTTGTACCATAATGATCCTTTATCGTACGGATAATCTTTATTCCTGCCACATATATTGAATCAATCAATAACGCAGGGAGGCTCATCATGATCATCCATGTTGTCACAAGCGGTGAAACACTTGGAGGGATTGCCGGCCGGTACGCTGTAAGTGCAGGCTCGATTATACAGGCAAACGGACTGCAAAACCCAAATCAACTTCTCATTGGCCAGGCACTCGTCATTCCTTCTCCCTATTCGAGCTACACCATTAAGAGCGGGGATACCCTTTGGTCAATCGCCCAACGTTTTGGTGTTTCCATACAATCAATCATCCGGGCAAATGGTCTGCAAGATCCGAACCAATTATCAATTGGTTCGTCCATCCTCATTCCGCCGATTACCCATACCGTCCAGTCTGGTGAAACGTTATGGAGAATTGCCAACCGATACGGCACAACAGTCCAGGCAATCCTCACTGCAAACCCGAACATAAACGCAGGATCCATCCAACCCGGCCAGACGCTGACAGTTCCGAGGCGCAGGCCGCTGATCGAAGTGAATGCTTACTCCTATCAGCCTCCCGCTGAAGCCGTACAGTCCATTCAGGATGTCGGCGAATTGCTGACGTATTTCAGTCCATTTGCTTATCTGATCAGGGAGAATGGATCGCTGCAGCCTATTCAAGATGAGGAGATGATCCGGGCAGCTCGGGCCAATAATGTCACGCCGATGATGTCCGTTACAAATTTCACAGCTTCGAAGGCCGGCTCCAATGTCGCCCACACCATTTTGTCTAGCCGGGAAATCAGAGAAAGGGTTATCACGAATATCCTTGGGGTGATGGACCAGAGGGGCTATGTCGGACTGAACATCGACTTTGAAAATGTTCTGCCGGCAGACAGGGAACTGTACAACCAATTTGTTCAGCTTGCGGTCAACCGTCTGCACCCAAGAGGATATTTCGTTTCAACGGCGCTCGCACCCAAAACAGGACCAGGCCAAGCCGGGGTACTCTATGAAGCACATGATTATGAAGCACACGGGCGAATTGCAGATTTCGTCATTCTCATGACGTACGAATGGGGGTACCGGCTCGGACCGCCGCAAGCCATCTCCCCGATCAATCAGATCCGGCGCGTAATTGAGTATGCACTCTCTGTCATGCCTGCCAATAAAATCTTTCTCGGCTTTCAAATCTATGCCCGGGACTGGCTCATTCCCCACGAACAAGGGCAGGAGGCGGAAACGTTTAGTCCACAGGAAGCAATCCGGCGAGCGGTCCGCTATGGTGCCATAATCCAGTATGATACAGCCGCCCAATCGCCATTTTTCCGCTATACCGATGAAAGAGGCCGGGACCATGAAGTTTGGTTTGAAGATGCAAGGAGCGCCCAGGCAAAATTCGACCTTGCGAAGGAATTTAACCTGCGTGGAATCAGCTACTGGGCTCTCGGCTATCCGTTCCCGCAGAATTGGACGCTGCTTCGCGACAATTTTACGATCCGGAAAAGGTAGAGATGACAGCAGGGCAGGCCGTTCTGATCCCGTCTGTATCCTTGGGACTGGGAATAACATGCAAATCCCTTATCATTCTTCGTATCGCCATGGTATGATGCAAGCAATGGGAGGATACGGGAATGAATGCACAAAAATGGATGGGCAGACAGTTTTTTAGTTTTTATTTAACATGGGGCGTTTTTCTCCCTTATTGGACAGGATGGATGATCGATACAAAAGGAATCACGGTAACCGAAGCAAGTCTGATCATGAGTATCGGATTGGCGGCAAGAGGACTTTCTACAATGACGGCCTTCCCTTTTCTGTCGGGCAAGCTCAGCAGCAGGGCGCTGTTGAACTTGATTTCGGTCGTGACACTAGCTGTCCTCTTCCTATACATTCCAGCAAACTCTTTTACCGGGCTTCTATTCGTCACCTTGCTGTTTCACATTTTTTATCCGGCACTGATGCCCGCTTTGGACAGCGCAGCCGGTGTCCTGGTACAGAAGGGGCAACTGCTTCATTATGGCAAAAGTCGCTCATGGGGTTCGATCGGGTTTGTTGCGGCAGGATTGGTTCTGACCATCTTCACAGGTGCCTTCGGGGATGAAGTCATTTTTTGGGCACTGCTTGTCAGTATCTTGGGTTTCGTCATACTCGGATTTGCCAAGGCACCGTCCGCCTTGTCGGGGAAGCCTCCGCAAGACAACCTGAAAAAAGGCGGTATGCTCGGCCTATTCAAAATCAAGCACTTCGGGCTCGTACTGCTAACAGTCATCTTATTGCAAGCGGCACACGCATCGTATTACAACTATGGATACATATATTTGCAGGAAATCCATGCCCCGAAATACATGATCGGCGTCATTCTCAACATTGCGGTACTTGCGGAGATCGTTTTCTTTTCCATTGCCGACAGGTTCTTTCTGAAGTTTTCTGTCGGTTCATTGCTGGCACTGGCTGCACTCGGATCAACGATTCGGTGGATTCTTGTTTTTTCTTTTCCAAGTGTAACTGTGTTTTGCATCGCACAGATATTGCACGCATGCTCGTTCGCAATGGGGCATTACGCCTTCATGAAATACTTGACCGGCAATATTCCGCAAACTGATATTCCGAAGGCACAGGGGCTGTACTCCGCTTTGGCCCTCAGCTGGAGCACAGCGATCCTGACGGTATTCGGCGGCTTTTTATATGATAATGTCGAACCGAGATATGCCTTCCTTGGAATGATTGTCTGTTCTGTCCCGTCCATGCTACTTGCACTCGTTTACCGTAAAAAGGGAAATGCGCAAAAAGCAGAGGCGGTATGAAAAAAATAGCCGGCTTGCCCAATGTAACATGAACTGGCAAGCCGGCTTTTCTCGTCATGCGGTTTGCGGGGACGGCCGGCCAAAAAATACCCTTGGAACAGCTCATAGCCTGACCCTCCTATATCACTGACAAACCCCTAAAGTATAAAAGAACTGAGCCGTGAACCGGGAAATTTCAGGACAAGTACCCCGTGTTGAAATCATCCTTGGGGGAAGAGCTTTTGCCGGCCGTGCTTCCAGACTTCTCCCCCTCGTGCTCCAGATACACTTGCAGACTGGGAGCGCTGGTATAAAGAGAGCCGGACCCGCAACTAAGGGGCCCGGCATTCTTCTGTTATATACGCCTTTCTCCCATGCTGGCTGCAATTACAAGGATCAGCATCAGCAGGGTCAACAATCCATATGTGGAAGTGAACGTATCAATAAGTCCACGCTCCAACAGAAACACATGTGCTCCTGATACAACGACAAATTGTATCAGCCAAAGGGAAAACGCTTGGCCTGCCGTACCTTTTCGGGTGATTGCGAGAAATAACAGTGCCAGACCGATCGCTGTCGTAGAAATGAGCATGATGATCTCCGCATCCATCCGCCAACCCTCCTTCTTCTTCTTTGGGCTTTGGAATAGTTTACGCAAACATCATTGGAAACGGTACAGGGCCGGAGTTTTTTTCTGCACCCAAACTGGTTTCGAACCGAAGAACTCCGAATCTACAAAGATCCGGGGCTCGTTTGCCTTTTTATACTTTTTCAAAAGTCTCTTGCTCTTCTTCTCTCGCTTGGGGCTCTTCCTCCAGAAGCAGCGTTTTCGCGGTGGAGGCAAAGATCTCATTAAAGTAATCAGCATTCTCCGTCAGTGACAAACCGTAAGAAGGGATCATTTCCATCAGTTTCGGTTCCCATTCAGGCAGTCGATCCGGGAAGCATTTTTCCATAATCTGAAGCATGACATGGACTGCCGTTGAAGCGCCCGGAGATGCTCCAAGCAGCGCAGCAATCGAGCCATCAGCCGCACTGACGACCTCCGTTCCAAACTGAAGTGTCCCTTTTCCGCCTGCTTCCGTATCCTTGATTACCTGGACGCGCTGCCCTGCGACAACGAGATCCCAGTCTTCCAGCCTCGCATTCGGAATGAATTCACGAAGCTCTTCAAGACGCTGTTCTTTCGATAAAAGCAGCTGCTGGATCAAATATTTCGTCAGCGGCATTTCTTTTGCACCTGCGGCCAGCATTGTCATGACATTGTTCGGTTTAACGGAAGTGATCAGGTCAAACATCGAACCTGTTTTCAAGAACTTCGGCGAGAAACCGGCAAATGGCCCGAACAGCAAGGACTTCTTATTGTCGATATACCTTGTATCCAGATGAGGCACCGACATCGGCGGTGCGCCGACAGATGCTTTTCCATAAACTTTGGCGTGGTGCTGTTCGATGACGTCCGGATTGTTGCACACCATGAAAATACCGCTGACCGGGAATCCGCCGATATGTTTTCCTTCCGGTATTCCTGACTTTTGCAGCAGATGCAGGCTGCCGCCGCCAGCCCCGATGAAGACGAACTTCGCCGTATGGCGTTCTACGGTACCACTTTCGAGATTCTTCACCTTTAATTCCCAGCGCCCGTCGCCTGTCCGTTTTATATTCATAACATTGTGGTTGTAATGGATACCGACATCGTTTTTCTTCAAGTGGTCTATTAACATACGGGTCAAAGAGCCGAAATTGACATCCGTTCCCGAATCAATTTTTGTCGCCGCAATCGGCTCTGTCACGGTCCGGTTCTCCATCATCAACGGCATCCAATCCTTCAGCTTTTCCGGGTCATCGGTATATTCCATTCCCTGAAAGAGCGGATGTCCTGACAGTGCATGGTAACGTCTTTCAAGAAAATCGACATTGTCTTTTCCGCGTACATAACTGATGTGTGGAATCGGCCTGATGAAATCCTGAGGATTCTTGATCAGATTGTTTTTCACCAAATACGACCAAAACTGCCTGGAAAGCTGGAACTGCTCATTTACATTGACAGCCTTGCTGATATCGATTGATCCGTCTGGTCTTTCAACAGTGTAGTTCAACTCGCAAAGCGCGGAATGTCCTGTCCCCGCATTATTCCATTCATTCGAGCTTTCTTCCCCGGCATTCCCAAGCTTTTCAAAAACCGTGATCTTCCAATCCGGAACCAACTCTTTCAACATCGTTCCCAGTGTGGCACTCATGATTCCTGCGCCAATTAAGATAACGTCTGTGCTTGTCTGTCTGTCACTCATTTTCACCATATCCTTACCCTAAGATTTGCAGAAAGGATGCTGCCGCTCCTGCTACAGCGCCTCATCCAGCACGGCGCAACTTAGGAACACACCTTTTCTGTATATATACTAAAGATCTGACAATTTTCCGATTTCCCTGCCAAACGCAACAGCCAACTACATAACAGGTCATGTGACATTCCCGCATAATCTATTTACAACTGCTAAAGGCCTCGCCTCAATATATGACCCGATTATAAAATTGGTCAATTCAAGATGCCCGAGGTTATTTTCTATGCACTGCTTCAACTTTCTATTATACCACCAAACTTTCACCGTTAAAACAACTAATGCTAGACTAATCCAAAAAATCAAAAGAAAAACCCCACCCCTTGGATCGTTTAATGTTTAAAAGGGATGGGGTCAAACCCCAAATTTGATCAGGAAGGTAGTGCCGGTCTTTTCGGTTTGGATTTCGACTTTTGCTCCGTGGCGGTTGGCAATTGCATAGCAGACGCCAAGGCCGATGCCAGTGCCGGTATCCTTTGTCGTGAAGAACGGTGTCCCCAGCTTTCCCAGGATGTCGTGGCTGATTCCCTCTCCTTGATCGATAATGGCAAGCACAGGGTTGCCTTCCTCCATATAAGTGCGGATCGTCAACGTCTGTCCTTCCTTCATTGCTTCCAGCCCGTTACGGCAAAGATTGATTAGCATTTGCCTGATTTCATTCCGGTTCAGCATCAGCCCTGTGAGCGGCTCGGTCTGAACATCAAGCCATTTATTCTGACTTTGGGCATCGATTCGAATCAAAGGTACGGTGTCATCAATAACTTTATTGATGTTCATCGGCTCCAGTTCCGAGCTTCTCGCACTCCCCATTGACAGAAACTCAGATATGATAGAGTTTGCCCGGTCCAATTCCTCGATCATCAAATCGAAATAGCGCTGTTTCTCTTCGCTCTTCTCATCACTTCGCAATATTTGCATGAATCCCCGGACCGTCGTCAATGGGTTGCGAATTTCGTGACTGATACCTGCGGCCATCTGCCCAATTAGGTCAAGGCTTGAAAGCCGTTTCAGCTCTTCCTCATATTTAATTTGAGCAGTGATGTTTTTAAAAAGGCAGCAGAGACCGCCATCATGCGGAGAGGCAATGACTTCATACCATTCCTCATCATACGGAGAAAACGTCTGAAATTTTTTCGTCTTTCTATTTAAAACAGCAAGATGAAGCATGTCATAGAAGTTCGTTCCGACTGTTTCGGAGAAAACATCCCACATGTATTTCCCCGTTGAATTCTCAATTGTCCTTCCATTCGGCATCCTATGATCCTTATGGATATAGTTAATATTCCAATTCCGGTCGATTGAAAGATAGCCGTCCATTAAACTCTCAATGACTCGGTGCACCATCATATACTCATGATGCGGCAGTTCTTTTTCCCGGGAGGAACCATGCACGGCTATTTTGCTGGGCTTTGCCGATGCTCCGGGTATCTTGTCCACGTGATTGACACGCCTCTGCCTAGCCTGCTCCCTATCCATGCGCATACTCTCCCATACTATAAAAATCTCCCCGAAATCAGGACATTCGCCTTACAATTACCTACCATTTTACCTCGAAAAACACCGACTTAATAGACAAATTCAAAAAAACAAACAAATCCCCTCACTCCTTTAAAGCTGCACGGGTCAAATCTGCGATTGTTTCGCTTGACTTGTTGAATTGATACTATATAATAATTGATATAAACTGATAACAATTACAGTGTGAATTTGCCCACTTTCGGACAAGCCGCCTGTAATTAAATACACTTTAGGAGGAAATGACACGATGTCTCTTATCGGAACAGAAGTGCTTCCATTCACAGCACAAGCTTACAGAAACGGTGATTTTATTGAAGTAACAGAGGAAAACTTTAAAGGACACTGGAGCGTTGTCTGCTTCTACCCTGCAGACTTTACATTCGTCTGCCCTACAGAGTTGGAAGATCTGCAAGATCAATACCCAGCACTTCAAGAACTCGGCGTTGAAGTATTCTCAGTATCCAGAGATTCTCACTTCACTCATAAAGCATGGCATGACACATCAGAAGCGATCGGAAAAATTACTTATACAATGATCGGTGACCCATCACATACACTTTCCCGCAACTTTGATGTACTTGTTGAAGAACTTGGCCAAGCAGACCGCGGTACATTCATCATCGATCCAGACGGCATCATCCAAGCAGTGGAAATCAATGCGGACGGCATCGGCCGTGATGCAAGCACTTTGATCAACAAAATCAAAGCTGCTCAATATGTACGCAACAATCCAGGCGAAGTTTGCCCGGCAAAATGGAAAGAAGGCGCAGAAACACTTAAGCCAAGCCTTGACCTTGTAGGTAAAATTTAAGGAGCGCGACAACTATGATTTTAGATGCAGACATTAAAGCACAATTGGCCCAATATCTCCAAATGATGGAGGGTGACGTGCTGCTCAAAGTATGCGCGGGAGAAGATAAAGTTTCCCGCGACATGCTGGACCTCGTAGATGAACTGGCAACAATGTCGACACATATCAAAGTGGAACATGCTCAATTGAAAAGAACACCTAGCTTCAGCGTCAACCGCATCGGCGAAGATACAGGGGTCATTTTTTCCGGTATCCCTCTTGGCCATGAATTCACTTCTCTTGTTCTGGCACTTCTTCAAGTCAGCGGAAGAGCACCGAAAGTTGACCAGAAGGTGATCAACCAAATCAAGGCGATTGAGGGCGAGTATCACTTCGAATCCTACATCAGCCTGAGCTGCCACAACTGCCCTGATGTTGTACAGGCTCTGAATGTGATGAGTGTTCTGAACCCTGGCATCACTCACACGATGATTGACGGCGCGGCTTTTAAAGAAGAAGTCGAAAGCAAAGAAATCATGGCAGTGCCGACTGTCTTCCTGAACGGTGAAGAATTCGGCAGCGGCCGCATGTCGCTTGAAGAAATACTCGCAAAACTTGGCAGCAAACCGGATGCATCCGAATTTGCCGATAAAGAACCATACGATGTGCTCGTCGTCGGCGGCGGCCCTGCAGGCGCAAGTGCTGCTATTTATGCGGCGCGCAAAGGCATCCGCACTGGGATTGTCGCTGAGCGCTTTGGCGGTCAGATTATGGATACTCTCGGCATTGAGAACTTCATCAGCGTAAGCCGCACGGAAGGCCCTAAGCTGGCGGCAAGCCTGGAAGAGCACGTGAAGGATTATGACATTGATGTCATGAACCTGCAGCGCGCCAGCCGCTTGGAAAAGAAAGACCTGATTGAGGTCGAACTGGAAAACGGCGCTGTTTTGAAAAGCAAGTCTGTCATTCTATCAACAGGTGCTCGCTGGAGAAACGTAGGCGTGCCTGGAGAAGCAGAGTTCAAGAACAAGGGCGTAGCATATTGTCCGCACTGTGACGGTCCTCTCTTTGAAGGAAAAGACGTTGCTGTCATCGGCGGAGGCAACTCCGGCATCGAGGCAGCCATCGACCTTGCCGGCATTGTAAAACATGTGACAGTCATTGAGTTTGCGCCTGAGCTGAAGGCGGATTCTGTTCTTCAGGACCGGCTCAACAGCCTGCCAAACACAACCGTCATCAAAAATGCGCAAACGAAGGAAATTACCGGTACTGACAAAGTCGACGGCATCACATACGTGGACCGCGAAACCGGTGAAGAACATCATATTGAACTCCAAGGCGTGTTTGTCCAGATCGGCCTTGTTCCGAACACGGAATGGCTTGGAGACGAATTCGAGCGTACAAGAATGGGCGAAATCGTCGTAGACAAGCATGGAGCTACAAGTGTTCCCGGTGTCTTTGCTGCAGGAGACTGCACAGACAGTGCCTATAAACAAATCATCATCTCAATGGGATCAGGAGCAACAGCTTCACTAGGAGCATTTGATTACCTTATTCGCCATTGATGCAAAATAAGAGGCGTTTCTGTTCGAAATTGAACAGAAACGCCTCTTTTCCTATCTAGATGGATTTTCAGTTCCCTTGCATCACGCAGGGCTCTTATACATTTTCCTCAACAGCCGGATCGCACGATACAACCTCGTTTTTACGGTTGAAAGCTTGATATTCAAGTGTTCCTCAATTTCTTTCAAGGATCGCTCCTTATAATAGTAGAGTATAATCACCTCTGCATACTTTGAAGGCAGCTGATTCAGTTTGCACCTGAGTTCTTCTTGATCATAATTTAGTATGACCTCCGATTCAGGCGTCCACCCATCCTCATTGCCACGGAGCTCAATTTCTTCAAGAGGGAAATCTCGATGGCGATAACTTTTTCGTAAAAAATCAATACAGTGATTGGCCGCAACACGATGCATCCATGAATGAAAGGAACAATCCCCGTTAAACTTTTTACGGTTTACATAGCATTTCACCAGAATATCATGCGTAAGGTCTTCCGCTAAATAAGTATCTTTCACATAGGAAAGTGCAAGGCGGTACACTTTCCTTTTATATTCCACATAGAGTGCATTTGCTTTGTCCTCATTCAATCTTTGATCAAATCCAGCTAGAAACAGGGCATTGCTTGATGCTGTTTTCATTGTTTCCGTTGATGGATTGCGATAAGCGAAGAGAGCTTCCATTAGAACACCTAGTTCACAATCAATTCATGAATATAGAGGTCAAAAGGATTTTGGTTCTTTTTTGAATCTTCTACAGCTACTTGACCTTTGAAGAGTGTTTCACCATTCTGCAGTTCCACTATGATCACATCCCCGTTTGTACCTGAATCCATTTGTGAATATGCAACATATAATTTACCGTCTTTTATCGTTGTCATATATGAATGGAAGCGATTCTGTTTGACTGGCAAGTTGATACTATAGGATTGACCAACTTGATTGTCCGCTAAAGGATAAGGAGTTACACGGATTTCTTGATCTTTTATACCAGTAAAATAAACAGTAGACCCATCGAAGAAACTTAGATTACTATCATATTGCAAATCCGAAACATTCAGCTTTTCTAATTGTTTTGTTACGATATTATAGGATAAAGCTTCCTGACTAACGACTTCTTCTCTTGTAGATTCTTCATCTTCAACTCTTTTCATTTCCGTTTTTACAATGATAAGATGATCGTTAGCTTTTGTTGAGCTTGTATTTAATAGTTGCATACTGAAATAGTTGCTGCTTTGCCATGCAGGAATCTGAACAATCGATTCATGCTTTTCAATCTTTTTGTTGCTCGCGTCAATTGTATAGATGCGTTTTTCTTCATAGCTCGCCTTCTGATCGCTTACCATGTTATGAGTGATAACGTACAATTCACCATTTATCATCTGGACATCATCCACATACATGTATTCAATTTTTTTATCCTCAGGCACTTCCACTTTAAAAGATGTGGTACGTTTATTTTCTTTGTTTAACAAGCTAATATCCAGCTTGAAATCTCTTGTCCGCAATGAAGAGCTGTAATCCGCATTTGCATAAGCAAGATACTTATCATCTTCAAAGAAATAGTTGTCTATGCCATCTTTTCCTCTCATAAAGCCACGATGTTCTTTCCGTAATTCCTTAATGGCAGCAGGAGGATTCCCGGTTAATTGATTCAGAAAAGATTGACTTTGATAGCTAGAACCTTCTGCATTGATTGATACGTACGTGCTCACATCAGAGAATCTATCTGAATAAAAACCTTCTAACTGTATCGGCTTGAGCTCTGGAAGTTCACCGCTTATCGGTTTGATAACAAAATTCGGTTTTTGTTCCGTTGACGCCAATGAACTTATATAGAAAGATCCGATGCTTAGCACAATCACGATGATTGCCGCCGCACTCTTCCAGTATTTTTTCATTTTCTTCACTCCTTATACGGTGATCTTTTTCTTTAACAGGAAACCACTCACCCAAAAAGACACGATTAGGACGAGCACACCCATGATGATCTCTAAGACAAATAATTCAATAGGATAAAAGTATTCCTTGAGAACAAACACTTGTAAAAGTACTGGCGAAATCGATAAACCGACAGCAGCGGCAATATAAATAAGCCCGGCAAAAATCCCTTTCCACTTGAAACTTCTTTCCAGCAATATTGCGGTAAACAATATGGAAACAGCCAGTAACCCTACTCCATAATAAAGAATGAATTCGACAAAGCTGTTCGGGAGAATGATAGATAATAGCTCCTTGTTGGACACCAGTTCTTTTATCCCCATATCTGTTCTGAATTCGGCGGGAACCATGCCTTTCATCACAAGCATCTCAACGGGCAGAATGATTAGCTGCATTGCAACTAAACCAAATGTCATGATAAGAATTGTCGATATCTTTGCAGAGAAGATATTCAATCTAGTTGTCGGGAGCATTAATAAGCGATAAATAAAAGTGTTTTTTCCAATCCAATCACGATACCAAATAAGAAAGATGTAAAACCCTACACCGGCGACACATAATAGAATCGGGCCTAAGAACCACATGCTATTGGCGATCTTTAAAAAACTCATTTGACCATAGCTTTCCAGAAACTCTGCTTTCGGCACCAAGTCTTCGTATATTTGCTCATTCGCCAGGCTTATATATTTTCTTGATAGAACAATCACTCCAGCAATCTGTGCAATAAAAGTGATTGCAATCAAGGATATAAACAGTTTCGCAACACGGTTAAACTCAAAATTAACAAGCTTTAAGTAAGCTTTCATCGCTGATACACCTCTCTCATTACATCAATGACAGACTTACCTTCGTTTGCACGAGCTTCCTCTGCGCTAAATTCCTTTGTGACCAGCCCGTCATCGAGAAGGACAACCTTATCAATTAAATGTTCAATATCGCCTACTTCATGAGTTGTAATAATAACTCCGCGATTCTCAATCAAATGGCTTGTAAATACATTCGCAATCTCCTCTCGACTGAACATATCAATGCCCGAGAAAGGCTCGTCCATTAATACATAATCGACATCGAGCGCCAAGCCCAATAGCAGATTAACCTTTGCTGTATTTCCTTTTGACAAGGAAGAAATTCGATGGCTTGGATCTAACCTGAAAAAACCTAGTAATTCGGTTGCACGCTCCTGATTCCAGCAAGTATAGAAGTCATCCATAAATTCCATTGCCTCTGCGATCTTCATATGGGGAAGCATCGTAATTGCGTCAGGAATGAAAGTTATTTTTTCGAAAGAATTTTTATTTATCGGTTCCCCGTCTATTAGAATGCGTCCTTTATCAATGGGAGTAAGGGCCATGATTGCATTGAGGATCGTCGTCTTTCCAACTCCGTTGATGCCGATCAAACAAGTGATTTCTCCCTTGTCCGCCGTAAAGGACACGCCCTTTAATATTTTCTTGCGTCCGAACTTTTTTTCAACCGCTTGTACTTCTATCATGTTTAAACCTCCTTATCACCGTTCGTTGTGTATTTAACCCTCACCAAGTCAAGCAGCTCCTCGACTGGTACATTAATGGACCGGACAGAGGTGACAAACGTATCGACCGCTTCAACGAGCAGTTCATCTCTCACCATGCTTAGCATTTTATAATCTGTTGTGATTCTGCTTGGATGATTCTTCTCCGTGTAGATCAACCCTTGTTCCTCCATTTCCTTATACGCCCGCTGCGCAGTATTGGGATTAATTTTCATCATATTGGCCAGCTCGCGTCTAGATGGGATTTCCTGGCCTGGCTCCAACTCCCCAATGGCGATTTTCTCCTTGAAATAACGGACAATCTGTAAATAAACCGGATCACGATTATTGAATGTTACATTCATCGAAACAACTCCTATCAGACCTTTTATATAATTGCAGGTCTTATCTTCAAAGTGTGTGTATTAAGTAGTTCATACATCCCATGTGTATTATATGGTTAATACGCTGTCGTTGTCAATGCTATTCGAAAATTACTTTCAGAGAGTTTTACTGACACAATAGAAAAAGGCAGGAATCGGAATCCGAAACCTGCCTTAGGATTATTAATAAATCTTGATGGAATCGCCATCGACCATGATCGTTTGAGCGGTAATCTAATCAGAATCGGCACTAGCCAAGAATAAAGACGGATCACCAAGACGGCGAAGCGGAAAACGAAGGTGCCGATGCTGAGTTCTAGGCAGCATGTAACTTGCACCTTTCACATATCAATTATTGATTTGACTGTGTATTCTTCATGAACTCATTAAAATCTGCAATGGATGGGTTGCCGATATAATGGCCGCCCTCCACTTGGATTGTCTGGCCAGTAATGTATTTGGATTCATCGGATGCAAGGAATAGGACTGTATAGCCGATGTCCTCCGGATCCCCATTGTATGGAAGCGCATTGTATTTCAAGAAAATATTGCGGACTTCCTCAGGCAGATTATTTTCCGCAGCTGGAGTCAGGATAAGTCCTGGAGCGACAGCATTGCAGCGGATCCGGTCTTTTCCATATTGAGTGGCGATATACTTCGTCAGATGGGCAACAGCCGCTTTAGAAGCACCGTAGGCGGATCTGATTGCATCGGATGCAAATGCAGCCATGGAAGCCGTATTAATGATTGAACCGCCGCCATTTTTCTGCATGTAAGGGATGGCGTAACGGCTGCCGATCAGCACACTCTTCAGATTGACATTCATCAAGCGGTCCCATTCATCAAGATTCATATTGACGACGTCCAGGTCCTTCTTCAAATTCGTAAGACCCACATTGTTGAACAGAATATCGATTTTCCCATAGGTATTGACCGTATACTCGATCGCTTCTTTAATTGATTCTTCTACAGAAGCATCAAGGAACATGGCTGATGCCGCCCCGCCGTCGCTCTCGATACCCTTCGCTGCCTCTTTTGCTCCTTCGATATTAAAGTCGCCGATGACAACTTTGGCACCTTCTTTCGCCAATAGCTGCGCAGTTGACAGGCCAATGCCGGATGCACCGCCTGTAACGAGAGCCACTTTGCCTTCTACTCTACCCATGATACTAACCACCTAACTGTTAATTTATATTGATTGGACTAACCCTTCACGATATGCTCGAACAGCTTTTTTTGGATGGTAATTAATTGCCTGATCTCTTCTTCAGTCAAAATGGAATAATATTCTTTACGCATATCCTGTGCAGCTTCCTGTGCTTCATCCAATATATCAATCCCTTTGTCTGTCAAGGCCAAATAAACAATCCGGCGGTCAGACGGATCATACTCCCTCTTCGCATATCCTTCCTTGATCAGCTTGTTGGAAATCGAAGTCATGCCTCCTGGAGAATAAGAAAGTTTCTTGGCCAGCACAGACTGCATTTGCGGGCCATTTTCCCGAAGTTCAAAGAGGACAAGAATTTGTGATATACCAATATTTCCATTGAAACGTTTTAAAAAGAGAAGGATTGTTTCGTTGTTCAGCAATTCCGCTTGACGGATTAGTTCAAAAAGAGATGTGTCCATATTAAATGAATCCCTTCTGTAATTTATTTTATCACTAAAATATTTAACATCAATATATTTACCGTTAAAGTATTTGTTAAAAATAGCTTTTCAACCGATTAATTCAAGTTTTTTTGCTTTGATGGAACGATACCACTGCCTTTATTATATCACTTTCACTTTTTATCAGAAGGCAGCAGCTTTTTCATTTAGTAAAAAAATCTTTGACACTTGTAGAATTATGCTGTATTTTTATTAATACACGAACGATATTATATAAAAACAAATAAATATTCGTATCCTCGTATAAATTTGGAGATATGGTCCAGAAGTTTCTACCAAACTGCCGTAAATAGTTTGACTATGAGGAAAGACAGAAAACACCTTTAACCGAAGTCTCTTTTGGCTTATTTGGCTACTTTTCGTTTTTTGTTCTTCCCGCAGTCAAACTCTAGTGTCCCAACTAGAGTTTTTTCTTTTTATGGCAGCATAGGCGGTGACTTGGCGATCAGATTTTCCGTTTATGCGAAATTGCCGAAATGGGAGAGGATCATTCAAATGAAAAATAATCAAGAACGTCAACCTCTATCTGCCTATCTAAAAACAAACGCGAGGCTGTATGCCACAGCTTTTGTCATCGTCCTCATCGCTGAACTGATCGGCATGAAAAAAATACAGGCAGGGTCGGCACTCATTATTATTTACCCGATGTTGTTTGCCATCGTCATCAGTATCTTGCTGGGACCAGATATCCTGGGCTTTCTCAAACGAAAAGAATCGAAACAGGCCTCGTCGCTTGTGCTTGTCGCAATCGCGCCTTTCATGGCCAAAATCGGTGTGCTTGCCGGTTCCAACCTGCCAAAACTTGCAGATGTAGGACCTGCACTGGCCTTTCAGGAACTCGGACATGTCGGTACAATACTTCTCGCCTTGCCTGTTGCCCTGATGCTTGGGATCAAGAGAGAGGCAATCGGAGCGACAAGCTCTACTTGCCGCGATAAAGATTATGGCTTGATTTGCCACCTATATGGCGCCAACTCACCGGAAGCAAGAGGAGCGCTTTCCATTTATATTATCGGCTTCTTCATCGGTACGGTTTACATAGGCTTTCTTGCGAGCCTTGTCGCTTCGACTGGCATTTTCCACCCGTTGGCGCTCGCAATGGCGAGCGGTGTCGGCAGCGGTGTCATGATGGCAGCAGCCTCCAGCACGCTTGCTGCCATCTACCCGGAATTTGCTGATCAAATCATCCTGCTGGCAGGGGCAAGTGACATGCTGTCGGCGATTATCGGCATCTACTTCACCCTGTTTATCTCACTCCCGATTACAAAGAAGATGTACAACTGGCTGGAGCCGAGAATCAGCCCGAAAAAAACGAGAATTCCCGAACAAACAAACTCAGTGAAAGTTGGCGGCTAATATGACCATGAGCATGCGTGATTGGACTGTTTCTCTATTATTGACTTCGGTTGTTACAATGCTGCTGGCCAACTTGATTGGCAGCGATGTATCGATTGCAGAATCAATTCCGGGTGTGCTGATTTTGGCAGCCATCGCCTTTATCGGCATCTCTTTGGGAAAGATCATTCCGTTTAAACTGCCGGCGATTGTATGGGTTGTGTTGACAGGCGTTCTGGTTGCCTGTCCTCTTTCCCCCGTCTCTCAGCCGATCATCGACTACACGGCAAAAATTTCTTTTATGGCTCCAATAACGATTGTCGGAACACTGGCAGGTATCGGACTGGATTTCAAAGCTTTTATGAGCCAAAGCTGGAAAATGGTGATCATCGCACTATTGGTGTTCACCGGAACGTTTCTTGTACAGGCGACGTTTGCCGAAGTGTTTCTGAACATGACCCATGCGGTCGACTCACTGGTAAAGTAAGTACCTTGCTTGAATTATACTTGTTCCTGTAGGAGGGCCAACAACATGAACAGCAGAATACTGAACGCTGATTTAGTTATACAGAGTTGCTCCGTCTTAACACCGGACTTTACACTATTGGACGACCAATGCGTTGTCATTACTGACGAGACGATTACCGACATTGGCCATACCGCCTTGACTGCCCCGAAGTACCACGCTAAACAAACGCTGTATGGGAACGGCAAGCTCGTCATGCCAGGACTGATTGATGCCCATACCCATACATGCCAGCAGCTTTTACGCGGGCGCATTACAGATGAGCTGCCTATGATCTGGACACGAATCATGGTACCCTTCGAGAGCAACCTCGAGGAAAAGGATGTCTATATCAGTTCACAGCTGAGCTTTCTTGAAATGATCAAATCCGGAACGACCTCCTTTATTGATGCAGGCGGAAAACATATGCATAAAGTGGCTGAATCTCTAATGGAATCAGGACTGCGGGGTGTGCTCACCTGCTCCACAATGGATACCGGACGGGACATCCCTGATTTGATGAAAATGGGAATAGACGAAAACCTCGAGCAAAATCTTCAGCTCTACCGCGATTTTCATGGTGCAGGTGATGGAAGAATCGATATTTGGTTCTCACTCCGCTCCCTCATCACTTGCACACCCGGTCTGATTACAAAGGTATTTGAAACTGCAGAAGAATACTCGACAGGTGTGCAGACCCATATGAATGAGTATACCAATGAGATCGGTTATTGCCTGGAAAACTTCGGCATGCGCCCTTATGAATATTTAGACTCGCTCGGGATTTTGGATGAAAACTTTCTCGGTGCTCATAGCATTTTGCTGTCGGAAAACGAGATGGACATCATCAAATCCCGCAACAGCAAGGTCGTCCATTGCCCGATCAGCAACTCGGGGAAAGGCATTCCGAAAACGCCAAGCCTTCTGCAAAGAGAGATTTCAGTCGGAATGGGAACCGACGGGGCAGGCCACTCCGGTCTGAGCATTTTTGACCAAATGAAAGTGTTCAAGTCACTGATCCGGGCATTTGCAGGTGTGCCAATTTTCGATCCGGTCATCATGCCGTCCGAGAAAATCCTTGAAATGGCAACCGCCGGTGGAGCAAAAGCGATGCTCCGAGAAGAGGAAATCGGCAAGATTGAAGTCGGCAAAAAAGCGGATATGATCCTCATCAATATCGATCAGCCTCACTTGCAGCCGACGCACAACATGATCAACACGATGCTTGAATCGATGAATAGCAATGATGTGACAGATTGCATCGTGAATGGGAAAATAATAATGAAAAACAGGGAAGTCCTGACCCTGGATGAAGAGAAAATAAAGTACGAAAGCAAACTTGCAATGGAGGAGCTATCGATCAGAGCAAATATATAGCCCTTTAGATGTTGGTGATATGTGGAATTGAGGTTTTTGAATGCAAACGACTTTTATCGTGATTAGTATTGTAGCGATTGCCAATTTGGCAATCGGCATCGTATTAGGGATGTCCGGCATTTCAGGCTTCCTCCTGCCACTGCTTTATGCGGGAGTGCTTGGAATGCCTGTCCATGACTCCCTTGCGCTCAGCTTTCTCGCCTTTGCCGTCTCCGGCCTGATCGGGGCGTACTCCTATTGGAAAACAAAAAACATGGATATCAAGCTCGCCATTCTATTGAGCATTGGGAGTCTGCCCGGCGCCTTTTTAGGCGTTCAAATCAATGTGCTCATTTCAGAATACGCGGCCAAGCTTCTTCTTTATCTATTCGTCCTGCTCGCAGGCTTGTCGATTGTTTTCAAAAAAAACAAGGAAGACGCTGGTGCCCGCCGCTCATCCTTATTGAATCAGCCTGTCCCTGTGCTCCTGCTCGGATTTGGGACCGCCGTCATCTGTGCGCTGACCGGCGCAGGCGGCCCCATTTTATTGGTACCGATTCTCGCATCGCTGGGAGTGGGCATCCGGACAGCAGTCGGCGTCAGCCTCCTTAACTCTGTCGTCATTGCTCTCCCGTCAATCTTCGGCTACTTTGCCCATGCGAGTGCCAGTACAACGCCAGCGCTGATTGTTGCAAGCCTGGCCGGCATTATCATCGGCATGCTTACAGGAGCACGCCTTGCAAACAAAGTGCCGATTCAGCAATTGAAGATGTTCATTGCCATCCTGACGATTGCCACCTCTGTCTATATGCTGTTTACGCTGCTGGTATGAGCATGGCAAGAGTCTTTCAACCTGATAACGAACAAAAGAGCGTCTGATTAAATCCCTAAGAAGAAGAAGAAAAATGTACCGTTTTTCTTCTTCTTCTTTTTCAATTTGATTTCAGGTGTCAAAGAGTGGGATTGGCACCGCAAGGAATCTGGTTTCGCTTCCTTCCGGTGTCAATATAAACTGCACCCGATTTGGTTGCATAAAAAAAGCCTCCGGCGCTGAACCGGAGCTCCAATCAACTTCATCAATATGTTCACATCGTCGGAGGAGGGGCCGATGCTTTTTCATCCGCCTTTACACAATCGATCGCGACCACAATGGCAATCACAACAGCCTCCATTTCCTCATCCGCCACTTCCACCTTGTAGCTGTCGCCCCATGTGAACCATTCCTTGCTCACTGCGCCGGCAAGCTTTCCGTGATGCAGGATCCGGAAGTCCATGTCCCACCAATTGCCCTGCACTTCAATGCCTGCAGCATCAATCGAATACCGGGCTTTGAAGAAAGAGAACTCCTTCCGGATCGTCAGCACTTCCTGCCCGTTCACATCGACGAAAAATCTCGGCAGCAAGCTGAACATTTTTTTCGTGATGAGTGCGATTTCCTTCCTATCAGCGTTCATAATCGTAAAGGTTTTGGGTATCCGCATGAAACTTCCTTCCACATAATAAGCATCTTCCCCTTGTTCGTCCTTCACGGTGAACTTTTCTCCGATACTGAACACCTTCTGCTTGATATAAAGCTTCTTCATCCTGCACCCCCTTCCTCTATTTTCCAAACACGTCTACCGGCTGCTTCGCTTCCGATACAGCGAGATAATGGCCGATAAACTCCTTAAAGCGGCTGAAGGCCTCATCAAAATCCGGCTGGATGACGGATAACTGCACGAGCTTCCGACTGTGCAAATAGGAGCTATCCCCATGCAGGGCCATCCCATTGAGCCGTGCATCCTCATGCAAACTCCCCAACTCCTCTGGCAGCCTCAATGTGACAATCATCGGATACGGGCTCACAGTCATTGCATACTCTTTGACAACCGGCAGCTCCTCTAACCCCCTGAACCGCTCAGCCAGCACTTCATAGCGGGCCGGATAGCTTTCCAATGCTCCAGCCACATTTTTCGTAAGGAACGATGGCACCGTGAACGGAGGTTCTTCCTGCTGATAATTCGCCAAGTCCAAGTATGCGGGCAATCCGGAGGCTTCAGCCCTTTCCTGCGAAAAGACAAAAGCAAGGCCGCCCAGTGCTCCGATTGCCTTTCCGCTGACAGAAGTGGCAAGATACAGGTCCTTCATTGAAAAAGGCAGAGCCCCGAAAGAACTGATGCAATCCATGCAGAGTTTGACACCGTGCCGTTTTGTAATCTCAACCAGCGGCTCAAGCGGGTTCAGCATCCCGGTTGATGTTTCCCCGTGAACAGCGAGCAGCCAGTCATACTTGCCGGTCTCCGTGCACCTCTCGACTTCTGACAGATCAAAAGCTTCTCCCCACCCGAAACGGAGAACATCGAAGTGCAGATCCCAGTTATTCGCTTGCACAGCAAGCCTCTCGCCAAACTCCCCATTTGTCAGGATCAAACCCCGTTTTCCACTGCCTGCCTTCAATTGGCCGAGCATCATCTCATTTGCCAGTGTTCCCGTTCCGACGATGATCGCGGCGGCTTTCGCATCTGACAGCTCAAGCAATTCTTCCTTCAGCCTGGTATACAGATTCCTGAACTCAGGTGAACGATGGGATACATCCGTATGCGACAGTACCCTGTCTTGTTTAACCGGACCGGGGTAAAAAGTATATTGCTCATCTTTCGCAATCCTCTTTTCCAGTTTTTCCTCAAAAACCTTGCGGGTCAGAACCATAGGGATAAATCTTGCATCTTCGGTCCCTACCGCCTCATGAAACGGCACAAAACCCATCCCACTATAAAGTTTCTCCTCCCGGTCCGTTCCCGATATCACTGCGGCAGAGTATCCTTGATGATATGCGTAAGAATAGATCGCTTGAATGAGCCGAAGGAGCACCCGGCCTGTACGGTGCTGCTTTTTCACAGCCAACAGACGAATCTCACACAGCTTCCCGCAGTCTTCCGGGGGAAGGTAATGCTCGACTCTGCCGATTTTCCCGTCAAGAGAGAAAGGCCGTTCATCCCGGAACGCTACCATCCCGACCATTTCCCGCTCCTTATAAACAACCAGATACCGGTTCTCATGGTGAAAACGGTCGATCTTGCGCTTCTCCTCATTCGGCTCATGCTGCGGAATTTCCTCGACAAACGTTTGATAATTTAGGTCTGCAATGTCCGCGAATTCTTTTTCAGTTGCTGCCAGTTTACACCAATACATAATAACCCCTTATTCCCCTTTCTGTGCTGAACGCGCCAGATTGCTCCGGTGCTTCCAAACTATCAGGCATATCGCCAGCATAACAGGGCTGTATACTAATACTTTTCCCGCCCAGATGAACCCCGCCAAGTACAAGGCGAATCCTCCAAGCATTCCCCGCGTTAGATTCCGGAAAATGAGCCATACCGGCAATGTCCCTGTAATCATCCAGCAAAATAGCAAAGGATCGAGTGTCAGGCCCGCTCCTATAAAAGTTGCCACCCCTTTGCCCCCATGGAACTTTGTCCAAGGCGGATACATGTGGCCAGTGATGACAAATAGCATTCCGAAAGCTAAAACACCCTCATCAAGCCCCAGCATCCGGCCGCAAACGATAGCGAGCAGCCCTTTCATCGCGTCGCCAATGAACGTCAAGACAAACGCCGAAGTGCCGAGTATGCGTCCCGCATTACGAGCGCCCAAATTCCTGCTGCCATGCTGCCGCAAATCGGTATTATTCAATTTCCCGATAAGGAAAGCAGTCATCATACTCCCCGTAAAATAACAAGCAAGCCAATAGAGAAAGGCTGAGCCATTCAAAACAAGAACCCCCGTTTTCCTTCTATATCTATTACTATTCGTTCCTGCCGGGCATTTTCCTTTAAATTGCTGGAATCTGCCCACTCTCCCCTTCGTTCTCCACCAGCTGTCATAACAAAAGCCTGATTCCCCCGCAAAGCGACAGGTAACCAGGCTTTTTTTGCTCTTATGGGCTATATCCAGGATAGCTGGACATGTATACTTGAAATTACGAGCAAAGCGGGAGGGATAACATTGAGAAAGAAAGTATTGGTAACAGGGTTTGATCCATTTGGAAAAGATACGGTCAATCCGGCACTGGAAGCTGTAAAACAACTAGATGGCCTTGTAGCAGATGGTGTTGAAATCGTGGCGCAGGAAGTGCCAACCGTTTTTCGAAAGTCGATTGAGGTCATGACTGCGGCAATTGAAAAACACAATCCTGATGCCGTCATCCTCATCGGGCAAGCTGGAGGACGGACACAGGTAACACCTGAACGGATTGCGATTAACATCGATGATGCCCGTATTCCTGATAATCAAGGCAATCAGCCGATCGATGAACCGATTTACGACGATGGACCCGCTGCGTACTTTACAACACTGCCGGTCAAGCGGATGGTCTCTGCGATGAGAAAAGCCGGTGTGCCGGCTGCCGTCTCCAATTCAGCGGGAACTTTCGTCTGCAATCACATCTTCTATGGCCTGATGCACTATTTAACGACGCATGCTTCTGCGGTCCGCGGTGGATTTATCCATATCCCCTATATTCCTGAGCAGGCAACCGAGAACGGAGCACCTTCTCTAAGTTTAGACACGATCGTATGTGGATTGAAGGAGGCTGTCATCGTAGCTGCCAATGAAAAAGAAGATACGAAGGAAATCGGCGGTACCACACATTAAGGACAGGCTCAGCCCCTATAAAAGAGATTCGGCTCCGTCGATAAAGATTTCACTTCCTGTAATATGACTTGACTGCTCGGAAGCAAGAAACAGCACGAGATCAGCGACTTGTTCCGGTTTCCCTGATCTCCGTTCCAACGGCTGGTTTCCTTCCGGGTATTCTACAGGAATTTTGATTTCTTCTACTTTGTCTTGTTCTGGCCATGTATTTTCATCAATGTTCGTATCAATTGCCCCGGGACAGACGATGTTGACTCTGATTCCGTACTGGGCCAGCTCCAATGCGGCCATTTTCCCGAAGCCCATCTGGCCGATTTTCGATGTGCTGTACGCGGACATGCCAAAGTTCTTATAGATCCGATTTCCGTTGATGGAGCTTGTGATAATGATGCTTCCGCCATCCTTCTTCATGTGGGGAATTGCATATTTCACCGTTAAAAAGGTGCTCGTCAGGTTATTGGAGATGGTCAGGTCCCAATCACTCGGATCCATGTCCTCAATTGCCGTCACTTCCCCGTTAATTCCTGCGTTGGCAAAGACAATATTCACCGTGCCCCATTGATCCGCCGTTTTCTTATAACAGTCCTTCATGTCCTCCGGGTTGGAAACATTCGCTTCTAAAACGAGCGCCTCACTGCCCAATTTTTCAATCTGGTCTTTTACCTCGGCCACATTTTCTTTATGTAAATCAACGAGCGCCACTTTTGCCCCATGCTCGGCGAGTTTCAAAGCGGCAGCCCTCCCAATCCCCGAGCCCGCTCCGGTAACAAATGCAACTTGGTTCTGAAGTTGTTTCTCCACGATAAAAAACCTCCTTACAAGTGATACAGGTACTTTATCCAAAATAAACACAAAAAAACATCCATGCCAGCTTTTCAGCCAGACAATGGATGTCCCTTTCACTTTATCATCTTTTTCACCAATTCCCGGTTGCGCAATTTAAACAGGTCATTATGCGAGGAGACCATCGCATATTGGCTCGCGTCCGGCTGGATGTATTGCTTCGCCTTGTTGACAGCATTGGCTGCGTCCTGGAAAGCGCCGGCGATCAAATTGACTTTCCCCTCGTAGGCAAGGATATCTCCAGCGCCATAAAGACCGGGGACGGATGATTCGCTCGCTGCATTACCCGAGATAAAATAGCTATCCTTCATTAAAATATCAAGGTCGCTGTTGCCAAGCAACGCGGAATCCTGTTCAAAGCCGTGATTGATGATCACTTCATCGACCGACAGACAGGTCACTTCCCCTGTCTTCTGGCAGGTCAGTTCCACCGCTTCAATCATATCATGGTCGCTGTTCGCCACCAGCTTCGTGATTGTTGTATTGAGGAAAAGGGATGCCGAGCTGTTCATCAGCTGTGTCGCCTGGGCTTCGTGTCCCTTCAGCCCATCCTTCCGATAAGAGAGATAGACCTTTTTCGCAATCGGCTCAAGCTCATTTGCCCAGTCGATTGCAGAATCTCCGCCGCCCGAGATGAGCACAGTCTTGTCTTTGAAATGCATGAGTGATTTTACCGTATAATTCAAATTCGAAACTTCGAATCTCTCGGCGCCTTCGATCTCCAGCTTTTGCGGTTTCAGAATTCCGCTGCCGATTGCAACAATGATAGCTTTTGAAAGGTGTTTCGCACCGGATGCAGCACGCAGGACGAAAATGCCGTCTTCGCTCCGTGTAATAGACTCAACTTTCTCGTTGAGCACGACCTCAGGGTTGAACGTCAGCCCCTGTGTGACAAGCTGTTCAATCAATTTCGCTCCGGGAATTGGTGTCTGGCCGCCGACGTCCCAAATCATTTTCTCCGGATAAATATGGAGCTTCCCGCCAAGGCTTGGCTGGAACTCAATAATTTTCGTCTTCATCTCCCGAAGTCCGCTATAAAATGCAGAGTACAGCCCTGCAGGCCCTCCGCCGATCACTGTCACATCAAATAAATCCACCGCGAACACCCCTTTTGATGGCATCTTTTTTTCCTTTTACCGTTTTTATTCTCTACCCCTATCTTAATTGATAACGATTATCAATATCAAATAAATTTTATATTAATCCAAAAATCATTGACAACCGATTGTCCCCTCTTTATCATTAAGGATGAAAATGATAATCATTATCAGTTGGAATCACATACACATTTTGGTTAGAGGAGGTACATAATGGTTCGCCTTTATACAGATAACTTGAATATCGGCTATGGAGAACGATTAGTCGTTAAAGAGCTGAGCGTAAAAATCCCTGATCAGAAAATTACCGCCATCATCGGATCCAATGGCTGCGGGAAATCAACCTTGCTCAAGGCGATCACCCGGATCATTTACCAGCAGTCCGGTTCTGTTGTCCTTGACGGAAAGGATATCACGAAGGAAAACACAAAAATTCTTGCGAAGAAAATGGCTATTTTGCCACAGACCCCAGAAAGTGCGAGCGGGCTGACAGTGGGCGAGCTTGTCTCCTACGGCAGGTTCCCCTACCAGAAAGGCTTTGGCCGTTTAACGAAAAAGGATGTGGAAGTGATTGACTGGGCGCTTGATGTAACCGGAACGATCGATTTTAAATACCGTCCGGTCGACGCGCTATCCGGCGGCCAGCGGCAGCGCGTCTGGATTGCCATGGCCCTTGCCCAGGAAACGGAAATCATCTTTCTCGATGAGCCAACCACCTATTTGGACATGGCCCATCAGCTGGAAGTGCTAGAGCTGCTGCAAAAACTGAACATGGAACAGGACCGTACAATCGTCATGGTTCTCCACGACCTGAACCAAGCTGCCCGTTTTGCCGACTATCTTATTGCGTTAAAAGACGGGGAAATTGTAAAAGCTGGAGATTGCGAAGACGTGATGACCCATGAGGTGCTCCGGAAAGTATTCCAAATCGACGCGGAAATAGGCCGGGACCCCCGTACAGGCAAACCGATGTGCATTACCTATAACCTTTTAAAAGGAGAAAGCCAATATGAAAAAATTGCTCATTCCGTTTATCCTGCTCTCAGCGCTGCTCATTAGTGCCTGCGGCAGCAGCGCAACCGAGGACAAAAAAGAAAATGCCGGGAAGAACACCGGCGAGCCTAAGACGTTCACCTACGAGTCGGAGACAGGTCCGGTCGAAGTACCGACGAATCCGAAACGTGTCGTCATGCTTTCCGGCTTCACCGGCAATGTGCTGTCGCTCGGTGTAAACGTTGTCGGAGTCGACACGTGGTCGAAGAATAATCCTACCTTCAAGGATGAAATGAAAGATGTTGCTGAAGTTTCCGATGAAAATCTTGAAAAGATCATTGAACTCGATCCTGACTTGATCATCGGATTATCCAATATTAAAAACCTTGATAAATTGCAGGAGATTGCCCCAACCGTCACTTATACATGGGGGAAATTGGATTACCTTTCCCAGCATATCGAAATCGGCAAACTGCTGAACAAAGAAGAAGAAGCGAAAGCCTGGGTCGCCGACTTCAAAAAACGGGCGGAATCTGCAGGAGAAGAGATTCGCGCTAAAATCGGTGAGGACGCAACGGTTTCTGTTCTTGAAGCCTATGGGAAGGATCTATATGTTTACGGGGACAATTGGGCTCGCGGAACGGAAATTCTCTACCAAACGATGAAGCTGAAAATGCCTGAAAAAGTGAAGGAAATGGCTTTGGAGTCCGGCTACTACACTTTATCTGCGGAAGTGCTGCCGGAGTATGCAGGGGATTATGTCATTCTCAGCAAATACTCGGATGCGGACACCTCATTTGAAAAAACGGAGACGTATAAGAACATTCCTGCCGTCAAAAACGGCCATGTGTTCACCATGGAAGGGAATGGCGCATCTTTCAGCGATCCGGTCACACTCGACAAGCAGCTAGAGTTCTTCAAACAATCATTTTTAGGAAAATAAAGTGCAGCCATGAAGGAATTCTTATTAGAAGGATTCCTTTTCCCCTATTGAGAGAAAAGGAAGATGCGAGAATGAGAACGTACGAAACAAGACGCCCGATTCCATTTATCTATAAATTACTGGCTGCCCTGCTTGTCCTCTGCGGTATGTTCATTGCAGCCTGCTCATTCGGAGCGGCCGATGCAACATTCAAAGACGTCTGGCAAGCCCTCACCTCCACCGTAAGAACAGACGCAACCTTGATGCTCCGTGAGATCCGCTTTCCTCGGGAAGTCGCGGCCGTCTTTGTTGGTGCTGCTCTGTCCGTATCCGGTGCGATCATGCAGGGGCTGACGCGGAATCCGCTCGCAGATCCCGGCCTCCTCGGCTTGACGGCGGGAGCAAGTGCAGCCCTCGCCTTAACCGGGGCCATCCTCCAGGATGCAAACTATATTGCCATCACCATCGCCTGCTTTATCGGTGCTGCCGTCGGTACACTGATGGTTTTCGGCATCAGCGCCATGAAAAGAGGCGGCTTCTCACCGTTTCGGATCGTTTTGGCAGGTGCAGCAGTCTCCGCCTTTCTCTATGCCATTTCAGACGGCATCGGCATTTATTTTAAACTATCGAAAAACGTCACGATGTGGACAGCCGGCGGTATGATTGGCACCACATGGGGCCAGCTCCAATTCATCGCACCGGTGATTATGGGCGGCATCCTGGTCTCCCTCCTGCTATCAAGACAGCTGACCATCCTTAGCTTAAACGAGGAAGTGGCGGTTGGACTTGGACAGAAAACCGCAAGGATCAAGGCCATTCTCTTTGTCGTCATCATACTTCTGGCAGGTGCTTCTGTCGCCCTTGTCGGAAACATGGCATTCATCGGACTGATGGTGCCGCATATCGTCCGCTCACTCGTCGGTACAGATTACCGGTTCATACTCCCGATGTCAGCGGTTGTTGGAGCTGTCTTCATGCTGTTCGCCGACACGCTTGGACGGGTCATCAATGCTCCGTATGAAACGCCGGTCGTCGCCATCGTCGCCATCATCGGCCTGCCGTTTTTCCTGATTATCGTTAGTAAAGGAGGAAGCATTTTCTCATGATCCCTTCGTCTTTACTGAAAAAACAGCGCTTCCTCCTTTGTCTTTTCTCCGTGCTGATTGTCGCGACCGTCGTCATTGGAATGGGAATCGGAGACGCACCCTTGTCTTATGACAGACTGATTCCGACACTGATCGGCCAGGGATCGTTCAAAGAGAATTTCATTCTGTTTTCAATCCGGCTGCCGCGGCTGATCATCACCTTGCTCGCCGGAATGGCGCTCGCCCTTTCCGGTTCGATATTGCAGGGAATTACAAGAAATGATCTGGCTGACCCTGGAATTATCGGCATAAACTCAGGGGCTGGGGTGGCCGTAGCCGTGTTCTTTCTCTTTGTTCCAATCGAACCCGGTTCCTTTGTCTACATGATTCCTGCCGTCGCCTTTATTGGTGCGCTGCTTACAGCCGCTTTGATCTACCTGTTTTCCTATAGCAGGACATCAGGTCTCGCTCCAGTCAGACTTGTGCTCGTCGGCATCGGGTTTGCCATGGCTTTGTCAGGAGCGATGATTGTCCTGATCTCTTCCGCCGAGCGGGAAAAAGTCGACTTCATCGCCAAATGGCTCGCAGGGAATATATGGGGCACCGACTGGCCTTTCATCTGGGCACTGCTCCCTTGGCTTATCGTCCTGATCCCGTTCACACTCTACAAAGCCAACCGGCTGAACCTGCTGGGACTGAGCGAACCCGTCGCAATCGGCGTTGGCGTCTCGATGGAAAAAGAACGGGTTGTCCTGCTGCTGACAGCTGTTGCGCTAGCTGCCTCCGCCGTTTCCGTCACAGGGGGAATTTCTTTCATCGGTTTGATTGCCCCGCATATGGCAAAAGCTTTGGTCGGACCGCGGAATCAACTCTTCATCCCGATCGCCCTTCTGATCGGCGGCTGGTTCCTGCTGCTTGCCGACACGATAGGCCATAATCTGATAGAACCGAACGGAATTCCAGCCGGGATCATGGTGGCACTGATCGGGGCTCCGTATTTTATGTATTTACTATTGAGGAAATCATAAAGAAGAGGCCGCCGGGAAAACCAAAAATTTTCCTGGTAGCCTCTTCCACTTGATTGACTGCTCAGACGATTGATATTGAATCGACGATAGAAGGTTCAAGAGACTCCGTATAATAGATTTCACCTTTTTTTGTGATGACTAACCCTTCTGTATCCTCTACCTCGTCCAATGTACGGATAATCTCTTGCGGCGGCTTGCCGAATAGACGGCCGGTCCATATTTCACCGTCGACTGATTTTTTCGATACGACGGTCAAGCCGGCAATTTCCGATTCAACCGGATATCCAGTAGCAGGATCCAATATATGATGGTACGTCTCGTTATTGACGGTGAACTTTCTTTCGTATATTCCTGAGGTAACAACAGATTGATTCAACGCCTTTACAACGACAACATATTGTCCGCGGGGCTGAAAGGGATGTTGAATCCCGATTCGCCA
Source organism: Lederbergia sp. B243.17 (assembly GCF_057657925.1). Classification (NCBI taxonomy): domain Bacteria; kingdom Bacillati; phylum Bacillota; class Bacilli; order Caryophanales; family Bacillaceae; genus Lederbergia; species Lederbergia sp. B243.17. The sequence goes on from NZ_JBWBKF010000085.1 coordinate 175,288, forward strand.
ATAGCCGTCCTCATGATTAGGAGATGATCCATAAGCCATCACATTCCCGCCCAAATTGAGCAAGGCCGACTGGACATTCATCGATTGCAGGTCATTGATCAAGAGATCCGCTATATACCCTTTCGCTAAAGCCCCCAGATCGATAAACATCCCGGTATGACGCAAAAAAACTGTCCCTTCCCGGTCATCCAGTATGATATCGCTCGCGTCTGTCCTCTTGAGCAAGGATTGAATTGTTTTTTCCGATGGAACATGTGCATCTTTAAATCCGATACGCCATGCCTGAACAAGGGGGCCAATCGTTATATTCAAAGAACTGTTGGCCGCCATGCTATGTTCCTTGCCAATCTTGATCAATCCATACAGGTCCGGATGCACCTTCACCGGGCTGACCCCTGCATGTTTGTTCACTTCCATCAGCTCGGAGCTGGGATCATGTGCACTGAAACGTTTCTCGAATTCTTGCAATCGAATCACCAATTCATCCAAAATCCAGCTGGCATACTCATGCTCCAGCGATAATTGAATAACGGTCCCCATCATATGTACTTCCCGGGTTTGCATGGTGACAAGATCACCCTTTCAAATAAGATTGAAAAAGAGGTCATAACGACCTCTTTTTACTCTTTGACAGTTGCGCCTGATACAGTATCCACTTTGGAGGTGGCCCCGGATATCGCATCCACTTTGGCGCCGGTCAACTGCTGTCCCGTCTGTTCCAAATACCAGTCAACTAATGGTTTTATATCTTGGACATATTCATTGATGCCCATATAATTGCCGTCTTGATCCCGGACCGCCTGGTAGTTATGGACAACAAACTTATCCGGTCCGTGTGTCGGCACATGAGTTTTGACGACGTCCTGCTTGCCGCTGCGCAGCTGCTGAATGACCCAGGCAACGCCGCTGTATGCTTTTTCCGGGTGGCAGTCGGCCAGCGGATTTCCCACCTGCTGCGGCCTGCGGGGTGCCAGCATTTCCGATGGGTCATATTTATGGTTGTAGTAGAGGAATTGGTTGTTGCTATCCGCAAAAGTCAGTTCCGCCGGCATCGAATCAAGAAACCGATTTAACTGATTTACAGTCAATAAGCCGCGGTTCAGTTTGACGTACGTATTTCCGTCCACGGCACCTGTTGCTTCGGCCGCTTGCTCGAGCCAGTCATCCGCCAGCATGTCGATACCCTCGACTGTCGTATCGATCTTTCCAGTTGCATGCAGATCCTCCGTGCTTGAGAGGTCCTTCATTCCTTCCGGCGGGGCATCGAGGATGTTGACGACATTGATGAAGCGGATGAACTTCTTGATGCAGCCTTCCAGGAATTGAACTGTGCCGCCGTCCTTCAGTTCTCCATTGTCATCAAATGCTTCCTGTACCCTTCCAAGGAGGAACTCATTCCCCGGCATTACGACCGCATTCACACCGGGTGCATCGAGGATTTGCCGTAAATGCAGCTGGGATCGTGAAGACCCTTGTACATCATACGAAGCCCCGACAATCATCACCGGCTTTCCATCGAGCGGATGGATTTTGAACGACAGCCATTCAATCACACTTTGCAGCGCAGATGGAATCGAGTGGTTATACTCAGGCGTGGCGATGATCACACCGTCCGCCCCGCTGATCTTCCTATTTAGCCTTTGGATCGGCTCACTATTCGTCTGGTCATCCGACTGGTTGAACATCGGCACATCCTTGATATCCAACACTTCTATATCTACTAAACTATTGAATTTCCTCGCGATAAAGTTTAACAATTGATGGTTATATGAAAAGTCAGCGTTCGATCCGACAATTCCAACGATCTTCATCTATATACCTCCTTGTTATTAATTGTCCTCCCAGGAAAACTTCTTTGCCTGTTTCTTTTGGGATGAATCCGAATTGATCAATTGATTCGTAATCTGGACAAATTGCAGAAAGTCATCAAAAATCTCATCGAGCTCTTCGACTTTTCCCTGATCCTTCAGGTTGCCTTCTTTATCAAATGCCTGCAGCGAAAAACCGACCAAAAACTCTGAGCTGGGCATGATACGCGCTTTTAATTCCGGGGCATCGAGAATCTGGCGCAAATGTGCCTGTGCCCGGGAAGACCCGAGTTTTCCGTAGGAGGCTCCTGTAATCATGACCGGTTTATCTATCAATGGCTGTGAGGTATAAGACAGCCATTCCAACGTGCTTTTTAAGATGGCAGGAACGGAATGATTGTATTCCGGCGTGCTGATGATAACCCCGTCCGCCTCTCGAATCTTATTTGCCAGCGTTTGCACTTCCTCAGGTGCATCCGTACCTTTCGGCTTATTAAACGCGGGCAAATCTTTAATTTCACACACTTCAATATTGGCCTTATCAGCAAAATACTTCTTAATAAATTGCAGCAAGAGTCGGTTCGTAGAATGGTCGGAATTCGTTCCTACGATTCCTAACAGATTCAACATTTTATTGCTCCTTTCCCGTGAAAAATAAATAGCCCTCTATGGCTTATACCCCGCGAGAGCCCATCTAACCTACGTTTTTGGGCTACTTACAAAATAATCAGTCTTCTGCGCCCATTTCATCTTCTTGTATAGTAAAATAGCCATACTGGCGATTATGAGGGCTGATTTCCCTTGCGATATTCCCTTATCTTCTTTTAAAAACTTGAATGACTTTTATGTTGGGGAGGTGGAAAGAAATGAAGAAATTCGTCAGTGAGGACTTCTATGATAAGGTTGGCAAGACCAACGGTTGGAATTTTAGTGCAGTCAGGTCAATCTCCGAAGGCGTTGAATGGGACTTTTACGAGGAAGTAGTCAAAAAGTGTAAACCGACGGATGTGCTGCTGGATATTGGCACGGGCGGCGGCGAAAATCTTATGAGAATTTCCCCTTCACTCCTTTTCTTGGTTGGCATTGATATATCCAGCGGCATGCTGGAAACAGCCCATGCGAATTTGAAAGCATCCCAGGGCTCCAATATAAAGTTCTTCCAAATGTCATCTGACTCTTTGCAATTCCCCGCTGGTTTTTTTGATATCGTTTCGTGCTGTCACGCGCCTTTCTCTCCTTTGGAAGTCTATAAGGTTCTGAAGGAGGACGGCTGGTTTATGACACAGCAGGTGGGCGAAGCCGATAAAATCAATATGAAAAAAGCTTTCAAACGGGGGCAAGCCTACGGCAAGACGGATGGGGAATTGCAAGACACCTACATTAAGGAATTGAAGGACGCAGGTTTCTCCGAAATCACAGCGTTTGAATACAATGCGACCGATTATTACGAAAGACCTGAGGATCTTCTTTTTTTGCTCACCCACACCCCTATCATCCCTAACTTTGGCGAAGACAAAAAAGACTATGAAATATTGTACCGGTTCATCCAAAACAACAGCACCGAAAAAGGGATTAAAACAAACTCTAAAAGATTTCTCATCACAGCGAAAAAGTAACTTTCTCGCCTTTAATAAAAAATCAGGCAAGCTGAGAATTACGTGATCCCCAGCCTGCCTGATTCGTTTATTATATGGTTTTAATCGAGAATGGCCTATGCGTTTGCACCATTTTAATGTGCAGTATAGCCGCCATCCACAAGGAGAGTGGTGCCATTAACGAAACTTGCATCGTCACTCGCCAGGAAAAGAACGGCCTTTGCTATTTCTTCAGGCTTACCAAGCCGGCCTTGCGGGTGAAGAGATGCCAAATACTCTTTCGTTTTAGGATCCACTTCTGAAAGTAAAGGAGTGTCAATATAACCAGGGCAGACTGCATTCACACGAATACCGTCTTTTGCGTATGCCGTGCATAAGTTTTGGGTTAATAATTTCACGCCGCCCTTTGCAGAGGAGTATGCTGTTGGGTTTGGCAAGGAGACAAAACTATGTATAGACCCGGCGTTGACGATAACACCGCCTGTTCCTTGCTTAAGAAACTGCTCAATGGCATATTTATCAGAAAGGAAAACCCCTGACAGGTTAATATCAATCGTCCGTTTCCATTTCTCATAAGACAATTCATGTGCCGGTGCATCATCAGCCACTCCAGCATTTGCATACATAATATCCAGCTTTCCGTATCGATTCACCGTTTCGCCTATCACATTTTTAATATCTTCCTCTTGCGTTACATCTGTTTTAACAAATAATGTATCGTATCCTTTTCCATTCATTTCTTCCGAAAGGTTCATTCCCCGCTCGGAAAAGTCAGCAATGACAACCTTAGCCCCTTCTTCTGCAAAAAGGCGGACAGTCGCTTCCCCAATCCCGCTTGCTCCACCTGTTACGATTGCCACTTTGTCTTTTAATTTCATATCCATCACTCCATCCATAAAGAATTTAATTTTACTCGTGCTTCGAATACGCACCTTATACTAGGATGTGTTTTTACACTAAAAACATACAAGTACTTATCAAGTATAGACCTATCAGCTACTCATGAACAAAAAAACGACCATCACTTTACGATGATGGTCGTTTTTTATATGCACTTTAAAGTGATACATAAAGCTTTCAGCCATCCGTCGAATGTGAAAGCTTTTTTATGAAGAATAATGTGAAACGACATTATTTGCCCGCACTTTATCAAGCACCCGTTTACCAATAGTAATGATTCCAATTGTGATCAGGATTAACGGGATGATGAATAAAGCATGCCCAATACCTGGGGAAAATAGCATGGCCACTGACAAAGGTACTATTTGAGTGACAAAATACAATAGGAAAAATGGTAGTAAGAAGTTAAAAACAAGTACGGATGCAACATTTAAAAACAGTCTTAATGGTGTTGCTTTACGTTTTTGACGGTTCAATAGTTTATAAATGGTAAAGAATATGTAGGCTATTCCGATAGCAATTATTGAATCAAATATAATATAAATCATAAAGGGGTTCTCTTCACCGACTTTAAAAGGCTCCTCATGTTTAATAAATTCATATAGATTCGCCGCAATCTCATCATACCGATTGCTATTATAATAATCGAATGCATTTATCAGTAAGGTCACTCCATACTCTTCATCCAAAATGACTCTTGAATAGGTATTCTCCGTCCAGCCATTATGGGTTATGACATCCTTTTCTACTTCCCATCCCATCCCGTAATAAATATCATTTCCAATGAAGGATGATGGTTGATGCATTTGATTTATACTTTTCTTTGAAACAACACTTTCGCCTTTAAACTCTCCTTTTTTTATAATGGCAATCATGTAATTTGCCATGTCTTCGGCACTGGAAATGAGATAACCATGAGGAACATTCGCTTCATGATTTAATTGTTCTGTCGGCCTTTTAAATCCAAACATCGTTTGATACCCGACAGCTGTCGTATTGTTTTTATCTTCTTTCGGATCTGTATAACTATTTTTCATCTGAAGCTGTTTAAATATATTGCTGCGTATATAGTCAGCATAAGGAGTCTTGGTAACTTCTTCGATGACCAAACCTAAAATACTGTAATTGAGATTGGAATATTGGTATGCTTCACCTACCTCTTTTGTTAGGCGGACATCCCTTAAGCTTTCTACAAGTTTTTTAATCGATTGATTGCCTTGAGAAATAGCAACTTGTCCATCATATTCAGAAATTCCGCTCGTATGGTTTAATAAATGCTGGATTGTCACTTTTTTCGTTGCTTCCTCATCAGCCAAAGTAAACCAGGGTATATATTGTTGTACCGGATCATCCAATTGGATCATCCCCTGGTCTACTAATTGCATAATGGCCAGCGCAGTAAATGATTTACTGACGGACCCCAGGACAACAGGCGTCTGTGGCGTCATTTCCTTTCCATGAGGACCCGATACTCCGTAACCTTTGAGATACTGTATTTTTTCATCCTTTACTATCGCTATTGAAGCACCAGGAATAGCAAGTCTCTCGAGTTCTTTATTCATGTAGTCATCAATTTTAGAAATATCCACATCATTATGCTTTTCAGCTGCCAAAACCTTTTCACTTATTAAAGCAGTAAAAAGGAAAAGAAAAAGCAGTACTAGCTTTCCAATTTTTGATACTTTCAAACTTTTCATAGCATAAGAACCCCCAAATCCCGAACGATATATTAATCTATTTCTCTATTCCAATCTATGTTTTTAAATCCACTTGAAACTCCACCATTAAGAAATCCCATTAATCTTATTGGCTATACCAGTTTGCTTTGAAACTTCTCGGTGGTCAGCAGATATCATTGATCCGCAGGCATGCGGTACGCTTTTTCATGGTTCAGCAGCCATTCCTTCCTCCATAGCCCGCCTGCATATCCCGTCAATTTACCTGAAGAACCGATAATCCGATGGCAAGGGATGACAATGCTTAATTTATTCTTTCCATTGGCGCTCCCTACGGCCCTGATGGCCTTTTCGTTTCCGATTGAAAGCGCAATATCCTTGTATGACCCTGTTGCCGCATAAGGAATTTCAGTTAAAGCGTTCCATACGGACTTCTGGAAGTCCGTCCCCTCCATTCGGTACGGGAAGGTAAATTCTTGTCGTTCGCCCTTAAAATATTCATCAAGCTGCTGATAACACTCTGCCAAAACCGCAGGAGTGTCTTCTTTTAATCGGTTGGCTGCTTTTTCGTCTTCTGAAAAAAGGATAGAGTTGATGGCATCGTCTGTGCCGATGATTTCGATCACACCAAGCGGCGATTGATAATCCAGCTTATATACTTCAGTCATATAGAGACCTCCATTAGATAGGGATAGATGGCAGCATATGCTAGCGAACCCTCCCATTTTGTTTTGTATGGCTTATTTCATTGTAACAGTATGGCCATGCTCCCGAAAGTACGTTCTGCGTTCTCCTCCTAATTTAAACGGTATCTTTTCAACAAGGGCTCCATCTCCAGTTCGTCCTCAACCTTATCCTTATGGTCAGGAGGAGAAGCATTTTCGTTTTACGCTAAATGAATAAGGGTAAAGACCAACAATCGTTTTAGACATTGATTCTGGCTATTGTCTACTTTTTATTCACATAAAAGCTGCAGCAAAGGTGGGTCTACATGGAATTTGTAAATTGGTTGAACGGGTATGTGTGGAGTTCTGGTTTGGTTTTTGCCTTTTTAGCAATGGGGTTGCTTTATACCATTCTCACGCGATTTGTCCAGGTAAGATACTTCAAAGATATGGTAAAGCTTACGTTCGATGGAGGAAGTTCGAAAGCCGGTGTATCCTCGTTCCAAGCATTGGCGATGTCATTAGGCAGCCGGGTCGGGACAGGCAATATCGCGGGCGTTGCGACTGCAATTGCTTTCGGGGGGCCGGGGGCTGTTTTTTGGATGTGGGTGGCAGCTCTCTTAGGAAGTGCTACCTCCTTCATTGAAATCACCCTCACGCAAGTATACAAACGGAAAATTGATGGCCAATACCGGGGAGGTACCCCTTTTTATATTGAAAAAGGGCTAAAAGCGAAGTGGTTCGCTGTATTCTCTGCGTTGCTAACATTGGTGGTCATGAGCTGTTTATGGCCAGGGGTTCAAGCGAACACCGTGGCTTTAACGATGAACAATACATTCGGCATATCGCCAGCAGCAACGGGGACGGTTATGATCCTTTTACTGGCACTGATCATTTTCGGCGGCGTTAAACGCATCGCCAAAGCGGCGGAGGTCATGGTTCCTTTCATGGCAATCGGGTACATATTGCTTTGCATCATCATCCTGAGTTTAAATATTTCTCAGATTCCCGATGTGATTTCGCTTATCCTCACGAGTGCGTTTAACTTGAATTCCACCTTTGGAGGATTGATGGGATCTGCGATTGCCTGGGGCGTACAAAGAGGTGTTTATTCGAACGGAGCCGGATTAGGAAGTGAGACGTTCGAAGCCGGGGCAGCGGAAGTATCACACCCTGCCAAGCAGGGCTTAGTCCAGGCCTTCTCCGTTTACATCGACACGTTGATCATTTGTCCCGCTACCGCTTTCATGATTCTCATCACAGGGATGTATGATGTGAAGCCGGAGGGAATGTCTCCTATTACCAACAAGCTCGGCAGTGCGGAGCCTTCCACGTATACACAGCTGGCCGTCGATGCGGCCTTATCAAGATTCGGATTAATCTTTCTGGCCATTTCCTTATTCTTTTTCTGTTTCACTACCCTGCTGTCTTATTACTACAAAGCAGAAACCAACCTTGCGTTCCTTACTAGCAAGCAAAGAATAAAGGCTGCCTGGCCAAACACGGTCCTAAAAGTGGTTTTATTGGCGGCTGCCTTTTATGGAAGTGTGAAATCGGCATCCTTTGTCTGGGCGATGGGGGACTTAGGAATGGGAGCGATGGCCTGGGTGAACTTGACTGTTATTTTCCTTCTGACCAAGCCGGCATTGCGGGTATTTAGGGATTACGTAAGACAAAGAAAAGCCGGGAAAGACCCTGTCTTCAAGCCCGCAAAACTGGGGATTGAAGGAGCAGATTTCTGGGAGGAAAAAACCAGAACCTCCGCGAAGAAACAAATGGCACGGCAGCCACAGCAACAGATTCGAGCATAAAGATCAATGGTACCCATCATAGAGAGTTGATGGGTACCGTTTTTACATTTAGAACGATTGTTACAGCGCTATACACCAATAATGCGGCCACAAAGACATTGAACGGTTTGCGGTACCGCTAAAAATAGAGTTTTATATTTGGATCACCACCGCAGGAGGACAGATGAATCTGTTTTTAATGGGGAAGTCGCCTTTTTGATAAATGACTATTTATACAAACTGAAAAGCACACAGGCTACACACCTATCACAATCCCGGAACTACCCTCACCCGGTTAAGCATGACAATTTATTACCCTCATTAAAATAGAAAATGGCTCAGCTTAGGCAACTGAGCCATTTTATTTATGGATTCTCTACTCTCTTTTTATGCCCCTCTTAAAATCCGCTCAGCATTTTTCACCCGTTCTGCTGTAGGCGGTTCGACCCCCTTCAGTTTGTACTCCAGCCCAAGGCTCTCCCATTTGTAGATTCCCAGCTTATGATAAGGAAGGACCTCTATCTTTTCTACATTGCCAAGTGTTTGGATAAACTCCGCAAGCTTTGTAAGGTCCTCATCATTGTCGCTGATCGTCGGGACGAGTACGTGGCGGATCCATACAGGTATCCTTTTGTCTGATAAATAGTAAGCGAAGTCCAGAATATGCTCATTTCCCATACCTGTCAGACCCTTATGCTTCACCGTGTCAATTTCCTTAAGATCCAACAGAATCAAGTCTGTTAACGTAAGAAGTTCTTCCAAGCGTTCCATAAAGTGCGGAGTGCGGGTAAAGCATCCGCCAGAGCTGTCAATGGTCGTATGGATCCCCAATTTTTTGCACTCCTTAAAAAGCTCAATCAGGAAATCCATTTGGAGCAACGGTTCACCGCCGCTTACCGTTACCCCGCCATTTGATGCTTGGAAAAAAGGCAGATAGGTTTTGATGTCATTAATGATCTCATCAACACTCATTTCCTTGCCCTTTTTCAATTTCCAAGTATCGGGGTTGTGACAAAACTGGCAGCGGAGCAAACACCCCTGCGTAAAAATCACGTAACGTAAGCCTGGACCGTCTAGTGTTCCACACGTCTCAATGGAATGTATGCGTCCATTCATGCTTTGCGCCCTCCTTACTTTCTCGTACATCTTAAACGATTTACATGCTTTCGTGGAATGTCCGGTTGATTACATCAATTTGCTGCTCTCTCGTCAGTTTAATGAAGTTGACAGCATACCCGGATACACGGATTGTCAACTGCGGGTATAGTTCCGGATGCTCCATCGCATCTAACAAGGTTTCTCTATCAAACACGTTCACATTTAAATGGTGGCCTTTCTTCATGGCGTATCCATCAAGCAGGCCGGCGAGATTGGCGATCCTTGTTTCCTCTTCCCTGCCAAGCGCTTTCGGTACGATCGAGAAGGTATTTGAAATTCCATCAAGTGCATATTCATATGGCAGCTTTGCAACAGAGCTCAGAGATGCCAATGTTCCCTTCGTATCACGGCCATGCAATGGGTTCGCACCTGGAGCGAATGGTTCGCCCGCTTTGCGTCCGTCCGGTGTATTGCCTGTTTTCTTTCCGTATACGACGTTCGATGTGATCGTCAATACAGATTGTGTGTGGACGGCATTGCGGTAGGTTTTATGTTTTTTGATTTTGTTCATGAAGCGTTTGACGAGCTCCACTGCAATCTCATCGACCCGGTCATCATTGTTGCCGTATTTCGGGAAGTCCCCTTCAATCTCGTAATCTACGACAATTCCGTTTTCATCACGGATTGTTTTTACATTCGCATATTTGATGGCACTCAGAGAGTCGGCGACAACAGACAATCCGGCGATTCCACAAGCCATCGTACGCATGATTTCCCGGTCGTGAAGCGCCATTTCGAGACGTTCATAGCTGTATTTATCATGCATATAGTGGATGATGTTCAGTGTGTTTACATACAATCCGGCTAGCCAGTCAAGGACGACATCGTATTTCTTGAGAACCTCTTCATACTCAAGGCATTCAGAAGTGATCGGTGCATACGCCGGGGCGACTTGGATTTTCAGTTTTTCATCGACACCACCATTGACTGCGTACAGCAAGGCTTTTGCGAGATTCGCCCTCGCACCGAAGAACTGCATTTGCTTGCCGATCGCCATCGCAGATACACAACACGCAATCCCGTAGTCATCTCCATATGTTTCCCGCATGATATCATCGTTCTCGTATTGGATCGAGCTTGTTTTTATTGACATTTTCGCACAATACTTTTTATAGTTATCCGGCAGTTTGACAGACCATAGGACTGTTAAATTCGGTTCTGGCGCTGGCCCCAGGTTATCCAATGTGTGCAGGAAGCGGTACGAGTTCTTTGTCACCAGCGGACGGCCATCCTGCGCCACACCCCCCAGTGATTCTGTTACCCATGTTGGGTCCCCGCTGAACAATTCATTGTAATCAGGGGTTCTTGCGAATTTGACCAGGCGCAGCTTCATGACAAAATGGTCGACGATTTCTTGCGCTTCCTCTTCGGTTAAGAAGCCGTTTTCCAGATCCCTTTCGATATAGACATCAAGGAAGGTCGATACACGGCCGAGACTCATCGCTGCCCCATTTTGCTCTTTAATCGCAGCCAAGTAAGCGAAATACAACCATTGGAACGCCTCTCTTGCATTGGCAGCAGGCCCGGAAATGTCATACCCGTACGATACGGCAAGCTGCTTCAACTCCTGCAGCGCACGGATTTGCTCAGACGTTTCTTCCCGGTCACGGATTACATCATCAGACATCGTGCCGTTGCCGATCAGATCCAGATCCTTCTTCTTGTCTTCGATGAGACGGTCCACCCCATACAGCGCCACTCGGCGGTAGTCGCCAATGATCCTTCCGCGTCCATACGCATCAGGAAGCCCTGTAATGATTCCCGCTTTCCTTGCCATCCTCATTTCCGGAGTGTAAGCATCAAATACGCCTTGGTTATGTGTTTTGCGGTATTCCGTAAAGATCTTGACGATATCCTCTTCTACTTGAAACCCATATGCTTCAGCAGCATCCATCGCCATCCGAATTCCGCCGAATGGCTGGAGCGAACGTTTAAACGGCCGGTCCGTCTGAAAACCTACTACCTGTTCTTTTTCTTTATCTAAATAACCTGGTCCGTGAGAGGTAATCGTAGACACGACCTTCGTATCCAGATCCAGCACCCCGCCGTTTTCACGTTCCTGCTTCGTCAGCTCCATCACTTGATCCCATAAACCCAATGTCCGTTCTGTCGGACCCGCTAAAAATTCATCGTTGCCAGTATACGAAGTGAAATTGGCCAAAATGAAATCCCGTACATCAATTTCCTTCTGCCATTTGCCATCGTTGAACCCGTTCCATGCTTTCATTTTACTAACCTCCATGTAAAAAGATTGTACATGCGACTGTTTGCTCACTACTGAGCAAACTTCCTTATACCAACAGTATACACCTTTGCCGGAAAATTACTATGTGAATCTATTCACATAGAGAAGAAAAAATATTGACTGTAACAAATTATTCAAAAATACACATAGAAAAACATCCCTCTGCACACGCAAAAGGATGTCTTTATGCTACCATATGTACTCTTGCCGATCCGGCTGCTGGATAGATTTTTTCAAAGCCGGCAAATCGGTCCTTTAATTGCAGTAGCCGTCTCCCGGCCTAGAGGATACTCGCCAGCTTCTCCGCTGTTTGTATAACTTGATCATGTGCCTTCTTCAGCTCCTCGACAGAGAACGAGTTCTGGCTTATATTCTCTTTCACTTTGTTTACTGCCTCTGTCATGGATGAGACGGAGCTTGCAATCTGTTCCAGCTGCTGTGAAATTTCTTCCGCGGAACCCTTGCTCGTATCCGCCATTTTCCGCACTTCACCTGCGACTACAGAGAAGCCCCTTCCATACTCGCCTGCCCGTGCTGCTTCAATGCTCGCATTCAACCCAAGTAGGTTTGATTGCGAGGCAATGTTCTTAACAGTTTGGGCCATGAGTCCAATCTTCTCCACATGCTCCTCTACGTATTCGGATTCCTCTTTTAGCTTGGCGATATTGCTGACGGCCAGCTGTGTTGCCTGATGGACCACTTTCGTACTTGTGCTCATTTCCTCCACCAATGCCATTAGCTCATCGGAACTTTCCTTGATCACCGTTTCTTGGTTGGTAATGTCCGTTGCAATCTTAATCACACCGATTACCCCTCCCGTTTCTCCGACGACCGGGGTATACATCGCATCGAGCCAAAGGGGTTCCCCGTTTCTCCGGACACGTTCCACCTTATCGTGGAATGCCTCGCTGTTCCGTAGGCTATTCCAAAACGATGTGTACTCAGAACTGCCGGCAAACTCCTTTGCACATAGTTCACTATGATGCATCTTGGCAAGCTCTTTCTCCGTATAGCCAACAACTTGGGCAAATTTATCATTCGCCCACATAATCTTCCCGTTTGGGTCAAATAAAATCATCGCCAAAGATTGCTTAATCGCTGTAAATAAACTTTCCGGACTTAACTCTAGTTGTGCAACAGTCATCAAGCCATCCCCCAATTTTATTTGTTCTCTATTGTTTAAAATTATATCAAATAATCCAGCAGGATTTTAAAATTTTTCCGGGATTCAGTGGTCAGATCCACAAAAAAACTTTGCACTGGACACAGCGCAAAGTTTTTTTGTTCATCGAGCCTGACTGCTTGCCGTGGACGCGGTTTCTCTTGTCAGGGACAGGAAAATAGGGTCACTAAAGATGATCGAGGCATCCATTGTTTTAGGGGAAGGCATAGGGGCTGACCTATGGAATCGGCCAGACACCTTCCGGACTTCCGTGCTGATCGGTGCCTGGCCCCTGCTTGTCGAAAGGTTAATTTCTACCGCCGCTGGAATTCGACTTCGCTTTCCCTCTTTGCTGTTCAACCGGTATTTTAGGCGTCTCGGTTCTTTTCTTCTTAGGCGCTTTTGAGTCTTTAACCATAATACCCCTCCTCAGTTCATTGTTAGAGCAGTATTAGAGTTGCCCATACCGTTTTGTTTATTCGCTTCCCATTAAAAAACGCCTTGCCCAGACTTCCATATAAGAAGGATAGGCAGGCGTTTTCTTTATTAATTGTAGTAAAGGTTCTCAGTCGGGTATACAGGGTCGTTTGTGATGTCGATGCCAAGCTTCTTAAAGGTCTGTTCGTTGTCCCTGTTCAGTACAACCGTAGAGTGAGCTTGAGTGTCTTTCAAATTTGGCAATTGCTTGTAAGCAAGCTCAGAGGTAGGATTTGTAACAGCACTTATCGCCAGGGCAATTAGCACCTCATTGGCGCTTAGTGTCGGGACTTTGCTGTTTAAATCATCGGTTTTCAGGCGTTGAATCGTCTGTAGAATCATCGGTGACAACAGATCGATTTCGTCTGCGACATTGGCCAATTTCTTCAATGCGTTCAAAATCGCGGCTGCCGATGCATCCATCAATGTTGTCGTCCTGCCGGTGATCATCTCACCATTTGGCAGTTCAATCGCGATAACCGCCTGCAAATTTGTGCTGCCTATCCTTTCTTCCACTGCCTTTGCATAATTGCGGGCAGGCAAAACAGGCGCACGGTCTTCTTTCTTTAAGTCCGTCTCTTCAAGAATCACCTGCATATGGCGCACGCTTTCCTCGTCGGCAATTCCTTTTTTATAGTCATTTTCCACGACAAAGCTGCGCCGGATGATTTCCTGTTTAGCCGCTTCCTGAACAATAGCATCATCGGTGATGCCTGTCTTCAGGCGGTTGACGCCCATATCAGTCGGGGAACGGTATACAGAATCCTTTCCGGTGATTCTTTCAATGATCCGCTTGATGACAGGGAACGTCTCCATATCACGGTTGTAATTAATCGCCACTTCCCCGTACGCTTCAAAGTGGTAATTGTCAATCATATTCACGTCTTTCAAATCGACGGTTGCTGCTTCATAAGCGATGTTCACCGGGTGCTTCAACGGCAAATTCCAAACAGGGAACGTCTCAAACTTCGCATAGCCGGCTTTATTGCCCAATTTATTCTCATGGTACATTTGGTTCAGGCAAGTCGCTAGCTTTCCGCTTGCCGGACCGGGTGCAGTCACCACTACGATCGGCTTCGTCGTTTCGATATAAGGATTCACGGCAAATCCTTCCTCGCCGATGACCGCTTCCACATTTGTCGGATATCCTTTGATCTCCTTATGAGTGTAAACATTAATGCCGCTTCTCTCCAGCTTGGTCATGAAGACTTTGGCAGTTGGCTGCTCTTGATAACGAGTGATCAGGACACTGTTGACGGAAATGCCATATGCCCGGTATTCATCGATTAACCGCAATACATCCTGGTCATATGTGATGCCGTAATCTTCACGGACTTTGTTCCGCTCGATGTCTCCGGCATACACACAGATAATAATTTCTGCGTTGTCCTTCAGCGTGTGCAGTAGTTTTATCTTGGCATCTTCGTCAAATCCAGGCAGAACACGCTTCGCATGCTTGTCCCCGATCAATTTTCCGCCAAATTCCAAGTATAGCTTGTCATATTGCCGCACCCGTTCCAGGATATAGGCAGATTGCTCTTGCAAATATTTCTCCGAATCGAATCCAATTTTTCTCATTTAATCCGCCCACTTTCTATACATCAAGCTTACCACTAAAACTGGAGAATAAGCCGCCTTGAGAGAGAATAACAACAAAAATAAATCCTATCTCATTATAAGGCATTTTAGCAAATAGACAAATGAAAACTGACCCAATCTGCAGATCAGTTCAGTTAAAGGACAGTTACCTTTCCCTTTGCATTTTCCCAGGCACAGAGAACCCGTCCCTTTCCCTACAAAAAAGCACAACCCTTTATAAGTTGTGCCCAAAAGTCTGCTATTTATTAAAGTTGACCTTCTCTTCATGGCCGCCCAAGGTGATGCTTGCTTCGCTTGGCTTTGTTTCAGCAATCATTTTTCCGTTTCTGAACGAATACCGGACCGCCGCTTGCTTGCGGATCACCTCATATTCATTCTCTGCGGACATGACGATGAAGTTAGCCGGCTTTCCTTCTTCGATTCCATACTTCTCTTCGATGTGCAGCGTTTTGGCGCTGTTTTTTGTAATCAAATCGATGGAATTAACAATTTGATCATAGCCCATCAGCTGTGAAGCATGGATGCCCATGTGCAGTACTTGAAGCATGTTGCCTGTTCCCAGTGGATACCATGGGTCAAAGATGTCATCATGGCCGAAGCATACGTTCAGGCCTGCTTCCTGCAGTTCTTTCACGCGTGTTAACCCTCTACGCTTCGGATACGTATCAAACCTGCCTTGAAGATGA
This sequence comes from Lederbergia sp. B243.17, assembly GCF_057657925.1. Classification (NCBI taxonomy): domain Bacteria; kingdom Bacillati; phylum Bacillota; class Bacilli; order Caryophanales; family Bacillaceae; genus Lederbergia; species Lederbergia sp. B243.17. The sequence goes on from NZ_JBWBKF010000085.1 coordinate 191,049, forward strand.
ATGTTCACGAGCGGATTGGAGACGAAGTTAATCGAAGACATCTTCAAGAGGCGGAACAATTTATACGTGTATGCATGATTATAAGAGCCCATCGCGGTTGTATGGCTCGCGGTTGTACGGGTTCCCAATCCGCGCTCATACGCCTCTTTTGCTACCACTTCTACAAAACGTGACTGTTCATCATCGATTTCATCACAATGGATGTCTACGAGCCGATCATATTTTTCAGCAAGATCAAAAGCGACCTTTAATGATTCCACTCCATATTCTCTTGTGAATTCAAAATGAGGAATACCGCCTACTACATCGGCGCCCATTTTTATGGATTCCTCAAGCAGCTCTACTCCGTTCGGGTAGGAGAGAATTCCTTCTTGCGGGAAAGCGACAAGCTGGATGTCCACATAAGGAGCCATTTCCTCTTTTACCTCAAGCATAGCTTTTAAAGCTGTTAAGTCTGGATCTGTCACATCAACGTGAGTGCGGACATGCTGGATCCCTTGAGCGATTTGCCATTTCAAAGCGGTTTTCGATCTCGTTTTTACATCTTCCGCCGTGAGCGTTTCTTTTCTTTGCGACCATCTTTGGATACCTTCGAACAAGGTACCGCTTATATTCCACTCCGGTTCACCTGCTGTCAGGGTTGTATCCAAATGAATATGAGGTTCGATAAATGGCGGCAGGACAAGCGAACCGTCCACATCGAGAATTTCCTTTCCATCTGCAGCTTCCAGAGTTTGCGTGATTTTTTCAATCTTGCCGTCTTCTATGATTAAATGCCAAAGTCCATCTTTACCTCTAAGCTTCGCGTTTGTAATGATCACTGATTATCGCACCCTTATCGTTTATTGTACTGACTGATACTTCTGTTTGTGGCACAAGTTTCATTAAAACATAGTAAATCGCTGCAGCGCCTGCCAATCCATTGATTGGAGGAATGCCAGGTGCGAAATTGGCGATTGCCACCCCGCCTGCCCAAGCTGCTATCGCCATCCAATTGACCGTTTTAAATTTCATCGTTTCAAACGGTTGATAGTTTCTGCGCTTCAATATAAAGTAATCCACTAATATAATCGCTCCGATCGACGGAAGCATGGAACCTAAAATATTCAAAAAACCTACAAAGTTGTTATACAGCCACATTGCTGACAGAGTTCCAACAATTCCATTGAAAACTACAATCTTCTGTTTTGGCAGCTTAGTAATATTGGAGAACCCTAGACCTGATGCATAAAGAGCACTGTCATTGGTTGTCCAGATATTCAGCCCGAGAACAATGATGGCCGGAATCATTAACCCTTGCAAAAACATTACTTCAGATATATCTGCTTTATTGTAAACCATCGCTCCCACCGCACCAAACAAAAACATGAGAGAATTCCCGAGGAAAAAAGCTATGATGTTGGCAGATACAGCGGAGCGTGATGTTTTAGCGAAACGCGTGAAATCGGGCGTAAGTGTACCCGCGCTGATGAAAGAGCCGACACAAACCGTTAATGCCGCTGCGATGCTCATCGTCTGTGTTGGTTCATAAGCAAACAGCTCGCTGAATCCCCCAGCTGTATTCGCTGCGTCAAACATCGAATAGCTGCCAAAAATGATGATGGCCGGTACAGCCACAATTCCTAAAATCGTTAACGTCTTCATTCCAAAAATCGCCGACGCTGTCATCGCTAAACCAAAAATTGCTGTCAGGAGATAGACGTTTATGCCCGTCGCTTTCGCAACAGGGATTGCAAACATCGCAACGCCGACACCGAACCAGCCTACTTGAGTGGTCGCCAGCAAAAAGGAAGAGAGGTAAGATCCTTTTTCTCCAAAAGCATATCGAGCCAGCAAATGGGTGGATAGCCCTGTTCTTGCTGCGATAAAAGCCAAGGAACCCGTATACAAGCCGAGCATAAGATTACCGGCCAGCACAATCCAGATAAACCGGGTAAACGGCAATCCTGTTCCTAATGTTCCGCCTGACAGCATGCTCGCCGAGAAAAAACTAAGCGAAAGCATGACCGCAAGGATTTTCCAAAACCCGTTCCGACTTGCTTGAGGGACTGCTTGCAAAGCGAATTCTTTATCTACCTTCGACATACCCATTCCTCCAATAAAATAAGTTGTACCTGGTACCGAAGATGACTTCGATTGTTATAGGAGTGCTGGGAATGAAAAAAGCTCCTTGCCATTTCTGACAAAGAGCTTTTCACACAATGAACCTATAGATATAGATAGACATCTATATCGTAGATTATCGTTTCCGCTGTCCTTGTCAGTCTCACGGGACTGAATTAAAGGTACCAGTATTTGATTGAATACATTTTCTCAAAAAAATAATAGGTTGTCAACCTGAAGTGCGAGTTAGTCAATCTTGTTTTATAGAATCCGACTAAGCTGGAGAAGAGCACTTACTCAAAAGCCACATGGAAAAGTGTTTCAAAAAGAATAACGTTCTGGAAGCTCGTAATGTTATCAGTTAGATCAAGAGAATTGCCAAAAACCCGCTACTGGATTTTGTATATCATCCGTCCCGATATCAGCAAAGATATAGAGGGACCCAAAACCAAAAGGATAGCTATAGTCGTCTCGAAGAAACGCTTCTGGGTAACCATCCTCATCCACCTGAAAGAAAAAAGAAAAGGATTCCTCCTCCAGCTTCGTAAAATAATCGTCATCATTTTGAATCATTCTTGGGTTTCCGCCCAGTTTAATTAAAAAAGGCTGATCCACGGCTTTTTTGTCATTGCATATTTCCCCACTTGAAATTGCATGCCTAATAAGACCAGGATGAGCAAACAGTTCTTTGACGCTTTCCGTTGATACAGGATGCTCCATCACCTTTATCGAGCAATTCGGATAGATATTGTTATCTAAGTATTCATCATAGTCCTCTGGGATGAAGATGGAAATCATGCTCTCACGTTTAAAGGGATGAGTGAGGCTCAAGTAAAAGTGGTATTTTTGGGTACCTTCATAGATAAGGTCCGTTCGATCATCAAAATAATCAGGTGCGTTCCCGCCGATCCAGCCTACTCCATATTCGTTCGATCGACCAGGTTCCGCATAATAGAGCATACAGTCTGTTCTCTCAACTAAAATATTCTCGTGTCCCTTCATTACAACTCTTCCTCAAGAAACTTAATGAGGTACATTTCAGGCTGTGCAACGAAATCTGTAAAGCTGCATAAATCCGCATAAACCTGATGCTCCACATCATAACAGCCAATCAGCCCAGTTTTCTTCGGATTCCAAACGAGCTGCAGGTCAGAGTAATTGTCGATATCAGCTGATAGGCGCAACAGCTTTTGCCTGCCAAGTTTCATCTCAAACGTATCGGTCAATGTAAAAAAGTCGATATGCCCGATGTCATATTCATTTTGTGCCAGCTCAAGACGGAGCTTGTCTCCGGTAAGCAAGGTGACCAGTTCATCGGGCAATTTATATTTTTTCAGCTCGTGCTTTTTGTTTTCTAGATTATGTAATTCAGCCGGCTCCAGCGATTTTAAATAGTCGGCCAAGGCTAAATTCTTATTGCTGACGGCAATCGTATAAGGTCTCTCGCCGTTCGATTCCGCTAAAGTAACGTCCGCCCCGTGTTCAACCAAAAATTTGACCATGGCCAAATTCCCCATACGTGCGGCAACGGTTAACGGAGTCGCTTGATAAGGATAGACCATATCCGGTTTATTGTAATTGATGTCCACTCCTTGCTCAAGTAAATACGTGAGTGTTTTAAGGTCGTGGTCCGATGCGGCTTGGCGCAATACGTCGCCGCCATGCAGCTTGATATCCAATCCCAGCTCATGAATAAGCGGGATATTGTTTTTATTGCCATAGTAGGCCTCTGAATATGCGCCTGAACCTGTTTGATTGAGCATGTCCAACTTGGCTCCTTGCGCTGCAATATAGCGGACGGTGTCTTCCTTGCAATAGCGGACTGCTCGCAAAAATGCCGGATTTTGCTCGACATTCAGGTTGGCTCCGTGCTCCACCAGCAGCTTTACAACCTCCCCCCGCTGCGATACAAGCGCCAAATCCAACGGACTTAATGTGATATGCTTGCTAAGTACAATGCCTTCCCCAATATCCCAGCCTGCTGTAATGGCAGCGTTCAATGCTGGAATATTTCCTTCATAAATATGCATGGCGATTGCCGGCAGTTCCTTAAACCTCCCGATATCTTTTAAAACGATCATCCCAAACCACTCCTACATTGCAAGATTGATGGTGTCACTTATTCAATATATTCATTATATGAATTGTTTGTCTTGAATCCTATGAGGATATGGATCCATTCTACTTCAACCGTCCTGCGTCTCTTCTGATATTGTAAAGCGGTGCAGTTGTTGATCTAACAACCGCTGGTCCACGGCATTAACGTAAAAAAAACAGTCCCCCTCTTTTTCAGTCAAAGGGAGCTGTGATTTTTTATACTGTTGTTTTATAATCAAATCTTCTCTTCCGCTTGTTTGAAAATTCTTTCGCTAACCTGATGGAGAAAATGCGCCCATTTTTTTTGAAATTCCGGTTCCTCCAGCGTGTGCCCGGTTATCATTTGTGTAACATTATTAAATAAGAGCGGATAGATCGTAAGACTGGACATCATTAATGTAATAAGGGTTGGATCAAGCTCCTTAGGTACGAGTCCTTTTTCTTGTTTTTTTGCCATGTCAGCATTGTAGGACTGAAGCACCTTCTGCCGCGTCTCTTCGCCGTTCGAATTCTTTGGAAACTCTTCAATAGCCTCCCAGGCTGTATACTTCAGGAACTCCTTTAAATAGCCTGTATTTATTTTTAAGCGGAATTCTGCTATGTCCGCAGGATCTTCAGGCAATGTTAAATTTTCTGTAGGAACCGCTGCAATGAAACTATTAATCGTTTGATTAATAAGATCATCTTTTCCTTTAAAATAGTGATAAATAAGTTGCTTTTTCACTCCCGCCCGCTTGGCGATCGATTCGATTCTCGCACCACTATATCCCTTTTCAAAAAACTCTTTCTTCGCTGCCTCAATAATTTTTTTTCGGGTACGTTCAGCATTTCTAATCTGGCCCATTGTTGTCAACCACCACCCAAATTTCCTTACTATAATGCCATCGTAATCGCCCGCTCCCCATAAGTCAAACTTAACTGAACAATTGGCAAGTATTACTTGACAATAGGTAAGTTAAATTTTATTATTAGTTTAACTTAACAGTTGTTAAGTTAATAACTTTAGGAGTGAGGAAAAAATGACGTTTAAGCCAAGTATGACCTTTATTAACCTTTCTGTTGAGAATTTGGAAAAGTCAATGAGTTTCTTCAGTCAAATCGGATTTTCGTTTAACGAGCAATTCACAAATGAAGACGCTGCCTGTATGGTTATAAACGATCATACCTTTTCAATGCTCTTGACGAAAGAACACTTTAAGAACTTTACAAATAAGGAAATTGTGGATGCAACAAAACAAACCGAGTCCTTGGTTTCTTTTGCTGTAGAAAGCAGGGAACAGGTCGATGCCATCGTAGAAAAAGCGATTGCAGCCGGTGGCAGCTATGCTTCTGAACCGCGTGATTATGGACATATGTATCAAGTTGGCTTCCAGGACCTTGACGGTCATATTTGGGAAGTGTTTCATATGGAACTAGGGCAATGAATAAATTCCAATTGGAGACGAATACAAGCCGACCTCCTTATTACAGATAAATATTCGTTTCTAATGTTTAGAATTCCTCTTATTCTAAAAACAAAAAGGCATAGATACTGTCTTAATTAGACTGTAACTACTGCCTTTATTTTGGTGTATTAAAGATGCACCAAAAACTTGTTTAGATTGAACTTCCCTATGGGCAGAATAGAGATGCCCTTTTTTGTAATTTGGCTACTACCTCTTCAGGCATTTCCATGATGGCAAGATCCTCACCTAGAAAATACAGCCAATTGGTTATCTCGATCAACTCTTCTGCATTCCCAACATTTACAAACGTTTTTAGAACAGCTGTCGTTTGATATGGGTTGGTGTAGGAAATGGAAACGTTTAATGGATGGTACTTCTTGAACTGGGCGATCGCCTTTGGGCCGAGATCGAGGACAAGATTGATCGCTTCTTCCTGCTCGCTTAGTTTTTCTAAAATCTTTTTCCAGCTAACCCTTTTTTTCGGTGTGTACGGTTGGACCTCGGTGAGATTATCGACAGGGAAAATATTTCTCTTTTCCTCTTTTAAGTCAATACCTTCGATCAGCCAAACACTTTTCTCACGATAAAGGTGCAAAAGAAAAATGGGATATGTCTTCAGTTCCTTCTCTTCTTGGACTGTGATCAATACATAACTGTCCAAAAGAATAAGTTGAATGAGCTTTTCCAACATCGGGTGGGGAAGGTCAGACAGATCAAGCAGGTCCGGATTATTCGGATTGGTCCCTTCGAATAGGAGGATTTGATTTAAATGGACAAGTTCATCTTGCTGGCTTGTTGAAAGCAGGCCGATTAATTTTTCGGCTAAAGACTGCCGGCTTTTTAAATACGGGAGCTGTTGGTTTCTTGTGGCCATAAAGGCAATAAAAAGAGCTTTGATTTCATTATCAGTAAAGCGGACAGTTGGCAGAACCGAATTGTTCAGGACAAAATATCCCCCACTCCTTCCGACTTCTGCGACAAGCGGCATCCCCATCGCTTCAATTTCTTTAATGTCTCGAATAGCTGTCGAACGGGAGATGTTAAATTCCTGCATCAGTTCCGAAATGGTGAAATGAGTTCGATTGTTGATATACCGCATAATGATGTTGATCCGTTCAACTTTTTTCATTAGGGCCTCCTAAACGGTATCACTTTTTGACACCATTAAGGATTATTATAAATTTATCAAGTAAAAAAACAAATCACCAAAAGGAGAGTTGAAGATGGAAAATTATACTCTTGAAGAAAAAGACAGCTTTACTGTTTTAGCATTTGGAACTGAGTTAAAGAGCGATTACAGAGACTTCGCCGGCATAAACAAGGAGAAGTCGGATTTTTGGAGCGAAGTCCATGAAGATGGAAGGCTGGACAGATTAAAAGCCGTTGCAGCGAATGACTACATTTTTGCGGTGAATGAAGCGGTGAATAACAAAATGATGCATTACGCCGGCGTCATGACAGATGAAACATTACCAGATGCATCGAGAGTGATCCAATTTCCTAAGAGCGAATACCTCGTTGTAAAGGGAGAAGCCGGGACTGCTGAGGAATTAAGCAACAAGCTTACCGGCATTGCCTTCGGCCAAGCCTTGCCGGAAGCAAAGGAGGTTGCCTATGTTGGCGGGCCAAATACGACAGTTGAGATGGGGCAAAGAAACGGCCTGGTTTTCGGTGAAATGTGGATACCTGTTGTTAGGAAATAAAAGGAGGAATGGCTTTGTCCTATGTCGTTGATTTTAAAAATGTATCTACGGTTGGTCTAGAGTCTTCACCTGTAGCCCAATCACTTGCTGGTTTGCGAGCCAATGAAGCCCGATACTTTATGAACAAATATAAGCATGAATTTACGGTTGTACCCGCTAGTGAGAGCCCGGATTCCCTTGATTATGTAAACCGAATCTTGAAAGAAGAACGTGATATTGAATTTGCGGCCAAACCTTTAGAAACATCGCAATTCCAAGTGGAAAACATCAAATTCACGTATGTCATTTATGAGGACGGCCTTGTCCTCAACGTCATGTACACGGTTGATGATCCTAAGAAGCGAGCTGTTGGTTTTAAGCTTTCTGAGGAGATGGAGATACCAAAGGAGTTAGAAGAGAAGTTTAAGTTTGCCAGGCAAAAATCTAAACTGGCAGGAACGATCCGCGGCTCGTTTTTTGTAATCAAGGGAGAATATTAATCGTTTCATTACTTCATTTGGACTAAGGTCATTTACATTAAAAGCAGCACCTCCTCTCCATCAGATAGAGGGTGCTGTTATTTTTTTCTCTTTACTTAGCCCGAAGACAATGGGAATCGTTTAATTAAGCAGGTGCTGTGACCGTGAATAGTCTACATCCGATTTTCTGTACATAATTATATAAGGCTTGCCGGCAAGCGCGAGCTGACGGGTGAGCGCATTTAATCCATGACTAAAAAAACAGGATTGGAGCTAATGGCATGAGCAATTTCAATGCAGAAAAACTATCTGTTGAATACAGGGATGGTGTGGGGGCAAAGGGCCAGGTTGTACCGAGAAAATACACACTTACTCACTCTGATGCCACCGGGGAACTATTCTTAACAATTGGAACAACGTTTGCCTGGGACAAAGTTAACCCTGACATGAGAGATGAGGTATTGGGTGAATGGAAAACGGACCAAGGTTGTGTATATTACAATGTATATCTTTATATAGATCAGGGTGAACATCCCATCGCCTCAGCAGCAAAGAGGAATGAAATTTTCCGGCGCGAACTCCCGCTTGCATTAACAGCGATTCGATACGGTGATCGGTTTTTATTCGCCCACAACCCGAATTTGGATCATGCATTCATAATCGTAAACTTCGTGTCTACGTATCCTCTGTTTGCTAGACAGGAGAGCTGGGGACCTTTCAAAGGTTTTTCCAAATAATATCTGCGACACTATACCGTGAAGATTGTTAAGGTTAGCTTTCATCGGCCTGTCATTGTACTCAGGGGCTTTTACTAATATTGAAAAACTAGCAGCACTTCTGGCCGGATGATGTAGGCGATTGTAAAAATCACTGACAATAACCCGACAAACATAAACCCAATACCAACATACCTGACTTGTTTTAAAAGATATACGTTTGAGGCTCTTATGTATGTAATAGAATAAAAGGCTGGAGATTTAACGAATTTGAATTCTCCCCCTGTCACATCCGGTCTACGCCACATCCATAAACTACAAAGCAGAAAAACTAGTGAGAGGACAGAAAACAGGATGATATTTTCAACATTCATTTTTGCTTTTCCCTTTCGTTAGATGATCTATGTACTCCTCAATAAAGCCTCTGTACTCATCTGTTAATTCACTTGGTAATTCACCCAAAGGGAAATACTGCACCGTTTCTGACTCACTATAATCAATTTTTATGACACCATTTACATCACTTGTATAATAAACAGCTGTTGCCGAATACAACTCATCTCCATTTGGAACTTTCAAGTAATATTCTGAACCAGAGAACACATTGAGTAATTTTAAGTTTTCAACGATTAATCCGGTTTCTTCAAAAACCTCTCTTTTTGCTACCTCTTCAAAGCTTTCTCCTAAGTCCATTAAACCACCTGGTAACCCCCAGTACCCATCGCGTCTTTTTTGCAATAGAACTTCATTTTGTTCATTTAAAATGATCACAACGGAACCAGGTAAAATGATTGGTCTATGTCCAACATACTGTCTTAGGTATTTATAGTATTCCACTTTTCTCATCCCCTTAGATATCCATACTTTTGAACCAGATGGTTGCATGTCTGCCACTTATGAGTGATGTACTTTTAATCCATTTATTAGGATAAATGATTCGATTGGTACTGGCATAAACTACCGGATAGGATTAAAATGGTATATCTATGTAGACAACTGGGAGGAATCAGCTTGAATGACTTTGGTGGACTTTTGTATGCTGGGAAAAGCGACAGCAACAAAAACGGTATTGTATTTATTATACTAGGAATTTTATGCATTGTCGGTGCGAATTTCATCTACGCTAAAATGATGTTGATTGTAATTGGCATAGTGATTTTACTCGCCGGAGTATACCTGCTTCTATTTAAACGAAGCGACAAAATTTCAATCTATGAAAAGGCGATTGTTCTGACTTCAAAAGGTCAGGAGCTTGTCATTCCGAAAGAACAGATTAGCCAAATCGAATATAAGAAGATTAAAGCCCGAAAAAGTCCGGTAGTGAGTTATTATCCAATCCTTATCTTAAACAATCAGGAAAAATTATTACTCAATAAGGCATTTAATAAGATGATCAATCAAGATTTCAAGGAAGTTATCGAATCATACCTTTAAGGAGCACAGTTCTAAAAATGCTTAGCCGGCTGGCACCGATACACAATCGATGCCAGCCGCTTATTTTTTGGGGAACGCAAATAGAAATAACATAGTGACGTGCCTAATAAATAGTCGGATTGGCATTTAAACCCTGTCAGTAAAAATGGGAGCACTGCTCTTCCGTATCAACTTTCCATTGTGATAAAACCTGCCGTATTTCTTTACTAAATCATAGGCTTCAGTACTTGTCGGTATAGAACCATTATTTTTGTATGATAAAAAATAAGCATGTGCGTTTCCACTATAAAAAACCCAGCTAAAAAAGCGCATTGCCAATTTATGTGCACCTTTATCTCTGAATTGCTTCATTGCATTCGGCTCCCATACTGTCATGGTAAGTCCGTAGCCTTGCTTTATATCCCCCTTCAATTCAGCATAAAGCAATTTAGGAGATTTCTTCATTTGTTTCATAACAAATTGACTTACAATACCGTTGACTATTGTTCTCCAAACAGAAAATTTTTCTCCTAAAGTTATAGATATAAGCGCACCTTCAGGCAACGAGATGTCTCTACTGCGATATGTAAGGAGTCCTCCGAATTTGTTAGCTGGATTTTCATGGGCAACAAACGCGTTTTCTTTCATTAACCTTCCTCCTCAATCAACTTGTTTTGTTATATATATGAGGAGGAATAATCGATAGAAGTCAAAAGCCGTCACATATCATTGGCATTTCTTCGACCGGAAACCATCGTATCCAGCTCCCGGTATTTCCCTTTTAAAATGTTAGGAACAAGACTCCACTCTACATGATCCTGGCATTTCCTTTTCACCAGGTTTTCCATCATGTTAGGAGTAGCGACCAAGATAAATGGTCCTGTGCCATTAAGTAATCCTAACCCACTAGCAGCATTGCCAATCATACACAACCTTTGAAAAGTCCCTTCTTTTTAAGGCATCCTTTGGGATAGAAAAAACACAATTCCCGGAATCCCCGAACATAATATCGCATTCATCATCAATATCCAGCTGCAGCAACAGGAAGTCCTCCTCATCAAAGCCTAAATCGTCATTTTGGACAAAATAAGGATAACCGCCAATTCTGCTGCCACTGCCATCGCAAACCTCACTCAGCTGCTCGTAATCCGCTTCTGAAAGCCCGTTGTTAAAAATTTTATGGAACATATCTAAGGAAGAAGACATGGGCATTTCCCTCGTTTGAAAATACATTTTACCGCTATGGGAAAAAGGAAGATTCGGCTCATATTCTTCATCATCTTCATAAGGATGTTTGTTCAGTAAACGCTCCTCATTTTCCTCATAATCTTCGATATACTTTACGAGAACAGGATCTTCAAGACCATAAATATCATCATTTACTACGTAAAATTGGAGCAATCCCTTGTCTGGTAACTCATCAAGTTTTTCAAGGTCTTTTAGATTGATTTGCGCTAAAAACAACATCGGATTTCCTGCTTCATCGGCTGGGTATTCTTCAATATTCTTTAAATAAGGACATCCACCCAGTTTGCTCTCCCAAGGCTTTGTTTCTTCACGTTTAAAATCTATCTCATTGCTATGCCTAAACGTGCCTTTGATTACGTCCTCATGCGCCTTAAACATTTCAGGAATCTCGAATTTCATCATTTTAGGCTCCCCATTCCACTTATCAGTAAATTTCCGTTAAACCCTCTGCCCTGTGTTTCTCTTTACAAGCTGCTCAATTTTTTCATCAGCTTTTCGTAATACTTGCTTTACTTGTTTGATATCATTTTCTCTTTGTACCATTTGTTCATATTTTTTCTGGAACAGCTCTTTTATCTGAAGAACATTTTTTACTTCTTCCTCTGTCAGCCGTTTGTTTTGGTCCGTATTTTTCGACCAATCAAAGAGCATTTTGATCTCTTGAAGTGAAAAACCAGTTTGTTTCAGTTTAAGAATGATTTCAATGATCTCAATATCAGTATGGCTATAATCACGATGTGTATTTTTCATTGCTGGATGCAATAAATCCATCTTCTCATAATAACGAAGCGTATCTTTGCTAATACCGGTCCTTTCCGCAAACTCGCCAATCTTCATGTGACCACCCGCTATTTTAGAAATTTATAAACCATTAGCACAATTATACAATGGAAAAGGAAACGAACGATATGGTGACTGTATGTAAGCCTGCCGTTTTTTACGATTCCTTGGACAATCGCCAATATATGCAGCAGAACAAATTCAAGAATCAACAATACAAAAAGCCAGTCATTATTTGGTATGAATAAGGTTACGAGCATACATACTGATACAGTAACAAATAATAAAGCACGTATATGATGTCCCTCTTCTTTCCATTGCTGTATACCTGCGATTCCTGTTAAACATGCATACAACCCGATTAATAGATACGTCATAATCGCCATTTATGTCCCTCCAGCCTTTGAATACATTTACTTTAAAAGATGGAGTTAACTCCATGTCAATAATAAAAAAACCTCGAATTTGAGGCACTTTAGGAGGAATTTTTTTGGTTATCGATTGGTCAGTAACAGCAGTCTACAACACAATCATGGCGGTTTCGGTTGGAATCGGGTTATTATTAATTCTTCGATTCGGTTCCCACTTGGCTAAAGAAAAAGTTGGGCAATTAGAAGGCTGGGCAATAGGATTTGGAATACCAGGGTTTATCTTAACGGTAACCGGGACTCATATGACCCTTACGTGGCCCTTGTCAAAGATTGGCTTCCCTTTTGATGATATTATTTTCGGAGAGACTTCACTGGCATTCGGGGTTATGCTTCTCGCTGCTACCGTCCTTCTATGGAGAAAATCTAATCTCTATTTAAAACAAGGAATTAATATGAATGATACGAAATTGGTTTCCAATACTTTACTGAATGAGTTGCCATACTTGTTAAAGCCTCTATCTTATTTTGCTGCAGCAATGGGGCTCGCACTCATTGCCATCGCATTTGCAGGTGTAGGATTCAAATTATTCGCTGCGCCACCGGAAGAACCAATATCAGGAGCTTTTGCTAATTATCCAATGGTGGAAGCTACATTTATGTCAGCTTTGTTCGCGATTATCGGAATTGGAGCCTTATTACTTCCATTTGCCTTAAACAAAGACGCAAATCCAAACTTTGCAAAGGTGATTAACATCCTTTGGAAAGTTGCAGGCATCGCCTTTGTTCTCTTTGGAGCAATGAATTACTTTACTCATATTGGTTTGATCGTTAACACAATGGCCAAATAAGATTGCATGTAAACAATGCCTGTCCTACCAGTTCGACACATACTGGTGGGACAGGCATATTCAATTACATATGAGACGTTTCTTCGGAAGTGTAATTCTCTGTAAATAAAACCGCCTGCACTTTTTGCAGACTGATTCAGCCAAGCACGGTACTGCATCAATGATGATTCCTGCTTAGATATTATTTATTGTTTCTACGAACTTCTTGGCAGCACGTGATAATGGGATATTTTTTAAATGGCAAATGCCAATACTCCTTTTTGGGATATCCTCTTCCAAAGTTATCTCGTATAAATCTCCTCTTTGTAAATAATCCTTTGAAAACTCTTTAATGACGCATGATATGCCTAAGTTTATTTTTGTGAATTCCAAAACCAAATCATAAGACCCAAGTTCAAATGCGGGAGAAACTTGTAGGCCCTTCTCTTTAAAGAAATTTTCCACAAACATGCGTGAGTTTGATTTTTTTTCTAAAAAAATGAGCGGCAACCCCATTAAATATTCTAAACTAACCGGTTTCGTTGTTAAATTTTTATATTTCTCTCCGCAGACAAAAATATCTTGAATTTCCTTACACGGAAGTACTTGAAGATGTTTATCCTGAACCGGCAAGTTACATATCCCCACATCCGCCTTTCCGGATTTGATAAAATCGCATATTTCGGTTGTCGTGCCATTCAATATATTAAATTTGATGTCCGGGTATTTTTTGTGGAATGATTCCAAGTAAGGTAACAAAAAGTGGCGGGAGATCGTATCTCCAACCCCGATCCGTAATTGTCCGGTCTTTAATGATTTGAATTCCATTATTTTATCTTCTGCGACATGAATGATTCCTAAAGCGGAGTCAATATGCTCATTCAACAGCTTGCCTTCATTGGTCAATACGACTCCCTTCGAAGTTCGGTAGAAAAGCTGTATTTCCAATTCCTTCTCCAGCTTCGAAATAGCCTGGCTTACTGCTGATTGTGTCATGAATAGCTCCTGCGCCGCCTTCGAGAAGCTTTTATTTTGGCTGACAATATTAAATATACGGTACAAATCCAAATTCCCGATCATGTAAGCACTCCTTATATCACATATAATAAATATTAATTTCACTTATATCATGTAAAAGGGGTATAGTAAACGTATAGGGTTTAAACCCAGTTTATAATTCATAATACAATGTACTCGATTAAGAGGAGAGATCATATTGACTAGAACAGTTGGAACAGTCGTACGCGGACTTCGTGGTCCCATTATCAACCAAGGAGACGACATTGAACAAATCGTAGTTGATACGGTTTTAAATGCAGCGAAAAGTGAAGGTTATTCAATCGAGGATCGTGACATCGTCACAATTACTGAATCCATTGTCGCCCGCGCACAAGGGAACTATGCGTCTATAGATGATATCGCAGCGGATGTTAAAGGAAAATTCGGTGACGATACAGTTGGCGTCATCTTCCCGATTCTTAGCCGTAACCGATTTGCAAACTGCCTGCGGGGAATTGCAAAAGGAGCGAAGAAGATCGTCTTAATGTTAAGCTATCCATCTGATGAAGTGGGGAACCACCTTGTAGACATCGACGAACTGGATATTAAAGGTGTAAATCCATGGGCAGATGTATTATCAGAAGCTCAGTTCCGTGAGCATTTTGGATACAAAAAACATACCTTTACGGGTGTTGACTATATCGAATACTATAAAAGTTTAATTGAAGCTGAAGGTGCAAGCTGTGAAGTCATCTTCTCCAACAATCCAAAAACCATTTTAGATTATACGAAGAGTGTATTGACTTGTGATATTCACTCACGCTTCAGAACAAAACGCATTTTAACAAACAACGGTGCTGAAAAGGTATATGGCCTTGATAATATTCTTTCAGAATCAATCAACGGCAGCGGCTTTAACGAAGCGTATGGTCTACTTGGATCAAACAAAGCAACTGAAGACAGCGTGAAGCTATTTCCAAACAACTGCCAGCCGCTCGTCGATGGCATTCAAGCAAAACTTAAAGAAGTAACAGGGAAAACCGTTGAAGTAATGGTATATGGCGATGGCGCCTTCAAAGACCCAGTCGGAAAGATCTGGGAGCTTGCAGACCCTGTTGTATCACCTGCTTATACTCCAGGACTGGATGGCACTCCAAACGAAGTGAAACTAAAATACTTGGCAGATAACAACTTCTCTCATCTTCGTGGAGAAGAGCTGAAACAAGCGATTTCCGAATACATCCAGAACAAAAATGAAGACCTTGTTGGTGCGATGGAAGCACAAGGTACTACACCTCGTAAACTGACGGACCTAATCGGATCACTGTCTGATTTGACTTCCGGCAGCGGGGACAAAGGAACACCAATGATCTATATCCAAGGGTACTTCGATAACTATACAAAATAAAATTCCGTACAAAAAGGATGTCTCTTCAATCGAGACATCCTTTTTTACCCTTTAGCATTACTCGAAATTATTGTGCTGTTGCCCCGCCATTTAGATACAGTCCACCGTGATGTATCCAAATCAGGTTTTTTATATATTCCATACTTTAGACAATAAAGATCAAATTACCATTTTCTGGTTGTCTATTGCTAACCTGGTTCAAGTTCCAGGTATCAATCTTCTTATACCCTTATTCGAGTTTAAAAGAACTATCATCAGAATCGTCATCTTCAATTAAGATGTCTACGTAGCCTTCCACCTCATCAGAAGATTCAGATTCAAATTCGGATGAAAACTCCTCCTCTTGGATCTCTGTTTCCTCTATATCTTGCTCCGTTTCTGTTTCCTCTTCGTCGTTAAATTTCTTTAACTTTTCCATTTCCTCTTTCACTTTCTTTAATTTTTCCATTTCCACTTTAACATCCTCTGATACCTTTTTTGGGATAACATCTTTCCCATAAGTTGCTCCAATATTTAAGGCACCACTCAATTCCTTAATACCAAGCTGTTCAAAGTTATTGTTTTGCTCATATTTTTCTAAATAAAGCTTATCTATGTATAGTGTCTCATAAATCGGATTTTGCTTGCTTGCGTATTTTTCCACATTCTTCAACTTTTTCAGCAGCTCATTATGCTTTTCTACCAATTCATCTGTTATTCTTACCAACTCTGCTTGGACTTCGTTCATCTTTTCATATTTGCTTTCCAAAATCAGAAATCTCTCATCTACTGATTCTCTAAATTGTTTAGCTTCATTGGTATCTAAATGTAAGACAGCATGTTCAAGCGTTTGTATTCTTTCCATCATCTTTTGTTCTTTGTCGTGATAAAATGCCAATTTTTCCGAAACAAGCTGATCGATAAATCGTCTTATTTGTTTTTCGCCGATGCCCGGATTCATTGAAGACGAAGACTCGTTCGTTTTATTGTATTGCAACAATTCGATTTCCTGATGCTTCTTCTCCAGGTCGTTGATTCTACGAGAAAGCTCGTTTACTTTTTGTTTATAAAGGTTGATTTCTGTTGCATCTACACCTTTATCTATAACATCTTGATTAGAAGCCTTTTCTTCGGCCTTTCCATATACATTTACTTTAAGTGGTTTTTCTGAGTCTCGTAATTTATTTATTTGTACTTCGAGTGCATCAATCCTAAGAATTTGCTTATGAAGTTCATCTTTATAGCTTATTGAATCGCCATTAAAATTATTTCGATTGAAAACTCCTTTAAGCATAATAAATCCCCACAACCGTATTTTATTTTCCTTTTAATGATGCTTCAATAAACAATAGTGGCAACTAATCTATCGGCACATGTTCTTCCTTGCTAAATTGTCTATTATAAGAGACTATGAGCAAACCATTCTCAAGTTTTGCCGCCACCTGGCCAGGATAGGCCGGCTCAGGAAGGATAATTATTCGTTTAAAATCCGCATGATATCTTTCTTTTTGTATAGGTTCACCGTGCGCAAAATTTTTTCCATACCCTTTTATTAAGAGTTTTGTGCCCGACACTGACAACGTAATGTCTTCCTTTTTATATCCGGGTAAATCTACTATGATATATACTACCTTCTCTGCAAGATAAACATCGAGTGGCGGAAATTGTTTTGCCTGCCATTTTTCTGTTTTTGCATCACTTTCGTGCCCCTGACCAAATCCCATATTGCCTTTCAAAAAATCTTCCAAAGAGGATTCATCAAAAATTCCATTCCAAAGTTCACTGGATTGATATTTTTTCGCTACCTCCATCCATTGTAATAATTTATTTATATCCATGAATGGATCCTCCTTAACATGCTGGGAATAAGTAGCTGACCAAATCAAGTCTATAATTATACTAATATCCATCATATTTTTGAATCAGTAAATCATGCAATAAAAATGGAATTTGTCCAAAGATCACATTGAAAAATCATAGTAAAAGCAAGGCACGTTATTTGACATAAGTTTTTTGTACTGGACATAGGCTGTGAGTATCCCGGAATATCCAAAGAAAGGGGATTTTACTTTATGAACTTTTTACCGAGCAGGGTAAATATAAAAGAAATAAAGGTAAATGGTGCAGACCATTTAGGTGTATTATCGTTAGACTCAACCATGATAATGAACAGGAATGTAAAGGCAAAGAAAAACCAGGGGTTTGGCCAGCAGATGGCAGATGATACCCTTATTGCTTTTTCGATTGCTTCAACATTCGATAATGAGTTTCAAGACAGTCTTTCACAAAAAATTTATCGCACTAATGGAAAAAAATGCAGGGGGGAGTTTTATGGTTGATTCGGTGCCTTATATTAATATTAAAATAAACATTATTAAAGTGAACTCTTTTGAGAATGCCTCAGCCATAAATGTGGGGCAAAACTTATTGGCTGATTGGCATAATTCAGACAAAAAAAATCAGGGGTATGGCCAAAATTTTGGAGACGACAGCAGCTTTCTAGGAACTAAAAGTTATGTTGACGATCGAGATCAGCTTGATTCCAACTCTTCTTTTGAATCGACGGCCAGACTGCCAAGACTATAAGGAGTGATATAGTGAGATTTGCACCTTCAGCACTTAACATACTAGGAATTAAAATTAATTCTGTTGACAATGGTGCAGTTGTGAACCTAGGACCAAGCCAGCATTTAGATCTGTTTGTTTCCTATAAGCGAAACCAAGGATTTGGAGAACATATCGGAGACATATCTCCTATACTATTATCTACTTCTTGGGTATCAGACATGGATGTAGTCGACTCTCCATCTCTTAAATCGAGCGTCTTATAATCTTTTGTTTCGGCTTTTAAATCTGATCATTTGGGAGTGTTTACATGATATTCGTTTCTCCAATGGCGATCAATGTCTTTGGTGTTAAAATAAATTCCATCGATAACGGATCGATAGGAAACATGGGCACATTACAATCCATTGATAAATTCGTGAATTATAAGAGAAATCAAGGTTTTGGAGAGCAAATAGGTGACTTATCCCCTGTCAACCTTCCAGGCAATACTGTAATCGATCCAGATGTGACTGATGGTAACTCCATAAAAAATAGCGGTATATAATGCCAGCCTTCACAACCATATGAATAAGAGCGTGTCCTTTATTTTTATGGGGCTAGGTTAAAGTTCTTAATAAAATGGCAGGCTGTGTGAAATGCCATTTCAGGGAGACCCACAGGTGTTTAACATGCTGTGGGTCTGCCCCAAATCGCCGAAGGAAGGAAACAGCACTCAACATTCACCTTTCGAATGTCCTGACAAATGGAGCAGTTTACAAATGAGATATCCTTTTTACTTTTATCCATTTTTTATATCGTCACAGACGAATCTGTCAGTTCAAAGTACCATTCCAGGAAGGAGTTAAAGCTTTTCCATTGCGGTTTCAATTTACCTGCAAAAAAATCCTCCATCGGCTGGCCCAAGCCTAACCCTAAAACTTCATCCGTGTTCTTGTTATAGAAAAAGCCGAACTCCCCTACAAAGTTATCCAACGGAATATATTCTTCAGGCAGTTTCAAAACGGCATGAGTTCTCTCCATGCCTAACCTATAATCAGAAGAATTGATCATAAACCAACAGATCTGATAGATTTCACGCCGTCTACTAATGAAAGTCGGTCCATCCTCTGCATGCAAGTAAAACGCAGCAAAATCCGAGTCCAGATCGATGCCTAACTTTGCTAACGCGTGCTCATACTCCTCAGTACTGTCTTCAAACCACCAGCTTTTGCTTTTGCAATAATTGATCACTTTTTCCGATAACATTCCGGCTGCTCCTTCGATGTCTAAATTTTTCCCTGAGTATATCATCTCTCTTTTCATCTGATTTAGATTCAACATCAAGGAACATCTTTAAAAGATCATACATCTACCAATCATCTGCTTTATCTTTCTATCACTAAACAACTTTGCTCTTTAAACTTTGCGTGTTTCCGGTTATACAATGAAGACAGATGATTAAGGGATAATTCTTCATAAGTACACTTGATATACGGTATATTAGCTGCATCATCGTCATCACCAATCCATACCCTCCAAATTTCTACTATTTGCCCTTCCCTAATATTTTCTTTTAGGTACTCCAGCAACTTCTGTATCCTTACCTCTGAATAGTCAAAACTCACTTCATATACGAATGGATAACTGGTGTACCCACAATCATCATAAGATGCTTCTTTTGAGATGACCAATTCCTTTACATCCTCTTCGTTCTCAATAAATAGGATTTGGCCATTAGGGTCCATATCCTCCCAAGGCAGCATTTCATGCGGTTTTATTCCCAAATCAATTGCCTCTTGCACAGTAATATACTTCGCCTTTGTATTATCCATTTCCGGAATTTCATAGTTTGTTGCTATGAATGAATAAAAACTCAATTTAATCACGTCCTAAGTAGAATTTTTTCATTACTGTGAGGCTGACGATATGTATAGACTTTAGGTATCATTACTAGTATTGTTGTACTCAAAAATGAAGGGCGATTACGATGGATACATTAATTCAAGAAATCAGAAGTTGGGTCCATAATTCAGACAGAAAACTGATCATTGGCATTTCCGGTCATGGTGCTGCCGGAAAAACAACCTTCACTCATCAATTAATGAAAGAGTTGCAGTCAAATGTTAACTATTTGAATACAGACCCATATATAGTAAGTTCAGCAATTCGAAAATACGCAGTGATTCATTATACATATAAAGGAGCATCGCATCGTTTTAAAATGACAGCCTGCCACCCTTCAGCACATCATATATCTTCGTTAGAAAGAGATATACATATGTTAAAAGAAGGTATGGAGTTATGCACCATTGATACCCATTATTTAAACAGTAAAATTCTCTCCCCGCAACACAAATTATCTATTGTAGAAGGTATGAGTGTTGCCTTTGCCAACCCTGAACTATTTGATCTTCTAATTTATTTTTATACAGATGGCGATACAGAACTTGAAAGAAGACTCGGCCGAGATATACAGGAGAGAGGGACGGATATAAATTATTTAAAGCAATCTCACAATGAGCGACGTATTCAGTATGAGGTCTTCATGCACCCATACAGTAAAAACTTTGACATTATTATTAATAGCACTAACGAGACCATTACTATTGAGGAAAATACGTTTGATTATAAGTTTTAAAAACGATGTTGCATATAATCAATCCCAGTTAGAACGTTATTCTAACTGGGGGGTGTTCATAAACCGCTCTTATTTATGATACGGTTCACCGTAGTTATTTAAGAGGCAAAAAACAGCTTTGGGAAGGTCTATCCCAAGGCTGTTTTCATTTTAATTAAAATACTGTTAGCCTCTATTTTTTATATATAGCTATAATATGGAATCCCTGCTATTCCTTCATTTATTAATTTATTTAATTCCCCAGAATCATAAGATTTAACCTTGTAATATCTATTTTCTAAGGTTGAAATAGAAACTCCACTCACTTTAGAGATAAGGGCCAAATCGAATCCTTTTAAAATTAATTCCACAATTACAGAGTTTCTAATGGTTTCAACAGGATAAGTAGATTTATCTTCTGAGATATCAATAATATTAAATTCCCTTAATAAATTACAAAACCATGAATTCAAATCCTCTGGTCGGAATGAGCTTTCATTCAAGAAATAAAATAGTCGGTCAGAATTATCCATTTTTTTATCCTTTAGCTTTTCCGCCAATTTAATATTTAAGATGATCTCTCTTCTTAAACCATTTGGTATATTTATCTGCACATCATTTATAGTAAGTGTTCTATAGTCTGTTGAAAAATCCGCCTTTTTTATATTACATATAATAGCTCTTTTAGCAGGTGCAATTAAGTTAAGTTTAATAAATAGCATCAATAAAACATAGCTCATATACCGTTTTCTTTTTTGACCTGATAAGTCCGCTAAAATTCTTGAATCAAAATAATCATCTAAACAACTGATAATCTTTTTTATAACATCCTGATCAAAAAATTCCCTTTCTCTTGTTTCCTCTAAGTTAAACTTATCTGTTAAATATTTCTTATAGCCCTGATAATCATACAATTCAACAAATATATCGGTTGTCCATGCTTTACTAACAAGAAATTTATAAAATGATTTAATGCTTTCTAAATGATTTCCCATAGAACTTACCGTATTAATTTGTCCCAATTCATTGTAATAACCTATACAATCTTCTACATCATTAATATTGATTTTAGTTGGCTTATCAGCTTTATTTATTTGTTTAATAAAATTCACAAATTTATTAATATGATTTTCATAGCTTGCATCCATTTCGAGATATTCCTTGCTCCAACTTTCTATTAAAGTCATCAGCGACCTCCTGTTCTCCATAAAAGTTACTTTTCTATCGTTTATCTTTTATTTCATTTTTTAAAGGAATGTACAAAAACAATTAATTGCACATTCCTCAATCATCAATTAATTGTAGATATAGGAACACTTATCCTGTCTTTAGCAACGCAAACATTTTTATATACAATATAGCATTCTACGTAATGTTCGCCTTTAAAGTTAGTAGACTCAAATTTTTTGTGTGTACCCTTGTCTCTTACAATTTGTCCTCTTATACAGTCTCTTCTGATCGCTTCATCTCCACGATTAAGAACTTTCCAATACACTTCATAATAAAGATTATCTTCATCATCTTTAGACAATGTTTCGAATTCATTTTCTGTTATGAAAAACTCTAAGCTCTTATCCGCCTTTAACGGTAACTTATCACGTAATATGTTTCTTAGAAACTTATTTCTAAATCCATCTTGTTTTACTATACAGTCAATTTTTAGATGATAACGAATATCAACATCAAACTTATGTTCAATAAATTCTTCTGTTTGTCGAACATTTCTACCAAAT
The DNA here is from genome assembly GCF_057657925.1 of Lederbergia sp. B243.17. NCBI lineage: Bacteria > Bacillati > Bacillota > Bacilli > Caryophanales > Bacillaceae > Lederbergia > Lederbergia sp. B243.17. Next base: position 213,493 of record NZ_JBWBKF010000085.1, read on the forward strand.
AATGCACTCTTTTCAATCACATTACTCTCTTGTATTTCTTCAGGTACAGGAAACGCTTTTCCAAAAATGTCCTGTAATGTATCATATAAATCTTCGCTATCTTCTGTCTTATCTTTGATTTTTTCATATGCCTTTTTGGCTTGATTAACGAACGCTCCTCCTTTGTTATAAACCTTTTGATTACTACCCAAAGCGAACCAATACTTTTGATCCTTATTTCGAGTTTTCAAGTAATAGAAGAGATCCTTTAACAAAGAAAGGTAATCATCAAAAGTTGAATTTTTATAGTTTTCATTTTCATCGAAGAAATTATAAACTAATGTATCTATTAATAACCCACCAAATTTAAACCCCTTATTATTCTTCCAAGCTCTAACTAAATTACAAACATATTTATAATTCGAGTTCGTCTCATCTATAACTTTTATACTCTCATCAATTTCTGGCATGGGGTCAGTTTTCTTCCAAGAACCCCCATTATTTGAATCGGGATAATCATATGCCCCATCCGTTCTCTCAAAGCATGGACATACTTCAACTGTTTTGTTTATACTTTCAAAACTAACGACAACAACTTGTCCATCGCCTCTAACAATAGTTTTCGGGTATCGTTTTTTAATTTCCTTTTTAACCTTTTGCAATAGCTTCGATTGACCATTACCCTCATGTTCATCGTACTGTTTTTTTAGTTCCTTTGGTAGTACATAAAGCATATCAACATCGCTGAATGTTTTTATTGCAGTGTCTCTTCCTAATGAACCCACTATATGACTGTTTTCTATTTCCTCATTATCTAAATCTCGAAATGATTTATTTAACCTTTTGGTAATTTCCTTTACCCTTTTTGTTTCTTCCTCTGTTGACTCTATTTGTAATCCATTGACAAATTCCTCAAACTTTTCTCCTAACATATAATCCCCCTATAATACATGATTAATAGTATGACAAACACAATGAAACCAATTACTGTTATTCTGAAGGAGAGAGGAACTTTATCCTTCCATGTGAAATTCTTTTGCTCGTCAATCCATTCATACTGACTTTGGAAAAAAAGTTTATAATGAGCAATCCAATCACTCAGAAATATCTGCTTTGAAATACTTATTTCATAGTATTCATCCAACAATTCATTCATTTTTACTGATTCATATGAATCATTGCTGAAAACTTCGTCTTCTGAACTCTTAGTTCGATAATATAGCTCACGAAGTTCATTGTGAATCTGAATTAACTGATTACCCACCACTCTATATCTATCTTTTTCGCTATTGTATTGACTAATTGTTAAAGCAATAATACTTGCAATTATTAATAGTAGGGATATTTCCGTATTATACAGGAAGCTTGGCCTGTATATCTGCCAAATACCAATTGCAAGAGTAATAAACGCTATTCTTCCAGGCATTTTTACAACTGTGTCATAGGTTGAAAAATGCTTTTTAGCCCCATATATTACGTTATAACCATTCTCTGCAAGTTGTCTTAAAAACAAATCCCTTTCCAATTGTAATCCCTCCTTTCAAAATTTCTTTAGCTACTCATGGAATTAATTTGATCCGTACATCTATAATATAAAAACAATTGCAAAGGAGGTGTACCCATGAATAAGGACAAATTCCACACAGCAAATAGCAAAAATCGTGTAGCCATCGTAAACGAGTTGCTAAAACGGGATGGTTTTGATTTACAAAAAGTAGCGGATGCTCTTGAAATGAACTATTCCACCTTTACAAAACTAATGCAAGAAGACGATTATGTTTATATTAAACGGGAAAATCAGTATTACAAATTTGTTCGTGATGAGAGTCAGGTTTCCACTATTTCTGACCAAACCGATTCCGAAATGGACTATATTAAGAAGAACTTTTCCCTTTTGAAGAGTTTAATAGAACGATATAAACACAACGGCGACTTCATCATTGACAAGCGTATTTTCCGTTCCACCTCTAAAATCTCCAGTAAAAACTTCCGTATGCCTGATGACCTCTATCAAAACTTTGTAGCTACTTGTGAGAATGAATTTCCTCATCTGAAAATCCAAGACATAATTGCACAGCTTCTTCTTGATTTCACAGATAAATACTCCGACAAGTAAGAAGACAATTGAAAGATAAGGCAGTGCCAATAGCAATACTCGAATGGAACTGCCTTATTTAAAGGATCAATATTTTAAAATTAATTATCCAAGTACCTTTTTTACTTTTCCTTTCCAATCATTCCGATGAATAAGCCGCCATTCATGAAGATTATTTTGAATAATTTCTGCCTTGCTCATTTTAGACACGCTCTCCCAATCGACTCTTACTATATAGGTTGCGTTTCCTACATTTGCACTTTCAAACACATATAATCCCTTATCTTTAAAACCAAATATGACATATCCAGAAAAACCGTTTTGTCCTATCGCTTCGAAATCTGGATTATAGTTAGCAATCGTTTCGAGTCTTTCCCAGATAACCATTTGTTTTGATTTCTTTCCTGACTCAACGATTTTCTTAAAACGTTCCTTCCTTTCTTCCCATGGCCATCCATTACTCTCTAAAAAGACCCAATTGTATCGCTTCAACTGTGAAGGTTTATAATAGGTATCCAATTGTTCCGAAAAAACTTCGCAATATCCAACTAACTCTAAAATAATATTTGCTCCAACTACAGCTTTCTCCAAGTCCGTTTCTTTGTTAAAAGTTGCGTTAATCAATAAAAACAAATCGTCATCTTTTGCTTCTATTACAACTTCAAATCCTGTCCCAGCCATAATCTCCTTTTTATACACTTGTCGAGGAATATCAACAAAATCAGTTACTTCCTCCGTTTGATCTCTCCCTCTGAACTCCCTACGTGTAGAATACATAGAAACATAGATAGTTTCTTTAGGAAGATCTCTCCTTGTAATTTCCTTACCCTCTACATTAAACCGAGTGAATCTTCCAACTACAGGCGGGAACATTGCTTGTCCAACTTCTAAAGATGGAAAACCTATCTTTCCTATTTGCTCTTTATTTTCTTTCGTAATTTTTACTCCCAACCTAAAAACTTCGTCAACTGACTTAACATATTTTTCAATAGATCTAATATAACTTTTTCCTTGAATCATTTTGCACATTCTCCTCTCAATAAAAAAAAGACAGCTCTAATCCAATTAGAAACTGCCTTTCCTTCTTATCTTGTTGTGAGTTCGTGTTGTTAAAGTTCTTGGACAATCTCTTCGTCGAGTATGGCTTTCCGCTTCTGCCAGTCAGGCATAAGCGTGAACAGCATGTTGTAGAAGTTATCGCTGTGATCGTTATATTTAAAATGAATCAGCTCATGTAAAACAACATAGTCAATACAATGCTTAGGAGCTTTTATCAGCTCTATATTAAGAAGTATGGTGTTTTTTTCAATTAACGCTGATCCCCAGCGTGCTTTCATTGTTCGAAAGTCCAAAGATGGCTTTCCTACCCCGTATTTCTGCATACTCTCACTCATTTTATCGAGGGACTGCTGAAATATTATTTGTGCTTTTTCACGATACCAGTCAGCCATCAGCTTTTCTTTTCGTTGAAAGTTTTGCAGGTCTTTCACATATAAGTAAATAAAACCTCGAAAATACTTGACCATTTCCTCTTCTGCCGTCTTTTCGACCCGCAGGCGGTATTGCTTCCCTAAATAGCGAAAAGATTCTCCGCTTACATATTCCCGTTCACTTCGCTTATGTGGCATGACTTCCTCGAAAGTTTTTACGTTCTTAACAATCCATGCCCCTTTGCTTTTCACAAAATCATAGATAAAGTCAAGTGGCACTTTTTCATTCGCTGATACTTGAATCGTCATATCAGGCTTGATGTTTAAATTGATATTTTTTACGTTTTTCCGTTCGATAGTAAAGTCAATTCGTTTATTGCTGTAGGAGATTTGATGTCTTTCCATGTTGTTCACAACCCTTAGTAACGTCTGATCGCTACTGTTTTGATTTGTTCAATCACCTTATCAATCGTATCATAATCAAGCTTGACACCCTGTTCTTTTGAAAAGTCGTATAAAAGGTCATCCAAGTCTTGTGCGATCCGATTGTGTATTTGCAGGTTATTGTGCCAATCTACCTTTTGATGTTGTTTGATAATTTCATCCATCTTCAAAGCTAATTCGCCAAGAAGGTCCTCTCCGTAACTTGCGGGTGTTTCCTTCGTTTCAGATAATATCTCTTTAGTCACGCCGTAAAAAGCTTGTGCATCTATATTTTCTTTAATGACGCTTGGATAGTCCTCTTTAGATTCACCAGTCCGATAATCATTCATAATATCTTTCATCTTGTTTAAGTATTCCGCTTCGGAAATCCGCTTATCCTTATACTCCTGAATCGCTTCCTGAATCCGCTCAGAAAACTTCTTATAATAAGCGGGGTTTTCATCCCATTTTGCATGGACACTTTTCGTTAGACGGGTCCGTATTGCATCTGCTTTAGCACGTTTCGATTCCAAACGCTCCAGTTCCTCCTCAAACTGCTTTTCATTGAGGATATCAACTGGGTTTGTTATACGAATGACTTGTTCAGCAGAGATATATTGATCCATTAGTTTTTGCATTTTCGCTTCATATTCTTTATGATCAATCGTATCCGAATAACGTAACTTCACGCTTTTTCGTAGTTCTTGAAAAAACTTCAAGTCCCTTTTGTATGTGGTAAGTTCTTCTGGCTGTAATGCATTATAGATTCGTTCGGATTCCAATGCGATAGCAAGGTTGCGGCCGAACTGGCTTAGTGTATCATAAAACGTTTCTCTTTTTTCCTCGTCTTCTAACAATACCTCATACTCTTCTACATCTCGTTTATTTCTAATAGAAGAGAAGAGTTGTATTAAGTCAGAATGGTGCTGTCTAAGTGAACCAATTACACTAATAACATCATGGATTGCACCTTTTAAATCAGATGGATCGAAGTTTTCCAAGCCTGCCCCTGAATACATTTGTAAAGCTTCATCCAGCTTAGATAAAAGCCCTCGGTAATCAATGATTAGACCGTAGTCTTTGCCTTCATACAAACGATTCACCCTGGCAATCGCCTGCAGTAGCGTGTGTTCTTTCATTGGCTTATCAATATATAAAATTGACGCTCGTGGTGCATCAAAACCAGTTAATAGCTTATCCACAACAATAAGTAAATCAATATCGTCACCATGTATAAACTCATCTTTGATTGCATCTTCATAGTCTTCTGCCGTTCCATAACGATTCATCATCCGTTGCCAGAAACGTTGGATTTTGTTATTTGATTCCTCATCTATCGCATCATGACCTTCCCTTTGGTCAGGAGGTGAGATAACGACAGCACAGTTTAAATCGCCCAGCTCTTCAAAAGCTTCCAAATAACGAATGGCTTCCATTTTGCTGTTGGTTGCAAGCATTGCTTTAAACTGTGAACCTTGTGTTTTGTAATTGCGATAAAAATGTTCATTAATATCAAAAGCAATCATACTAATGCGTTGATCAGATGAGGCAATTCGTTCAAAATGACTCCATTTCTTCATTACTTCATCCTTTTGTTTATCATTCAGATGACGAGTTATCATTGAAAGTCGGTTATCAATCGCTGTTTTGTTGACCGTTTGATCAACCATTTTCCCTTCATACAGCAACGGAACAATTGCACGATCTTTTACGCCATCTGCAATTGTGTATTTATGAATGAGCTTACCGAATTTAATCATTGTGCTTTTTTCTTTTATCATCAGGGGTGTTCCTGTAAAGCCTAAGTAGCAGGCATAAGGGAACACTTTTTTCATTTTAATGTGCAATTCTCCATATTGGCTTCTGTGCGATTCATCGACAAGTACAAAGATGTCTCTTGATTCAATTGGCTGTTGTTTTGTTGATGCCGTATCGAATTTATGCACTAATGTCGTGACTATATCAGCATTCCCATCTTTAATCAGCGAAACTAAATGACTTCCAGATGTGGCTCTACTTGCTTTTAATCTCGTGTGATTAAACGTTTTGTGAATTTGCTTATCCAGTTCTACCCTGTCTGTTACGACAATAATTTTAGGGTGGTAGTCATTTAATTCCGACAAAATATAACGAGCAAGCATGACCATTGTTAGCGATTTACCTGACCCCTGGGTGTGCCAGATAACCCCGCTCTGTCGATTACCGCTTTCATCTCGCTCCTGGATTGTTTTCAATATTTCCTTAATCGCAAAATATTGCTGATAACGAGTCACCTTTTTTATGTCTTTATCAAATAGCGTAAAGAAACAAGTCAATTCCAGCAGACGCTCTGGGTGAAACAAGGAAATGATGTTTTTGTCTTGCATCGTTGGTAAGCGACCTGAAACAGTCTGATCTAACCATTGGTCGAGCCATGTTTCCTGCTCTTCCTTCCAAACAGACCAGAATTTCTTCGGAGTTCCACAAGTCGCATATTTCGTTTCGTTTTTATTCGTCGACATGACAATCTGTATAAACTTAAACAATTGCGGGGCATAATCGTTTTTTTGGTTACGTATCATTTGGCTAATGCCTTGTTCCATCGAAATTGATGCTTTTTTGCACTCGATAACTGAAAAAGGTATACCATTGACAAATAAAACGATATCAGGGCGAACAGTCCCCCTACCATCAACCCGCTCTACAGAAAACTCCTCAACGATATGAAAATCATTGTTCTCGATATTTTCCCAATCAATGAATTGAATCGTAAATGACTTTTTAGAACCATCAGGCAGAAATTCGGTGTACGTTCTTCCTAACATCAATGTTTCATAAATGCTCTCATTCGCCTTTACAAGCCCGTTTGTCAGTGGTTCATCTAAATCACGCATAGCTTGTTGGATATTTGTATCGCTAAACTTATACGTGACACCTTTATACTGATAGGAGTTTAACTCTTTCAGTTTCTCTTCCAATACCGTTTTCAGCAAAACACTATAAAGATTCTCACGCATTGCTTCAGCTCGTTCTGCCTCTATGTATTGATATCCTAAGCCTTCCAATACCTCGATTGCAGGCTGTTGACTAATCGTACGTTCATCATAATTTTGTGGGATTGACATCTTTCCACCTCCATTTTTGGGAATTAAGGAACGGAGCAAAGGCATTACACCTTTACTCGGACTTTTCCTGTAAGAAGAAGTTGCATGAGACCTTGTTTTTGTTGTTTTAAATAAACTATTTCTTTCTCTTGTAAATTAATTGATCGGTCAATTTGATTCAATGTTTTTGATATTTTCTTTTGTTCATCTAAAGATGGTATTTTAAATTTAAAGTTTTCAATCTGCCTACTACTAATGTTTGGTTGTGCACCAGTTGCTAATTCTTCTTTTAACTGTAGTTTAAACATTGATGACATTATCAATTGATATAGAAAACTATAATCTAATTTACTTTTATCAAGGTTTACAAATTTCCCTACTCGTTGGTTCAGATATGCTATTTCTCTTTTTTTATAAAGTCCAACCTTTCCTGTTGTTGCTCCTGACATAGCAATTAATATATCTCCAAAGTTAACTTTGAAACTATCAGAAATTCCGATCTCATCATAGTATACAAAATCTTGATTAGTTTCTATTATCTCAGGGTCAATATTGGAAATTCGAATAATTGGTATACCTTGTTGCACAAATTCAGCAGATTTAAAAGCATATCCACCTTGGAGTTTAGTAAGATTTCCTAACCTAACCTGTTGCCATCTCCCTGCAAACCCAGGCAATCTCACTTCACCAGTCAGCAACTTCTGCATTAACCCTTTTTTCTGCTCTTTTTTCTGCTCGATTAGCTTTTCTTTTAGCTCAATTGCCTTATCCCAAGTGGAGAGGATGGAGGCGATTTTTTGTTGTTCAGTTTTTTTCGGTATTGGTATTTCGGTATTTCTCACCTGTTCCAAACTTATTTGAGGATATGCTAATCCAGTTTTTATTACATTATAGTAATTTCTTACGTTAATTTGATTCAGCCAGTGATAAATAAAGTCTCTACTTATTTCACCTTTTTTAACTCTTATTCTTGCAACGTGTTGATTGATATTACCTTCATCTATGGCCTCAGGTATGATTGCTACCTTTCCAACATCACCAGTAATGGAAATTAAAATATCACCTTTTTGAATTTTCGACCTATTTAATGCATCATGAGCCTCTTTACTAATATATTGAAAATCACCATATACAAATTTCCCTTCTTTAATGCAATCGCTCTTAAAGAAAGGTATGCCTTCTTCCTCCCACTGAAAACCATAAGTCGTAGGGGTTGTACCCTTTGTAATAAATTCAGTAATTCCACTTAGTTTTGTTACTTCCCAATCCAAAGGGATGGATCCTATACCTTTTATTTTTTTTTCTTTAGACGTTGTTAGCATTTTCTCACCTACAATTCATCTCTTTTTTACTTTGTAACACTTTTCTACTTCAAAATTTCTTACTCGAAATTTCCTCTTCTCTACAACCGCTTTTTTTGCTCCAAAAATTGATCAAAATCGTCTTTCTTCGGCTCTGCTAATCGCTGTTGATGAAACTCTTCATATTGTTCATTCGCAAATTTCTCTGCAACTTTTGCTTTAATCTTCCCAGCATTCGTTAAAATTTCATGCTCATTGAACTCTAAAAACGCATCTAATCTTTCTGCCCAGTCTTTCATATACATCGGCTTTTTCTTTTTCGCTTGAGATTCTGCATAATCTAAGTACATTGTCACGATGCGGTTTAAATCACTTAGTTCTTCCTGTGATAAATAGTTTTTCGCTACTACGACATCTTGCTTACGTACTTTATCGCCTTTCCAACTCGTTAACCCCATATTTGGTTTTGATGCATCTGCCCGCTTCATGATCAGTTCGGAAGCGGTATGCCCATGAATCGCAAAGTGTAACTTATTCTGAACGGTTGCAAAGAACTCTCTTGCAATAGGTGTACTTGGATCGTAATCAATAGATGTTGCATAAATATCTGTGATCTTTTGGTAGAAACGTCTTTCAGAAGCACGTATATCACGTATGCGTTCCAATAATTCATCAAAATAATCCGCACCGATATTCCGCATTTCCTTTAGGCGTTCATCATCCATTGTAAATCCTTTTACCATGTATTCATTTAGACGCTCTGTAGCCCATTGACGGAATTGTGTACCACGATGGGAACGAACACGATAACCTACTGCAATAATCATTTCAAGATTGTAAAACGCAACCTCTCGCTCCACTTCACGAGAACCTTCAACTTGAACTATTCGGTTTTTCCGAATAGTTGCCTCCTCTGTTAACTCACCTTCAGCATATATATTTTTTATATGCTCGTTAATGGTTGGGACACCCTTTTGAAAAAGCTCCGCCATTGCTTTTTGTGTCATCCAGACCGTTTCCCCTTCCAAACGTACCTGGATTTTTGTATCTCCATTTTCAGTTTGATACATTAAAAAATTCGATTCATTATTCATGTCAACACCTCGTTTCTTTAAAAGTAGGATGATGAATAAAGATTAAACACCCCTTGCCAGACCATTTTGCCAACATCAGCAAAATGGTCTAAACCTGTATAGGGGAAGCAAATTCTACAACCCTAACTCCTGCAAATACTTCTCCATCTGTTCTTCCACTTCTGCAAGCTCCTGTTTAATGTTCTGAATATTTTCTTTCACTTGTGCCATATCAACAGGCTCTTCTTCTTCAAATGTGTCCACGTAGCGAGGAATATTCAAGTTATAGTCATTTTCCTTAATTTCATCTAACGTAGCGACATACGAGTATTTATCAATTGTTTCCCAGTTGTCATATGTTTCTACAATTTTAGCAATATCCTGTTCTCTTAATTGGTTTTGGTTCTTTCCTTTTTCATAATTTCCTTCCGCAGACGCATCAATGAAAAGCACATCTTTGCGAGTACGGTTCTTTTTGAATACAAGAATACACGCAGGGATTCCAGTCCCATAGAACAACCCTTCTGGTAGTCCGATTACAGCATCCAGCAAGTTCATCTCAATGATTTGCTGACGGATTTTCCCTTCGCTTGCACCCCTGAACAATACTCCATGAGGCAATATCGTAGACATTCTGCCATTTTCCGCCAACGAATAGAGCATGTGCTGAACGAAAGCATAATCTCCTTTTGAACTTGGTGGAACACCCCATTCAAAACGTCTATGCGGATCTAAACTTGCATCCATTTTAAATTTACTGTCCGTATTGCCTTCACCTGCAAAGCCCATTGCCCACTTATCTAATGAAAATGGCGGATTTGCTACGATTGCTTGGAATTTCATCAACTTTCCATCCTCTAAATGAAGTGGATTTGCTAATGTATCACCCCACTCAATTTTTGCATCATCAATCCCATGCAAATACATATTCATCAATGCTAATGAATGTGTTGCCCCGTTGCGTTCTTGACCATAGATAGCCACTTTCTTATTCGGCACTTGGTTTGCGACACGTATAAGAAGAGAGCCAGATCCGCAGGTAGGGTCATAAATACGATCATTTTCTTCAGGTTTGACAAGGCGTGCTAACAATTCTGAAGCCATTGACGGCGTGTAAAATTCTCCGCCCTTCTTACCTGCATCTGATGCAAAACGTTCAATCATGTATTGGTAAGCATCACCAATGACATCTTCATTTCCTACGACTGATGGTTTTAATGTAAGCTTATTAAAATCCTCCAATAAGGAACGCAACATTGCATTACGTTCTGTTGCCCTACCGAGAACTGCTTCGCTGTTAAAATCAATATTACGGAACACGCCACGAAGTTTGCCTGTATTTTCGTTCTCAAGCCGTTCCAATGCTTTGTTGATGATTTCACCAATCTCAGCATCATTGCGTTTGCTATACAAGTAATCAAATGTAGACTGTTCATCTAACACAAATCGCTCTCTTGATAACGCACGCTGAATCCGTTGTTCATCACCATCATAACGCTTTGTATATTCTTCTAAATGCTCCTTATACGCATCACTCAGATACTTGATGAACAGCATTGTCAGTATATAATCTTTATATGTACTGGAATCTACCTTTCCTCTAAATGTATCGGCCGCTTGCCATAGTACACCGTTAATTTGGTCTTTTGTCACTTTTTCACTCATGATATATCCTCCTTCATTTCACCTTTTATCATTTTCTTTGTTAATGCTGTGAACCATTTCTCTTTTTCTTCAATCAGTTGTGAATACAATAGCTTTTCTTTTTGATGCAGATTATATAGATTCACTATTGCCTGTTGCTTTGTTAATGGGATTCCTACTATCGGGATCGCACTTAATGCTGTTTTATTTGTACTTGGAATACGGGTTCCCGCTTGTGAACGTTCCAGCTCTTTTTTGACTTCATCCGTATTCAAGTACCATGCGATATACTCTGGTAAAAACTTATGGGAATCTACTTTAATAATAGCAAAGTATGATGGGACTAACAGACCTGTCGTTGCCTCATTAATGTGAATCGCAGTATGGGGGAAGCTTAGCCTGATTAATACATCCCCGATCCCTGTGAAGTGTTGAGGATTTAATACATCATTGCTTTGGAATTCTTCAAACGGCTCATCATTCAATATTCCATTTTCAGTAATATTTTTTAACGTGATTAGTCGATAAGTAGCTTTCACATCTTTTGGAAACTCCGCCTTTTTCCTCGTTAATACCATACCTGTTTTGATTTCAGCAATCTCGCCAAGTAACATATTGCACCTCCGTTCATTTGTTAAATCCTTTATTTAAAATATGTTAAATTGAATATATAACAAAATGGATTTTAAATCAACCTTATTTTTCTTGAAAAAAAACCTCGTGTATTTCACACAAGGTTCTCTCCCAATTAGCAATATAAAAAGCAATCTGCCATGTCCTCTTGCTTTATTCGGTAGCTGTCTTCGGTTTCATATACGTCTTCAATCATTATCGGCTGTTGGTGGTGTAACTTTCTTTCTTCCTTAATTATATAGTGATCGGCTTCATATGATATTTCTTTTTTCCCATATGTGTAAGGGCAGAAAAACAAAATAAATTTCTCAAATACTTCGGCAATCATTTCAAAAGTTTCATATAATGAATCCATTGGTTCAAAGTAAATACCAATTTTTCTATTATCAAATTGAATATCAGGATGTACCTTATTTTGGATTGACGGCTTATGTTGTAAAAATGATTCGTACCAATCTATTCTTTGCTTTTCAAAATACAGCTCTACAAATGCAAGTGACTTTGCATTTTTCCATGAGCATCTAAATAGCAAACCACTTTGTCCTGCTCCGACTGTTAGCGTATAATCGTTTAAATTCATTTTCTTGTCGTAATGAAAGTTTAAATAGAATGGTATACGCTCACGAAGAACAACTAACATCGCTCTTTTAACGTCTTCCAGTCGTGACATATCGAATTGCGGTGCGAATGATAAAGCACGCCCAGCATGTAGCGGATGAATGTTTTCAACCGTATATTCCACAGTTAAAAGCTGTTTGATTTCGCTCAATTGCACCATGTTTTCATATACTTCAAGCTTGTACATTCGGTTTAACTGCTCTAAAACTTCAATAGCTAAAGGATTAATGGAAACTGCATAAAAATCTGTATAGTGGAAGTTATTGTTGTCGATCCAATTGGTAAGATCTTTTAATATTTCTTCATCGAATGATAACGCCAGCCATACGATGATCCCCTCTTGATTAGCCATTACCATCTTTTTGATTCTTTCCAAATAGGAACGGTTGGCTTTAGTTAATTGGATTTCCATATAAACAGGGATTCTTCGCTTTACATCTATCCCTATTAAATCAATGTTGCGATTGGCATGTCTTTGTTCCAATGAGATATAGCTTAATTCAAATCCTAATAGAGCTTGCCAGCCTTGATAGAAATCCTTTAAATAAATTGCAAAAATTGACTCCTTGTTGCTTCCGTTTTTGCTCATAATTCCATACCTCCTACATTTGTTTTATATTTTTGTCATTTATTTTTTACAAAAAAAAGCACCTACCATTTCTTCTCTGGTAAGTGCTGATTTTTTTCGTACATACTTTTCAAAGGTGATAAATGATCGTCTCATTTCCCATTCAACCCTTTCATTTAATCAGATTATAAAAGAGAATATTTATTCTTGTCAAACGAATTTGGTAGTTATATAACATGTATATATCAATTGCATATGTTATCTATAACCTTATAGACATTTATCCAATATTCTTGGTGTTATTGCCCTAACCGTATACATACATAATATTGATACTGTATTTACTTTATACATATACCATATGTACAACGGAAAACCATCACTGGCTCCGTTGATGATGAATCACGATTCTTTCAACTCGCAAATTAACATTCCAATTTTCTTCAATGAATCCATCAAAAGTTCAACTGGTGTTGCTTCTGTTTCTAATGCCTCCTGGATGATATCCAATAGCACTTCCTTTTGATCAGCAGTTAACTGTTTGCCTCCAAACTCTATTTCATTGGTAAAAAACAATTCTTCCAATGAAAGTGGTTCATTTGTATCCTTTGCATCTAATCCAAGCAGAACATTAACATCTACGTCAAGTCCTTCTGCAATGTGTTGAAGTACCGAGAATGTAGGTGTCTTTCGTTCACCACGCTCAAGCCTGTTTAAATATGAAGGCGTAACGTTACTTCGATCTGCTAATTGTTGCAATGAATAACCTTTAGCTAACCGAAGTTTTTTCAGCAACTTTGCAAAATCATCATTCAATTGTTTTCTACCTTTTCCCATTTCCATCTGCTCCTTTTTTGATTTTTTCCATCTGGAAATCCTCATTTATTGATCGGAAGATCTTTATCATTATAGATTGGGAAAAGGGTTTGATAACTTCACTTTGGGTAGTAGATTAAGAATCTGATACTCAAATTAAAAAGAAGTAGAGTGAATATAACTCGCCCAACTTCTTTTTAATGCATATTTTTATACTTGATAAAGTTATAGTTTTAAAGAGAGAATTTTCCTTGTATCCATTTCCTGTTTTATATTTGAATATGCCATTTCGTAAAAATCAAACTGTTTTCTACCTTCTTTTTTACACTTCTCATTTACTATCTCGATAATCTTTATTCTATCTTCTTTTGGTGTGTTAATTCCAAATATAATAGCTTCTAAATCTTCGAAGTTGTATTCGAGCAGTCTATCTTTTGATTCACTGAACATTTCAAGAACACTACTCAAGATTATACGATATTCCCTCTCATGTGACCACGCAGGTAACTTATTCAAATATGCTGTTTCGAAGGACTCCCAGTGCCTACCCCTCCATTCTTCTTTATTTGAAAACAAATGTTCACTACAAATACTTCGCTCCCCTTTTTCATTTGTATACCATTGTCTTTCTAAATGACCGACTGGTAGTCTTCCAATATTTCTAAAGAAATCTAATTCGTCAAATTCATTGGAGTAAATCATCTTTTTTAATGGAAATTCTACTGTTCCATATGTATTTCCTGATGATGAAAATCCTGTAATTGTTTTTAATTTTAGTGTAGGTTTTTCTTGGTCTTTTATTTTGTACTTTAAACAAACCCCCCTATGATTATCCCCATAAGTCCCCCAAATAGACGAATTTGTACAATTATCCATAAAGCAAGCTATATACGCTTCTGGATAAGTTAAGGCTTTTATCGCTTCTATATACATCTGTGGAAATTCAACATATATATTCTGCATTTTAATTGAACTATTTAATTTAATGATATGTTGAAAATCCATTTCTTTCATGACTTCATGCACTGCTTTCATTAAATGTTCATACATTTCTTGACCGTCAGGTAATTCACTTATTTTTTCCCAAATCGTAAAGAAAGCATCTGCCTGCTCATTATCACTTTTTAATTCATTAATATCTCCTGATGTTGGAATAAATCCATGTTTAGCATCTACTTCAAAAACAGCATTTAATGCGTATCTAAATAAAAATTTTAAATGAACATACAGCTCTTCCGAATAAATTTTGTATGGATTTTTGATGATAAAACTTAGATAGGATTGAACAAAACGATTGGAAAAGAATACTTCGTATACTTCCTGAATACGTTCCCTATATAAATCTGTTGGCAAATTTTCTAAACTTTTATAGATTGGAATGTCGTCTTTTGTTATCTGTTCATTTTCTTCAGTTAATCTTGCCAGTGTAACTACATGCTCTAAGCATAGAAGATAATGCTTTAGCAAATTTCTCCACACAATTTCGTCTCCCCGCCAGAAATATCGACGCATTCCTTCCATTGGATCATTTAGTTGTTCAGGGTGTGCAAAGTATATCTGCTGTTTTTGTAACTCTTGAAATTCCCCGATTAAGTTTGACACAGTTCTAAACCTATACATCACCATCCGCCTTTCCTTCACTTCTTAAAGTTGATCAATTATTATTGTTTTAACTATTATTTCTTCTATTATATTGAAACTTCAATGTTTGGATTTTTAAATAAAAAGAACCACCCGAAGCCTGGAAAGCGGAGTGGTTCTAACATGGATCTACTTATTGCCGTACTGAACTTCAAGTTCATGTTCAGCAATGTTACACGATACTCACAATATCGTGCTTACCTACTATTATAACCATGAGTGACCATACATCAACTATAACTCTCCAAAAAACTTGAAACTGTTTTACCATAAAATATTATCCAGGGGATTGCTTAAAGTTGTTGGTGCTTTTGGGTAATTTTTTGGGATGGGAATTGGATTGATGCCAAGTTGACTCAACTTTTTCAGGCGGTTTCGAAATGTGGAGTCTGTCATGGATTTTAACGGAGTATCAATGCTGTGAGAAGAGACTTGTTTCAAAAATCCAATCAGCTTATTTTTATTGGAATCAGTGAGGGGGGATTTTCGTATTCGTTTTCGTGCTTCCTCTAACTTATAAAAATCTCCAGCGTGGTAAATGGGAGACATATATTTACGGAAATAATCTCGATAAACTTCTTCTTTCATATATTCCTTTAATTTCTTAGGCCGACTATTCCCTTTGTCCTTTCTTGCCATATAATTAATATGATCTTGTAAAATCCGTACTTCAAATCTTAATACGTTTTTTTCATACTCCTGGATTTCTTCCTTTTTGAACATTCGTTCTTCTTCTTTAGAATAAACTACAGCTTGTACCGATTTAGATGAATGATAAACTGTCGTTTCATACTTTTGAAAGACACCTTCTGCATCAAGCTTACCTATATACTTTTTTTGATAACGATGTGATTTAGTAAGCTTCTGATACAAGTGGAGCAGAAGCTCTCGGTGGTGCTTTTCCTTTACAATCACATCGTATCGGTAATCAATTCTTTGCAAAATATGATGTTTGAAATGCGAAAAATGTCTAAAGAGAATCCAAAGAATATTTTTTATCTCTTGTTCTATTAAAGGATAGTCATCTTCCGTCAGATCAGACTTACCAAGAAGAAGAATCGCATCTATGAACATATATAATTTCCATTGTCCGTTCCCTTTGTTTGAAATATGAATAGTGACTCCTTTGAACCTACCGCCATAGTGATCAGCGAAGTAATCATTCAAATGCCTGTAGTAAATATTAAACCTCTTTTGTAAATCCATCACTTCATAGTATTCGATAGGGAAAAACAACTTAATTGTATGAATCACCTTCTCCACCTCCAAGTGAATCTTGGGAGGCTGGAACCCTTTGTACACCAAGGGTTTACTGTTACATTTTTGCACCCAGCCCCACTATATTTATCCTTCCTTGCCCCCAAAATCAAATGGGCTACTGACAATATAGCGAAGAAGTCAAGTTGAAATAAATAGGTTTTATGTTCGAGCTGGTTCGAGCTGTTGATTCCATTAATTGTTGTAACACTCAATTAACTATTGACATTAGGCAAAATATTTCTTATTATATTTTATAGAATTTTTTATATAACATATTTTGATAGATTATAGACTGTTTTACTTAGATACATGAACAATTCAATAGGTGTATTTGTTTCAAGGGGAGGAGTACGCCCTCTTGCTTAACTACCTATTGTGATTTTTTGTATATCTAAGTAATGCAGTCTTTTTGTTTTTATGCTGAAAGTGAATAATGTTAGTTTATTATCGCCTCCTCCTTACTTTAATACTTTAGCAAACGAAACCTCAGACACATTTGCTATTTACTTTTTTTCATAGACTCCTATAATCTGAGTTGTAAATGTCATAACCTCTTTGACGACGCACTATCCCCGAAACAAAACCCCGAAAGAAAGGAAGATTCATTTGCAAAACAACTATATCTTTGACTTCGACACCCATTATAAAGAACTGATTTTTGGTGAAAAAGATAAACAAAAAATAAAGGCAAATAACTTTCTACACCTACTTGTGGATTTGATTATCGACAATCTCGATGAATATCAAAAGACAACAGAAAGAAAGGAGAAAGTATCTTGAAAAAAGCAGTTGGTTATTTAAGGGTAAGTACAGATATTCAACTTGATGGCTATTCTATTCCTAAGCAAGATCGGGAAGTAAGAAGACATTGCGAGTATGCCAATTTTGAATTACTGAAAATCTACAATGAGGGATCAGGTTCTGGATCTTCTATAAAAGAAAGACCTGAATTTAGGCAACTTCTTCATGACGTTCTTTCTAATGAGAAGGAATCTATCTATATTGTTGTATGGAAGCTGGATCGGTTTGCTCGTAATTTGAAAGAAGCAATGTGTTTATTAGATGAAATCCACAAAAAGGGTCACTACTTGGTTAGTATTTCTGAAGGAATTAACACTGAAACGGAGGGATCTATACTTTTACTCCAGGTTTTATTTGCAATGGCAGAGAACGAACGACGGAACATTTTATTCCATTGTAAAAATGGAATGAAAGAACGTGCGGAAAAGGGCCTTTTTAACGGCGGAAGGGTGTTTGGTTATTCTTCTACACCTGCAAAGAAGCTTCAAATTAATGAAGCTGAAGCGAAAATTGTTAGATTTATTTTTGATAGGTATGTGGTAGATGGATGGGGATATAAAAAAATCGCCTCCTATCTGAATAACCATTATACTTCGGATGAAGATAATTCAAGAAGTTGGAGTATCTTTTCTATAAAATCAATCGTAACCAACCCTATTTACGCTGGTTTTATACGATGGGGTGAAAAAGGGAAAGAACGGAAAATTTACAAAGGGCAACACCACGCAATTATTAGTGAAGAGCAATGGTTTAAAGCACAAAGCTCTTATAGTAAACGTAGCTATCAGCCTGTTAAAATTCATAAGGGTTCATACTTTTTATCTGGTTTCCTTAAATGTCCAGAATGCAATTCTTCAATGGTTCAGCACAAATCATCAGGTGGCAAATATCTTTATTATCAATGCAGTCAAAATAAGAATAAAGGTTTATGTAAAGCAAATTTAATCAATAAAAACGATGCTGAACAGAAAGTCCTCACTGAACTATCCTCGAAATTAAAAGCCACCGAAATAAGAATATTCCTATCTTCGAAATTATCCTCCCAATTAAAGTTAGATATACAACCCAAACATGAGCAAATAAAATTCTTTAAAAAGCGATTAAAGGAATTACAAACAAATAAAAAGCAGTTATTCGATTTATTTTACAAACAGATAATTGACGAAGACGCATTTTCCGATCAACTTAGTCATTTACAAAGTTCCGAGAGGGATATCAATGATAAACTAAAAAGAGTGGAATCAAGCATTGAATTAGAAAATAATTTGAATGTAGGGTTAATTGTTAATAACATTTTAGATAACTTTGAACAGTTTTTTCAGTCATTAGATGATATAAAGAAAAAGGAGCTATTGAAGGAAATCATTCAAGATATTCAAGTTACAACCGTTCCCCTTGGGAAAAAGAGAGTGAAAAGGGTCGTGAAACAAATCAATTATCACTTTGAAATAAATTCTATTTCAAAACTTGTGTCATAATATAATTTCTCTGTTGGGAAAGAGAACATTCTTTCCCTTTTTCTTTTTCCATTATACACTGTTATCGAAAGGAGGCATTTTAATGAATGAAATAAAACGAGTCGCAATTTATTGTCGTGTCTCTACGGAAGAGCAGGCAACAGAGGGTTACAGTATTACAGCTCAACTACAAACCCTTCGCAATTATGCAGGTCTGTATGGTTGGCAAGTGGTAAAAGAATATGTCGATGAAGGGGTCAGTGGTAAAAACATTTCAGGTCGCCCCGCTATGCAACAATTGGTGGTTGACGTGGAGAAAGATGAGTTCGATGCCGTTCTTGTTTGGAAAATCTCTCGGCTATCCCGTAACATGTTAGATACACTGACTGTGCTGGATAAGTTTGAAGAAAATAGTGTTAAATTTATCTCTTACTCAGAGAACTTTGACACTGGAAGTCCCATCGGCCGACTTGTTGTGCAATTAATGGCTTCCATTGCCGAAATGGAACGCAATACACTGTCAGAAAATGTAAAACTTGGCATGAAACAGCGTGCTTTGGAAGGGTCCTGGAACGGCGGGGTCTGCTTTGGCTACGATTCTGTTAAAAAGGAACTTGTTATCAATGAAAAAGAAGCAAAAGTTGTACAACTTATCTATGAGCTATACCTTTCAGGAAAAGGATTAAAAGCAATTGCAAACCACTTAAACAAGCATGGCTTTCGGACAAAAAGAAACAGATACTTTTCTATCAATGGGGTCGCTCAAATATTAGATAATCCCATTTATGTTGGAAAGATCAGTTGGCTTAAAGTTGAAAACTGGGATACAAAGCGACGGAAAGGTAAAAATCCCAATCCTATTCTTGTAGATGGCAAACACGAAGCCATTATTACCGAGGAACTTTGGCATTTGGTGCAAGCCAGAAGAAAGAGCAAGTCATTTAAGCAACGCCAATCAAATGAGCCGTTTTTATTAAGTAGTCTTCTTCGTTGTCCTGACTGTGGGCAAGGTATGGTTCCTTCTATTACTACCTATACACGCAAAGATGGGACAAAACGAAAACATCGTTATTATGTCTGTTCTGACTTCCATAATAAAGGGTCATCTGCCTGTAGATCTAATGGTATCAAAGCATATGAAGCGGAAAATCAAGTGTTTGAGCGAATTGTAAATTTCCTTGCCAACAAGGAATACTTCGTCTCAACAATTCAATCTTTAAATAAGCAATCTGTTCACTCCATTTCCGTACTTAAGAGGGATTTAGAACAAATTGAAAAGAAACTAATAGACATACAACAGCTTCAAGAAAAGTATTTAGAAGCATTTGAACAAAACCTTTTCCCTGTTGCCATCCTACAAGAACGACTTCAACAGGTTGCGAAAGAAAAAATGCAATTGGAACAAAAGAAAAATGAACTCAGTACACAACTAAGTTCATCTGATGCAAAAGTCATACCACATGAATTGGTTCACTTTCTATTAGAAAAGTTTTTAGAAGTCTATCAACACTCTTCAAGAGAAGGAAAAAAGCAGTTGCTCCAGCTACTCGTAGATAAAATTTCAATACGACAACTGGAGAATCGTTCAAGAACTATTCATCAGGTTCAACTGGATTTCGATTTTACGGAGATCAATATATCGAAGACGTTTACACTGATACATCTATTGTTTCGTGAAACTGATAATGAAGTTGCATTTTCCCAACCCTTACCCGCTTCCGACAACAAAATACCACCATATCTACATCTTTTTTTGCCTCTATTTGTGGTACGGTTCCCCCCTATTAATTCGAAAAGCCCGATACACTTGCTCCACCAATATCAGCCTCATCAGCTGGTGCGGGAATGTCATCTTTGAAAATGACAGCTTCTCGTCTGCACGGGCCAGCACTTCATCGCTCAAGCCGAGTGACCCGCCGATCACAAACGTGACCTTGCTCTTGCCGTACGTTGCCAGGCGATCCATTCCTTCTGCGAGCTGTTCAGATGTTTTCATTCCTCCTTCGATGGCGAGGGCAATGACGTGGGCGTCAGCGGAGATTTTGGCGAGGATGCGATCGCCTTCTTTGCGTTTCACTTGTTCCATTTCGACGGGGCTCAGGATTTCCGGGGCTTTTTCGTCGGGGACTTCGATGATTTCCATTTTGGCGTAGGCTTGCAGCCGCTTCATGTATTCTTCGATTCCTTGCTTTAGGTATTTCTCTTTCAGCTTGCCGACGGTGACGATGGAAATGTTCATAATTTTCCCCTTCCTTTTACAAACAGATTACACACAGGTTACAAACAACTTATACACAATTGTTATCCACATATCCACATTAACCGTCCACATTTAGTGGGCGAATATTAGTTCCCCACAATATATATCGCTTCGTTTTTGCAGTATTCACAGGGTGTGGATAAGTCACTGTCCTTTTTCACCTCTTCCAATGTCGGTGCTTTTCCATGTTCATCGACGATGACATTCAATGCCAATCCTACGTGTTCTTTGCAGCAATAAATCATGTGAAACCCTCTTCCTTATGCGTTTTATTCAATATCCTCCTTCGAGGATTTTCCACTTGTTTTCAGCTGGATCCCAGACTCTTTTCCGCTTGGAAAAATGCTCTCTTTCTGTCTAGGTTATCCACAACCTATTTTACCATATATACGCAAAGAGCGGGAAAGCTTCATCAGCTCTCCCGCTCTTCGTTATCCACAATTCACATTCTTGTTTCGTCTGTCAGTTTCACTTCTGCTTCGTTCGCTTTGCCAGCTCTGTAATATTTGACCTTCATCGTGTCGCCGACCTGTTTCTTGTTATATAGGTATTTCCTCAGTTCAATCACATCGGTCACGTCGTTGCCGTCAAGCTGGACAATGACATCAAGCTCGCGCAGTCCCGCTTTTTCAGCCGGAGAATTCGGAACGACCTTCTCAATCATGATACCGTCATTTACATCACTCGGCAGCTTCAATGTCTGCTGCTGGTGGTAGGCGGATATCTCTTCGACGTTGCGGAGTGTCACACCCATCGCCGGGCGTTTCACTTCCCCGTATTTCTCAAGGTCCTCGATAATCGGCACGACCGAGTTGATCGGAATCGAGAAACCAATTCCCTCTACGGCGCTCTGGGCAATCTTCATCGAGTTGATGCCGACGACCTGGCCGCCGATGTTAACAAGCGCCCCGCCGCTGTTGCCCGGGTTGATGGCAGCATCCGTTTGGATGACCTCAGCTTGCCAGTCAGGGACATTGTCGCCATTGATGTCGACAGGGACAGTCCGATTGACGCCCGAGATGATCCCTTCCGTTACCGAACCGGAGAATTGAAGCCCGAGCGGATTCCCGATCGCCATGACAGGCTCGCCGATTTTCAATGCGTCCGAGTCACCAAATTCGGAAATCTGCTCATCCTTGATCCCTTTCGCGCTCATCTCAACGACCGCTAGGTCGGTCCAGACGTCGCTTCCTCTCGTCTTTGCCGTCACCTTCGTTCCGTCGGCAAGCGTCACTTCAAGCTGCGTCGCCCCTTCGACAACGTGATGGTTCGTTACAACATAGACGGTGTCGCCGGCCTTCTTATAGATTACGCCAGAGCCGACACCAACCTCCTGTGACTGCTCTTGGTTAGCGGACCAGAAGTTTGTATTCTGGATGTTCGTGATGCCGACGACGCTCTTACCTGCCTTCTCTACCGCTTTCGTCACATCCGTTGTCACATTGAGAGAGACGTTTTTCGTCTGGGTTGCATTTGTGCCATTGTTATTCGTCTCGACTGTTGTATCCGATGCTGTATTATTCCTGCCTCCAAGCAGATTCGGGAAGATCATTCCGATGAGCAATGCACCGATGATCCCGCCGATCAGCCCGGAGAAAAATCCAGACCGCCATCCTCCGCGCTTTTGCTGATAGCGATTTGGACTATGGTCATCATAGTAGCCCACTTGCATCCATCCTTTCCATTGTCTTTTCCACTCACCTTCCGCATATCCGCTTCGGCTGTGCCGCTATGTACGGCTTCCTATCCACGTATACATATCCTTTAGTCTGTCTTCTCTTGCCATTATTATAATCCGGCGCAGGAAAAAGCGTAAAAGTTTTGCTCTCCTTCCGTGAAAAATAAAAAAAGATGAAAACAAGCGGCCGCAACAGCCGCTTGCCTTCATCTTCTTTACCATTCCTCTTGCCGGGTTAAACATCATCAAACAGCGGTGAGCGTCGTAGGGCTGCCGGGGTCGGTGTCAAACAGGTCGAACTGTGAGCCGACCGGCTTGTCCTTTTGCTCAAGCGTCTGAAATACGCTCATCCGGGCGAGGTCCTTCATGTTGTTGTCGCGGCTGAGGTGGGCGAGGTAGACTCGCTTCGTGTTGTCGCCGATCACTTCGCTCATCGCAAGTGCTGCATCTTCATTGGAGACATGGCCGACATCACTCAGGATCCGCCTCTTCACGTTCCACGGATACCGTCCCATCCGGAGCATGCCGACATCATGGTTGCTTTCAAACACATACATATCGGCATTGCTGATGATCCCTTTCATCCGGTCGCTCACGTAGCCAGTATCAGTGATCAGGACGAGTTTTTTCCCTTCATGGTGGAACACATAAAACATCGGTTCTGCCGCATCATGGGAGACGCCGAACGATTCGATGCTGAGTGCGCCGAATGATTTCACCGTCTCCATCCCGAAGATGAACTTCTGCTCTGCTGCGATTTCGCCAGTCAGGCCGTCCATCGCCTTCCATGTTTTTTCATTGGCGTAAATCGGCAGTTTGTATTTCCGGGCCATGACGCCGAGGCCCTTTATATGGTCGCTATGTTCATGGGTGACAAGAATACCGTCCAGGTCTTTCGGGTCTTTGCCGATCTGCTCGAACAAGCCGCCGATCTGTTTGCAGCTTAAGCCTGCATCGACGAGAAAGGAATGTTCAGGTGTTTCCACATAGATGGCATTGCCCGAGCTCCCGCTTGCCAGGACGCTGAATTGCATAGACATTCATTTCACTCCAGTTGTTTTTTTTCCGAGTTGGCGGATGCTTGGATGATTTGTCCTTCAATGGCATTGACAAGCATACTGCTCTCTTCGCCATCATGCTCGATCACGAAGTGCCATGTCGGCGTCAGTACCTGGGTCGCTTCCATGCTGACGAGTGTATAGTAGCCGAGCTCCGCTTTCACGATTTCACTGTCAGCCTTGAGCAGCCCGCGCTTGTACATTACTTCGAGTGCGCGGATGGCCGGGAGCACTTCCTCTTTGTCATTGATCGGTTCGATCGTCTCCAGATCCAGCATCGTCTGTGTATAGGAATCTACTTCATCGTTTTCATTCAAGTAAAACACAAGGTGGGCACTTCGGTTCATGAAGAACAGCTTGTCCTTGAATTTCTGGTAATACGTAATCGTGCCCTCTTCTTCATTATAATTCCAAAAACCGTATTGGTCTCCATTTAATACTTCGGTTTTTACAAAATTATTCAGTTCTGTGTAATCCCTTTTTTCACCGAGGAAAATCGGACTTTTCAGCGTGGAGTGGATCGTGTTATCGGACTCGAGCTCGGCCCGCTGATGCTTCAGGCCGGATAATTCCTTCTCGGTGAACTTTTTAATATTGGCGTTCATGTACTGGTCTCGAGCTGTTTCCTTCGGGAGCTCCCTGATTTCGATGTTGTCCGCTTTCAGCTTCTCTTCAAACGTGACGTCGGTCTTCACCTCAAACTGGTTCGTCCGCAGCTTGTTCATGAATTGGGTTAGCAGAAACACGTCCAGGATGAGGAAGGCGATGATGAAAATGGATTTAATTCTACTCCAGTCCATTGTCAATCCTCCCCTTCTCTTCCGGCATGACACGGAGCCACGAGCCTGCGTATAAGTAATACCAGGCCGGCTCCAAGGTCAATACTTTCGGATTGTCCTCGGCCCTTCCCAATTTATAGCCAATGGCCATGTCCTGCAGCATTTCAGGCTTGAAATCCTCATCCCCGAGGAGTCGGTTCAGCACTTCCTCGCCTGAAGGCAGCTCCACATCTTTCATCAGAAACGCATTGTCGAGAGAGAAGTAAGGCCGTCTGTATTCATAGACTTCTTCTTTCCCCCAGGACTGGATGATTTCGGCCATCCCCTGGTCGTTAAAAACAGGGAACCCCTGATAATAGAGACGGAATACCGCCCTCCGCTTCTGGTGATCGACATTGAAATAGCGGTAATGATCGGTCCAGCCGCCATGCTCGTTGACAAAGTTGATGCTCTTCTTCAGCAGCTCCCCTGTCTCCATCGGCGGAAGCTGGTCCGCTTCCTGGCTCGGATTGACGTAGAAAAGCATATTCGTCAGGTAGTCGACCGTCAGCAGGCTGAAGCTGTCGGTGTACTGCTCACCATCCGCGAGATTAGCCTTGCGTACGATTGTCGGGTCTATGAACAAGGCCCTTTTGAATTTCTCCGGATCGATATAATCAGAGAAGTAATGATACTGCTTCAGCTCGATTTTGTCGCTCGGCAGGAAAAGAAACCGGCCGCCAGGCAATTCATGCCCTTGATAGGCTTGGTATGACGGTTTGGTCCGGCTGATGAACGAAGCAAAAGCGCTAAGTCGGTCTTTATTGATATGGCTTTCATAGACCTCCTCTTTCTCCGTCGACACGAAATAGACCGACCCGCTATCATTCGTATCAGCCGTCAGATTAATGACAATTTTATCGAATGAGATTGGGGGCGGATCTTTCATATCAGGATGGATGATGCTTTTGTACAATTCCAGCGGCACCAGATCGGGAAAAGAGAGCTCCACCCGGTTATCCGCTTGGGAGAGGGCCTGGATCTGTTTCGGGCTCTGGCTTTTCGGATCTCCGATGTCGTAAAATTTCCATCCTCCGATTTGCTGCAGAATGGCGCCGATTTGCTCCTCATTCACAGTGCCGAAATGCGCACCGTTCATATGGAACAGGACCTTGGACGGCTTGATAAGATTGACAGCATCCTCCTGATCGGAAATCAGGACCTCGTGGACATTCTCATTGTTATTCGGCTCATATTTCGGCTGATACGTCCAGATGCTCCATGTGAGCGCCAGGCTCACGATGACCAATATAGCCAGCACGATTGATTTTACCGTTTCGTATTTCATGACCAATCATCCTCTTGATTCGGGTCATAAGGCAAAGTGAAAATAATGGTCGTCCCTTTGCCCTCGACGCTTTTTGCCCAAATTTGACCGCCATGGGCGCCAATCATCTCTTTGGCGATCGCCAGGCCGAGGCCTGTGCCGCCAAGCTGGCGTGTCCTGGCCTTATCTACGCGGTAAAAGCGGTCGAAAATCTTTTCTACATTTTCTTTCGGAATGCCGATTCCCTGGTCGCTGATGCTCACTTCGATATGATCATCGAAGATCCGGATCTTGAAGGTCACCATCCCGCCTTCCGGAGAATACTTGAGCGCATTCGAAATGATATTGTCCAGCACCTGCGTCAGCTTGTCCTCATCCACTTCAATGAAGATGTCCTGGTCAGGGATAAAACGTTTGAAGGTGATTGCCTTCTCCTTCGTCATCTCAAAACGGTCAATGATATGATTGAAGAATTTCGGGAAGTTCACCCAGGAAGAGTTCAACTTATAATCCCGACTGTCCATCCTCGAAAGCTTGAGCAAGTCATTGACGAGCCGGATCATCCGCTCGGTCTCATTTTGCGTGACCTTGAGGAAACGCGGCCCGAGATCATCATCCTCGATCGCCCCTTCGGACAAGGCCTCAAGGTAGCTCCGCATCGTCGTCAGCGGTGTCCGCAGCTCATGCGAGACATTCGCCACGAATTCCCGCCTCTCGGAATCGAGCTTCTCCTGCTCGGTGATGTCATGGAGAACGGTGATCAGTCCGTTGACAAAGCCCGTCTCTCGCTGGACGATCGATATATTGGCCCGGAGGATATACGGTTCATCCTTCGTACTATAGTCGAGGATGAGCGACTCCTGTTCCTCCAGCAAATCTTCATACGTGTACTCGTCCTGCAAATCAAGCAGTTCGACGATTGGCTGGGAAATGACCGTTTCACGTGGAACATTCAGCATTTTTGCAGCCGGCTCGTTGATCAGGATGACACGGCCTTTCCTGTCAGTCGCAATTACGCCGTCTGTCATGTAGGAGAGGACGGAGGACAGCTTGCGTCTCTCCCCTTCTGTCATCGCCTGGGCTTCCTGCAGCTTCTTCGTCAGATGGTTAAAGGACGCGGCGAGCTGGCCAATTTCATCCTGGCCGTAGACCCGCACTTTACGCGAGAAGTTCCCTTTCGCCATCGCAGTCGCCTGGCGCTTCATATCGGCGATCGGACGGGTGATCGTCCGTGCCAGAAGCACTCCGAGCACTGCAGTGATCAGCATCGCGATCGCTGTTCCGGTAATGAAAATATTATTGATTTCTTCCATCTGTTCGAATACATTTTCTATCTTGGCGACAAGGTAAATGGCGCCCACAATTTCGCCGCCCGCTTTCACTGGCGAAGTCAGCACCCAAATCCGTTTCCCTGTAGATTCGTCGATAATGATTTTGTCTTCCTTTTCGCCGACGACGAGTGTTCTTTTTACCATACCGTCGGTTGTCTTCTGTCCGACAATTCCCTGGTTATTCGGATCGGACGTTCCGATGAACAGGCTTCTGTTGTTGATGATACGCACTTCGGAAATATCCGCAGCTGAAAAGTCGCGCAGCAGCTTTTGCACGTCTTCTTCAAGAGACGGCGTGTCGTCCGACGCCCGGTCCTTCATCAATTCCTCGCCGAGGTTGTACTCCAGCAGCGGAAGCCGCCCTTCAATTGCCGACTGGAAGTTCGTCACAAGCTGATCTTCCAGTTTCCTAACGAAATAGACACCGATGATCTGCATCGCGATCACGATCAGCAGCAAATAGATAAGGACGAACTTCAGGTGGATGGAACGGAAAAATCCTACCTTTTGCATGAGAGGTTACTCCTGTTCAGGAGTACGTAAATAATAGCCTACGCCTCTTCTCGTTACGATCCACGTCGGATGGCTCGGATTGTCTTCGATTTTCTCACGCAGGCGCCGTACGGTTACATCAACTGTCCGGACATCTCCGAAATAATCGTAGCCCCACACCGTCTGCAACAAGTGTTCGCGGGTCATTACCTGGCCGATATGCTTGGCCAAATAATGAAGAAGCTCAAACTCTCTGTGGGTCAATTCGATTGTTTCGCCGTTTTTGGACACCATGTATGCATTCGGATGAATTGTCAGATTGCCGATCGTAATCTCATTCTGATCGTCTTCCTCCGCTTGCTGGGCAATTTGGGCATGACGGCGCATATTCGCCTTTACCCTGGCGATCAGTTCCCTTGTGCTGAACGGCTTTGTCACATAATCATCCGCTCCAAGCTCAAGTCCGAGCACTTTGTCTATCTCTGAATCCTTTGCCGTCAGCATGATGATCGGCATGTCATGCTTCTTCCGGACTTCACGGCATA
Organism: Lederbergia sp. B243.17; assembly: GCF_057657925.1. Classification (NCBI taxonomy): domain Bacteria; kingdom Bacillati; phylum Bacillota; class Bacilli; order Caryophanales; family Bacillaceae; genus Lederbergia; species Lederbergia sp. B243.17. The sequence continues at coordinate 241,764 of NZ_JBWBKF010000085.1, forward strand.
CTTCCATTCCGTCGCGGCTTGGAAGCATGATATCAAGCAAAATCATATCCGGCTTCATTTCTTCTACAAGCTTGAGCGCCTCATCTCCGTCATATGCACATTGGACGGTGAAGCCCTCCTTTTTCAAATTGAACTGCAGTATATCCGCAATCGGCTTTTCATCATCGACAACAAGAATCTTTTTATCCATGGCCGTATCCCCTTTACTGTTTGAAATCGGTCAATGTATATAAAACTGAACGTGTTTTTCCTTCTAATCTCTCTATTTTATCATATTTAAAGGGCCAGGTACAAAAGAGCCCAAATCCCCTTTTGCACCTGACCCTCGTATTGTGAATTCAAGGTGAAGCATTATTTTTCCGGTTGCATTAATGCAAGTAATTCAGCGGATTTTGCAGACCGCCATTTTTATAGACTTCGAAGTGCAGATGGGTTCCGGTCGAATTGCCCGTTGAGCCCATAATTCCGATCGCCGAACCCTTCTCGACCCTCTGGCCCGGTTTTACACTGATGGAGTTCAGATGTGCGTAAACCGTGCGATAGCCGTTCTGATGGTCGATTACGATTTTATTGCCGTAGCCGCCATTGTTCCAGCCAGCAGAGACAACGATGCCATGATCTGCCGCTTTGATCGTATAGTTGCTCGGACGCGCGATATCGATGCCTTTATGCTGCCGGCCCCAGCGCTGTCCGGAGCGGCTTGAAATATAGCCTCCGTTTGTCGGCCAGCTGAATTGGCCAGTTCCGCGTGAAGGGATGACCTTTGTTCCCTCTACGACCACTTTCTTGACCGGAGCTTCCAATACCCTTTCATCGGTCTTCTCCTTGGAGACTTCCTTGCCGTTCTTTTCGATTAGCCGGTATTGGATGTAGCTTTTCCCGTTCTTGCCTTCCTGGGTCACTTTCGTTTCGCCCTTCGGCAAATTGCTATCCTGAACTGTCTCCACTTCGAACGGTACATCCTCTTCTCTCAGAAGATCCCGGACGATTTCAACGTGGATGAGCGGCTTCGTCACAACCGTGTTTACTTCCTGGCCGATCTGCAGGAGCGTATCTTCGGTCATGCCCTCATTCAGCTCAATCAGCTTCGCTGTGCTGAGGTTGTGCTTGGCGGCAATTGTGCCGAGCACATCTCCCTCCTGCACGGTGTATTTCTGTTCTTCCAATGTGCCCTTCAGCAACAATTTCACGGCTTCCTCGGCAGAAAGGATTTTTTCCGGATACACGGCATCCTTTTTCAATTCCAGTTCTTCATCGATCCGGACATCCATCGTCCGCAGTTCATCCTTTTCCATCGGCGGCAGTGGTTCTGCTGCACTCTTGCGTTCTTCAGCGGCTTTGATTTCCGCTTCTGTCGCATAGGAAAGCTTGATTTGGTCAATAACCTTTTTCGCCGTTTCTTCATCTTTTACATGTACGGCATTTTTTCCGGCAATGGAGATCGCGGTGCTGACTGCTTTGACCTTGGCCAGCTCGCCGATTTTCTCCTCAACCGCCTCGTTATTCGCCACTGGGCGGAAGGCCTGCTCTGCTATGTATGTAACGTGATTCCCTATTTCCAATTCATAACCTTTTAACTCGTCCTGGGCCTTCTTGATCGCTTTATCCGCTGCGGCTTCAACAACCTTCTTGTCTGTTGCCGCTCCTACATACGCATCGTCCACATACACATGGTACACCGTTGACAGTTTCGCTTCAGCCCCTGCTTTCACAGGTGAAAAAGCGAGCATTGATAAGACCAAGCTTCCTGCCATTGCATGGGCAAGCGTATGCTTCCACTTGCGTTGCTCCGGCCGGTTTGGCTTTCGAAACATTTGTATATCCCCCTAAAACCATTACAACTCTATCGTTGATTGTTTTTATTTTTCATATAGTTCTCTAGTCCCTTTACTACCTTACCATAAAGTTTCCAGAAGCCAAGGGAGTTTAAGAGAATGTAATATAATTGTATATAGACTGACAATTTTGAAAAAACATTGAAATGGGTTAATATAGGGAGGAAAATAAAAAAAAGCAAGGCGAGAGTCAATGTCGTCGCCATGCTTTTTGGGGTAAAGTGGCTCAGGACGGAATCGAACCGCCGACACAAGGATTTTCAGTCCTTTGCTCTACCAACTGAGCTACTGAGCCATAATTAGGGATAATATGCTTATTCAGTTCGTGCTTGTCCTTCGTCTCCATCTCAGGATTAAGCAGCTCGATAGGTACGCCCGCATTGCCGTTTCAAAGGTGCTTCGCTTCGGTGCTGACAGGCCATCTGAGGTAACAAAACTCATGTTACCATAGTCACATACTCGGTGGCAACAACTTTCGACAAATTTATAGCGAAATGGTTAACATGTGGACACAAATACAGAAAACTGTATAGGAAAAGCCCGTCACAAAGGGAGTTGAGGAAGTTGTTCCTCCTGTGGCGGGCTTTGTTATTATCTCCAGACGCTTTTGACGACATTTGTTTGTGAGCGGTCCGGTCCAACCGAAAAGATCGAAAGCGGGATGCCGGTCAGTTGGGAGACGCGCTCCAGATAGTGACGAGCGTTGGCAGGGAGCTCATCGAGTGTTTTGCAGGCTGTAATGTCCTCTGTCCAGCCTGGCAATTCCTCGTAAACCGGCTTGCACTCCTTCAAAATGTTCAAATTTGCCGGATATTCTTTGATCAATTCACCTTTATAGTCATACGCTGTGCAGATTTTTACTGTTTCAATCCCGGTCAGCACATCAATCGAGTTGAGTGAAAGGTCTGTGATGCCGCTCACCCTTCTTGCATGGCGTACGACGACGCTGTCAAACCAGCCGATACGGCGCGGACGGCCTGTCGTTGTTCCGTATTCGCGGCCGACTTCACGGATCTGATTGCCGATTTCGTCATTCAGCTCAGTCGGGAATGGGCCATCTCCGACTCTTGATGTATATGCCTTGCAGACGCCGACAACATGGTCGATCTTCGTCGGGCCGACTCCGGAGCCGATTGTCACTCCGCCGGCAACCGGGTTGGAGGATGTAACAAACGGGTAAGTCCCCTGGTCAATATCAAGCATAACGCCTTGTGCCCCTTCGAACAGCACCCGCTTGCCTTCATCTAGCGCATCATTGAGGACGACAGATGTATCGCAGACGTATTGCTTTAATTGCTGCCCATATTCATAATACTCGTTAAGAATCTCCTCAAGCTTAAATCCTTCGGTTTCGTAAAAACGCTCCAAAAGACGGTTTTTGTCTACAAGGATTCGGGCAAGCTTCTCTTCGAATACTTCCCGATCGAGCAAATCGGCAATCCGGATGCCGACGCGGGCCGCTTTATCCATATACGCAGGGCCGATGCCTTTTTTCGTTGTGCCGATTTTATTATCACCTTTACGGTCTTCTTCCACCTCATCAATTTTCAAATGATACGGGAGAATGACATGGGCACGGTTGGAAATCCGCAGGTTATCCGTCGTGACGCCTTGATCCTGCAAATATTTAAGCTCTTTTACGAGTGATTTTGGATTGACGACCATGCCGTTTCCAATCACGCTGATTTTATCTTTAAAAAAGATCCCTGATGGAATCAAGTGCAATTTGTATGTTACATTGTGAAATTGTATGGTGTGGCCTGCATTGTCGCCGCCTTGGTAGCGGGCGATCACTTCTGCATTTTCAGATAGGAAATCCGTAATTTTGCCTTTTCCTTCATCTCCCCATTGTGTTCCAACAACGACTACTGAAGACATAGAAAGCACCTCCGTTGGCTCTTTTAAGAACCACTTTTAACAAACATCTTCATTTTAACGCGTTTAGATTCAACAGTCAATCCAAAAGGCGAACGTTATATCTGTTATACAGACAATCGTTCGCCTTTTCAGACCTATTGTTCTTATATTTCCCTTTCTTGCCTATTTTAATCCTTAAAAATCATTTAAGCATTTCCCTGCCTCAGCCTTGCAGTGCAAATTGGATCATCATTTCGATTGCTGCCGGAAAAGCCGCCTCATCGATGTCAAATCTCGGGTGATGGTGCGGGTATTGGCTTTTTTCACTCTGCATGCCGACATTGATGAAAGCCCCTTTTTTCTCTTTTAAATAATAGGAGAAGTCCTCTGCACCAAGTGTCGGGTCCATTTCCACGAATGTCTCTTCGCCAAATGTATTAAGGATGATGTCCTTTGCACGCTCACACGCTTCAGGATGGTTGTATAGCGGCGGGGTACCGACGATGTACTCGTAATGCCCCTTCGCTCCAAAGCTTGCACAAAGCGATTCTGTAAGCTGCTTTGTCCTTTCCTTCATCATATCTGCTGCTTCAAATGTGAGTGCACGGATTGTTCCCTGCAGTCTTGCGGAAGACGGGATGACATTGTATGAGTTTCCAGCCTGTACACCCCCGAATGAGATGACCCCAGCCTGAAGCGGGTGAAGATTGCGGCTGACAATCGACTGGAATGCCTGGATCAAGTGTGTAGAAATATAAATCGGATCGACGGCTTCCTGTGGCTGGCCGCCATGCCCTCCGACGCCCTCAATCGTAATATCGAAGTCATCGGAAGATGCCATCGCAAAACCGGGTGCAAAGCCGATTTTTCCAAGCGGCAGTCCTGCCTGAAGGTGAAGACCATATACGACATCCACGTTGTCCAATAGTCCTTCTTTTACAAGCTGATCGGCTCCGCTTGGAGATGCTTCCTCCGAGCTCTGGAAAATAAAAATAATGTTGTTCTTTACGCTTTCTCTATTGGATACCATCCATTTCGCTGCAGCAAGTAGAATCGCAGTATGCCCATCATGGCCACAGCCGTGGAAAACACCGGGCACAGTGGAGGCATACGATTTTTCCCCTTCCTCTGTCATCGGCAGCGCATCCATGTCAGCGCGCAGAGCGATCGTCTTCTTTCCTTCTGTTCCCTCAAGATAGCTGATCACATTCGGAGCGGAATACTTCTCCAAAATCGGCAGCCCCATCTCCGTAAGCCTCTCTTTTACGTAGGCTGCTGTTTGATATTCTTGTCCCGAAAGCTCCGGGTGCATATGAAAATGGCGTCTGTGTTCGACCGCCCATGACGTTAATTCTGAATTTGCGAGTTTTGTTTGCAACATGATTTCAAGTCCTTCCTATGATGTTGATTCGATTCATATTCAAGTATAATTATACAATACTTTCTTCACTATTCAATGGAAGATAGGCCGCAAAAAACCGCTGCACATCCATTGTGCAGCGGTTCTCGATCAGGCGCCTGATGGGACGGCGGCATCGTCATACCGCCGTTCCAGATTGACGAATTTATTGTATTCTTTTACGAAAGCGAGCTGGACGGTACCGACTGGGCCATTCCGCTGCTTCGCTATGATGATTTCGATAATGTTCTTATTCTCGGATTCCTGATCATAATAGTCATCCCGGTAAAGGAACGCTACGATATCGGCATCCTGCTCGATACTTCCTGATTCCCGGATATCCGACATCATCGGCCGTTTATCCTGGCGCTGCTCGACGCCCCGCGATAACTGCGAAAGGGCGATGACCGGCACTTCAAGCTCCCTTGCCAAAGCCTTCAAGGAACGCGAGATTTCCGATACTTCCTGCTGGCGATTTTCCTGTGAGGAGCGCCCGCTGCCCTGAATGAGCTGCAAGTAGTCAATTAAAATCATGCCAAGTCCATGTTCTTGCTTGAGACGCCGGCATTTCGAACGGATTTCACTGATCCGGATTCCCGGTGTATCATCGATGAAAATGCCGGAATTGGACAGGCTCCCCATTGCCATCGTCAGCTTGCGCCAGTCCTCATCCGTAAGGGATCCGGTCCGCAAGTTCTGGGCATTGATATTGCCTTCCGCACAAAGCATCCGCATGACGAGCTGCTCTGCGCCCATCTCGAGACTGAAGATCGCTACATTTTCCCCTGTCTTTGTCCCGACATTCTGGGCGATATTCAAAGCGAACGCCGTCTTACCGACAGATGGACGGGCAGCGACGATGATCAAGTCGTTGCGCTGGAAACCGGCCGTCATCCTGTCAAGCTCGGCAAAGCCGGTCGGAATTCCGGTCACATCCCCTTTGCGGTTATGCAGTAGTTCAATATTGTCGTACGTACGAACGAGTACGTCTTTTATATCATGGAAGGCACCTGCATTTTTGCGCTGGGCGACCTCCATAATTTTCTTTTCTGCTTCATCAAGCAGTGCATTTACTTCATCTTCTCGTGAATATCCGTCTGTGGCGATCGTCGTCGCAGTGCGGATCAACCTTCTTAGAAGAGATTTTTCCTCGACAATCCTGGCATAATAGCCGATATTCGCAGCGGTCGGAACCGACACGGAAATTTCACTTAAATACGAGATTCCGCCCACATCTTCAAGCAATTTGGCAGCTGCCAGCTCCTCGGTGACGGTAATCAAATCGACTGCCTTGCCCGCTTCACTCAAATTGAGCATGCAATCATAGATTTTCTGGTGGGCACTGCGGTAAAAATCTTCTGGCAGCAAGACCTCAGACGCGAGCATCAATGCAGCAGGATCGAGGAAAATCGCACCTATGACAGCCTGCTCTGCCTCGATGTTTTGCGGCGGAATCCGATCCGCAAACAAATCACTCATGAGCTTGCCTCCTTGGAATGTCTAGATAAGCTTTTTCATAGAAAAAATGTGACCGGCCTGAACCTGCGTCACATTTCTCTTGTTTCTTTCTATTTTACCATGAATCCCTGTGAATCCATATGGCAATTTTATTTTTCTTCTTTTACATGGACGCTGAGCTCCGCTGCCACACCTGGATGGAGCTTAACTGGAACCTTAGTCACCCCTAAGGAACGGATTGCATCATCCATCACGATTTTTCTTCTGTCGACTTTGATCTTATGCGCTTTATTCAGTGCGTCTGCGATCTGCTTGCTTGTGATCGAGCCGAAAAGACGGCCGCCTTCCCCGCTTTTTGCGGAAAGTTCGACGGTAATCTTTTCAATCTTTTCTTTCAGTTCCTTCGCTTCCGCCAATTCTTCCTCAGCCAGCTTTTCTTCTTTCTTCTTCTGCTGATCGAGATTTTTCATGTTTCCTGGAGTGGCTTCTACTGCTTGGCCTTGCTTGAGCAAAAAGTTAGCGTATCCGTCAGCTACATTTTTTACCTCGCCTTTTTTTCCTCTGCCTTTTACATCTTTCAGAAAGATAACCTTCATGTCTCCTGACTCCCTTCCACATACTCATCAATTGCCTGTTTCAATTTCAACTCGGCGGCTTCCACCGTAATATCAGAAAGCTGGACGGCTGCGTTGGACAAATGTCCGCCTCCTCCAAGTGACTCCATGATCAATTGGACATTTACCTTTCCAAGTGATCTGGCACTGATGCCGACTACATCACCGGATCTGCGAGCAACAACGAAGGAGGCAGTGACACCGTCCATTGTCAGCAGGGCATCGGCAGCCTGGGCGATCATGACCGGATGATAAACCGTGTCCTCCCTGCCGGCTGCTATCGCAATATCGGCAGCATAGAACTCTGCTGTTTCAATCAGTCTGGCCCGCTTTACATACGTCTCGACGCTCTCCTTCAGGAATGTCTGGACGAGAACCGTATCTGCACCCTGTGCCCGTAAGTATGATGCTGCATCGAACGTCCGCGAACCCGTCCTCAAGGTGAAGCTTTTCGTGTCGACAATGATTCCGGAAAGAAGCGCAGTCGCTTCCACCGTGTTGATTTTCTCGCCTTTTGGCTGGTATTCGAGCAGTTCGGTCACTAGCTCTGCCGTCGAGGAAGCGTATGGTTCCATATAGACGAGCAGCGGCTTCTTGATGAAATCCTCGCTCCTGCGGTGATGATCGATAACGACGACCCTGTCCGTCTTCTGCAGTAGTCTCTCTTCTATTATGAGAGACGGTTTATGGGTATCGACGACGACAACGAGCGTATTCTCCGTCGCCAGCTCCAGCGCCTCTTCCGGAGAGATCAGCCTGGAGTGCAGCTCAGGATATTTTTTCATTTCTTCAATCAGCCTGGCTACTGCCGTATCAATCTGATCAAAATCAACGACTACATATCCTTCTCGCTTATTCATCGCCGCGATTTTCCGAACACCGATTGACGCTCCGATTGCATCCATGTCCGGAAACTTATGTCCCATCACAATCACTTTATCACTTTCGATAATCAATTCCTTCAATGCGTGCGAGATGACCCTCGCCCTTACTCTTGTTCGTTTTTCCATTGGATTCGTCTTGCCGCCGTAGAATTTCAGCTTTCCATTCGGCAGCTTCATTGCAACCTGGTCGCCGCCACGTCCGAGGGCAAGATCCAGGCTCGATTGTGCCAGTTCACCAAGTTCGGGCAGTGAATGGCCGCCCATGCCGACTCCGATGCTGAGGGTGACGGCCGTGCTTTCCTTGGCAGTGACATCCCGTACAGTATCCAGTATGGAAAACTTCTCTTTCTCAAGCCCCTGCAGCGTTTCCTCGTTCAACAACGTAACAAAGCGGTCTGAAGAGACCCTTTTTAGGAAGATCCCTCTCTCCAGTGCCCAGTTATTCAACAAGGAAGTAATCGTGCTATTCAATCCACTCCGCGTCTGGTCATCCATCCCCTGAGTCGCATCGTCGTAATTATCAAGCAGGATGATCGCAATTACATTTCGTTCGGCTTCATATCGTTTGAGCGTCTCCATTTCATTCGTAACATCAAAGAAGTACAGCAGTTTCTCTTCAGGCTTGAACAAAACGCGGAATTTCCGCTCATTCAAGGTGATAATATCCTTCTCTAATTCTTGCTTTAAAAGCGGAATAACCGGTTCCCCTACATCGTATAGCGATTTTCCGATGAGCGTGGTTTCATCGAAAATGGAAGCCATGTATGAATTTGTCCACTCGATCTCGTACTCATCATTGATCAGCATAATACCGATTGGCATTTCAAGCAAAGCCTCTTCCCCGACTTTTTTCAGCCTATAGGAAAGGGTCGCTATGTATTCCTGTGTTTCCTTTACCATTTTCTGTTCAATAGTCATGGCGTAGGAAAAGAAAATTACCAGCAAAAGCGCTGCAATGAGCGCAATCCACCAGCGCTCAGCTCCGATGAAGGCGAGGAGGATGATGGAGACCGCCATAATGCCGTAAAGGGGATACCGCTGTTTCCGCTGATTAAAGTATGAAGGCATTCCTTCAGCTCCTTCAATTCCTGTTCGTTTATGGTTCCTTCTTCTCAAAATACCGCCTAAGGTTAAATCCTAAGTCAATTATACCCAAGAATCTCACGATGGAAAGGAAAATTGGCAGGATGATGGCAAAAAGGACAGCGAGAATCGGGATGATTTTCGGGACCTTTTTCAGATCGCTCACATAATAGATAAATGAGAGTCCTTGAATGACGAGCAGCACCTGAAGTATCTGCGCTGCATTCAATATTGCCGCATACCAATATGTCCCCGGCTCTGCCTTCAAGAACAGCGAAGCAAGCAGAACGACCAAGTATAAATACAGTACCTGCCTTGGCAGCCGCAACGATCCGAAGCGCTCAAACCGCGGCACCGAAATGCCAAGCCTCTTCACAATTGGAAAATTGATCAGCATGAGCAGAAGCACAGAAATAAAGGCCGCCCCTGCCACCATGCTCGGCAGCAAGACCTGGAACAGTTTAATCATCTCATCCAGCTGCGCTCTGAACTCAAGCGGCGGTTTCTGACCGGTGCTTTCCATCAGCTTTATATATTGGTCTGCGGAAGAATGGAAGACCTCAAAAAACTTATCAATGAGATTGATGCTGAAAAATTGGGCCAGCACAATAAAAATCCCAACAATGCTCAACAGAAAGGCAATGCTTGATGTGACAAAGATGCTTCCCTTCGACTTGCCTTTTTGGATCCCATAGCCCATTACAGTTCCTGTTATGCCGTAGAGCAAGGCAAGTGGCACTGCCGTCAGTGACCCGACAATAAGTGAGAGCATGGCTGCACCGATGAGAACAATCGAGGCGTATTTTAGCGGATATTTTGCACTGTATACCAAGAATGGCAGCACTAAGAAGAATTGGCTGATCAACATCAAGAACGGTACATAAATTGATATGAGCAGCAGTATAACAAAAATGGAGAGCATGAGCGCTCCTTCCACCAGCATTCGGGTGTTCTTCACTCTTTCACCTCATTATTTGATTGTACCTTTACCCTCCTATTTTACCGATGATGGAGAGATACTTCAACTTTCCCGGCATTTAATATAGAACATTCGTTCCTTTTCTGTGAACATTTTTGTTCTATTCCCTTTCCGCACAGGATCCAATCACCTTGCGGCAAGATTAGCCGATAAAAAAAAGCCTGGTCAAGTTCACACCTGACCAGGCTTTCGCTCTATATATTATTCACCTGATACGAATGGAAGAAGTGCCATTTGACGAGCGCGTTTGATAGCGGCTGTCAATTTACGTTGGTACTTCGCACTTGTACCCGTTACACGGCGTGGAAGAATTTTTCCACGTTCAGATACGAATTTTTTAAGCAATTCTACATCTTTGTAGTCGATGTGTGTAATGCCGTTTGATGTGAAATAACACACTTTCCGGCGCTTACGTCCACCTCTGCGTCCACCTGCCATCTTATTTCCCTCCTGTCCTGATTAGAATGGAAGATCGTCGTCCGAGATGTCAATCGGTTGTCCATCATTAGAGAACGGATCTTCATTAGCCCGGGTATAGCCTTGCTGGCCCTGGTTTTGATTCTGATTTTGATTTCCGTAAGGTGAGAAGCCTTGATTTCTTTGATTGCCGCCGAAATCTTCCCGGCCGCCCTGTTGTGCTGCTCCGCGTGGTTCCAAGAACTGAACGGATTCAGCCACAATCTCGGTCACGTATACACGCTTGCCGTCTTGTCCCTCATAATTGCGTGTCTGTACACGGCCATCCACTCCCGCGAGGCTGCCTTTCTTTAAGAAATTCGCAACATTCTCGGCGGGACGGCGCCAGACCACACAATTGATGAAGTCTGCTTCTCTTTCACCTTGCTGGTTTGTGAAAGTACGGTTAACTGCCAACGTAAAAGTCGCCACTGCTACCCCTGCTGGAGTGTAGCGCAACTCTGGGTCTTTTGTTAATCGGCCTACTAATACAACCCGGTTCATCATCAGAATCAACCTCTCCCCGATTTTTGAAAATGTTTCACGTGAAACAATAATTGATTATTTTTCTTCTTCTTTGATTACGATATGACGAATGATATCATCGCTGATCTTCGCAAGACGGTCGAATTCCTGAACTGCTTCAGGAGCTGCATTTGTGTGGATCAGACGGTAGAATCCGTCACGGAAATCCTCAATCTCGTATGCAAGACGACGCTTACCCCAATCTTTTGATTCGATGATTTCAGCACCTTCATTTTTAAGGATGTTATCGAAACGCTCAACTACAGCCGCTTTCGCTTCCTCTTCAATGTTCGGGCGAATAATGTACATGATTTCGTACTTTCTCATCGTTCAGTCACCTCCTTATGGACTATACGGTCCTTTTTCGGTAAAAAAGGACAAGGAGCAATTTTCATTACTCACAATGAGTAATTATAGCATATCCTTCCACGCCGCGCAACCATGCTAAAAAGAAAAGCGGAGGCCGTTTAGCGACGTACAGATTGGAGGGATTCTGACGAGATAAAGGAAACACGGCGACGCAGGAGCCGATGTTGACTTATCGTAGGAAGAACCCCGAAATCTGCTAGTCGCTGGCGCACGGAGCTGGACAGAGAAAAGCGGAGGGCGATTGATTAGGGGCGACAAGCGCTGGAGGAAAAGACTGGGTGGATGCTTTCCAATCCACCTGGTCTTTTCCGAAGCGACCTCGAGCCCCTATCGCCCGCAGCTGGACAGAGAAAAGCGGAGGGCGCCGTTTAGCGACGTACAAATTGGAGGGATTCTGACGAGATAAAGGAAACACGGCGACGCAGGAGCCGATGTTGACTTATCGTAGGAAGAACCCCGAAATCTGCTAGTCGCTGGCGCACGGAGCTGGACAGGCATAAGGCGAAGACCGGAAAATGTGCTTACAAATCAAAAAGCCATGCGCAAGGCATGGCTCCTGTTGTTAGCTGTTCTTACCATCATTTTTTTGGTAATTCTGTCCTTCAGACGATTTCTGTCCTTCATACGCTTCTCTCGAAGGGTTGTAAAGCAAGTCTTCATTCGGCTCGTCAGCGAACTCTGTGCTGAATGCAGGTGTTCCCGTGCCGAAAGCTGAACCTGAAGCGGTACGCCCCATCCCAGTTGATGAACCGGAGTTTGTTCCAGAAGCGAGTCCTGAATTCGTTGAGTCGGAACCGGTTGTTTTGTCTGAAGATGTTGTGCTTGAAGCTTGGCTATATTGGCTTCGCTGGCTGCTTTCATTGCTTTTTTGGCTGCTCTGTTGGCTTTGGGATTCTCCCATGAATTGCGTAATCAGAGCGACAATTCCGCTGATCCCCACAAGGGTGAAGATTAAGCGGGCAAATCCTGATGTGGTTCCGCCAAATAGCGCTCCTACAAGATCAAATCGGAACAGTCCAACGAGTCCCCAGTTGATTGCCCCGATGATCACTAGCGCCATGGCAATGCGACGTAATGTTTTCAAGCGGCATGCCCCTCTCAAATTTAGTCCAAATCAAAAGCACTTCCATTGCTCATGATTCAGGTCTTATTTTTTGAATTCCGAGGAGGATTATACTTGTAAAAACAGCCAATTGTACGAAACTCACCATTCATCGCCGCCAGCGCCCTCTTTTCACAAGAACTTATTCAATCGAGCCTTTCAATAATCGTTGCGTTTGCCATTCCGAACCCTTCGCATATGGCCTGAAGACCGTACCGTTTACCGCTCCGCTCGAGTTCATGCAACATTGTTGTCATCAACCTTGCTCCACTGGCGCCAAGAGGATGTCCGAGTGCGATTGCTCCCCCATTCACATTCACTTTTTCTCCATCTGCCCCTGTTTCTTTGAGCCAGAAAAGCGGAACGGATGCGAAGGCCTCGTTGATTTCAAACAGATCGATCTGTGAAAGCTCCATATTTGCCTTTTTCAATGCCTTTTCTGTAGCGGCGACCGGCCCGGTGAGCATAAGGGTCGGATCCGAACCGACAACTGCACGGGCGAGCATCCGGAAGCGGGGTTTGATCCCAAGTTCTTCCGCTTTTTCTCTCGACATCAGCAAAATGGCTGACGCACCGTCACTGATCTGGCTTGCGTTTCCTGCCGTAACCTTTCCTTCTTTTACAAAAGAAGGGGTAAGCGACGCAAGCTTCTCTATAGATGTATCTTCACGGGGACCTTCATCGTGAAGAAACTTGCCTTTTTCCGTTTCGACAGGCATGATTTCTCGCTGGAATCGCCCCTCTCTCATTGCTTGAATTGCCTTTTCATGACTCTGTAACGCAAAACCATCAAGTTCCTCCCTTGATAATCCCCATTTATCAGCAATTCGCTCGGCAGAGACTCCCTGATTGATCATTTCGTATCTTTCCATGAGCTTTTTACTCGGCAACGCGCCTTGCTGATTGGAGAACATTGGGACACGGGACATGCTTTCCACACCGCACGCAATGACCATATCCATGTCCCCGCTCTCAATCGCCTGGGCCGCAAAATGGACGGCTTGCTGGCCGGACCCGCATTGTCTGTCGAGTGTCACACCTGGAACAGTAACTGGAAAGCCTGCGATCAGCGCTGCCACCCTTGCAATATCAGCAGCTTGTTCACCTGACTGGGTGACACAACCGGCGATCACATCCTCGACTCGTGCAGGGTCGACTTTTGCCCGTTCCATTACCTCACTCAACACAAGTGCGAGCAATTCGTCTGGGCGTATACCGCTCAGCGCTCCATTCCTTTTGCCGACGGGGGTTCGTACCGCTTCAACTATGACTGCCTCTCTCAGGGCAATCCCCTCCTATCCAATTCTTTACTTCACACTTCGCTTTCCGTTGTGGGGAACCCTTCATTTCGCAAATAAAAAAGGCATCTATATGGATAATAGATGCCTCACATTGGATCAGTATTCATGTTTACACGTTAAAGCGGAAATGGATGACGTCGCCGTCCTTGACTACATAATCCTTGCCTTCCAGACGGACTTTCCCTGCTTCTCTTGCCCCTGCCATCGAGCCGCCTGCCAAAAGGTCTTCATATGAAACAGTTTCCGCCCGAATGAAGCCTTTCTCAAAGTCGGTATGGATGATGCCGGCGCATTGCGGTGCTTTCATTCCTTTTTTGAATGTCCACGCCCGCACTTCCTGGACTCCGGCTGTGAAATACGTCGCAAGCCCGAGCAAGTCATAGGAAGCCCGGATCAATTGGTCAAGACCTGATTCCTCAATTCCCAGTTCATCCAAGAACATCGCTTTTTCATCGTCATCAAGCTCGGCGATCTCCTCTTCAATCTTTGCACAAACGACGATTACTTCCGCGTTTTCCTTAGCGGCGAACGCCTTTACCTTTTGTACGTTTTCATTTCCGGATGGATCCGCGATGTCATCTTCGCTGACATTTGCGACATACAGGATTGGTTTGCTCGTAAGCAAATGAAGTCCTTTGACAATCTTTGCCTGTTCTTCAGTGAATTCAACAGTCCGTGCTGGCAAGTCCTGTTCGAACGCTTCCTTGAGCTTAGACAATATTTCGAACTCGAACATCGAATCCTTATCTTTTTGCCTAGCCATTTTCTCGACTCGGCCGATTCTTTTCTCTACGGATTCCAGATCGGCCAAAATCAATTCGAGGTTGATCGTTTCGATATCATCGATCGGATCGACCTTCCCGGAGACGTGCGTGATATCGTCACTTGCAAAGCAGCGGACAACCTGGCAGATTGCGTCTACTTGGCGGATATGAGACAGGAACTTGTTTCCCAGTCCTTCCCCTTTGCTCGCCCCTTTAACGATGCCGGCAATATCGGTGAATTCAAATGCAGTCGGAACGGTTTTCTTCGGCTGTACAAGTTCTGTCAGCTTTTGAAGGCGGTAGTCTGGCACTTCAACGATGCCGACATTCGGATCAATCGTACAGAACGGGTAGTTGGCTGCCTCTGCCCCCGCTTTTGTAATTGCATTAAATAAAGTTGATTTGCCAACGTTCGGCAAACCGACAATCCCTGCTGTAAGAGCCATATTGGTCACTCCTCTTGTCGGGAACCATCCCGATTCATTCAAAATCGGCACAGGAAAAGCTGTGCCGTCTTATCCATCTATGTTTTCATCATTGCTTAGCATATCAATTGGAAGGAACAATCCTGTATCCTTTCACAATTATAGATAGTTGCCCTTTAAAAGACAACCCTGTTTCATTGCTCCTCGTGTTTGACTAGGATCTTTTTTATCTTCCTTGCAAATTCTCTTCTCGGAAGCATGACGCTATGCCCGCACCCTTCGCATTTGATCCGAATGTCCATGCCCATCCGGATGATCTGCCAGCGATTTGCGCCGCATGGATGAGGTTTTTTCATTTCTACTACATCTTTTAAATTGAACTCCTTTTGTTCCATCCCAAGTCCCCCTCGCCGTCACCTGTTCTTTTTGAAAGCATCTTTCCTGTTATCCATCATTTTCTCAAATTCCGAGACGTTATGCTAGTCCAAATCCGGTTTCCTTCAAATACACGTATAGAGACAAGCCAATTTCCGTATACTGGTTACTACAAATGAAGGGAGTGAGCGGCTATGAAAGAAGCTTTTGAGATGAAAATTCATACAGATGAGCAGGAGGCTTGCATGCTGATCGCCGATTCCCTGCTTGATCTGCTTCCACCCTATCGTTATCGCCCAATCGTAGTCGTCTGCATCGGTACAGACCGCTCAACGGGAGATGCCCTTGGCCCCCTTATCGGATCGTTTCTGGAAGAGGCCGGCCTTCGCCATTTCCATGTGTATGGAACGCTTGAAGAGCCGGTTCATGCTGTTAACCTGGAGGAAAAGCTGGAACAGATCCGTGCTGCCCATCTTGACCCGTTCATGATTGGAATTGACGCCTGTCTTGGCCGCCTGAAAAATGTGGGAATGTTGAAGGTAGGCACAGGGCCTGTAAAGCCCGGAGCCGGTGTGAAAAAAGTACTTCCTGAAGTTGGGGAAATTCACATGACAGGTATCGTCAATGTAAGCGGCTATATGGAGTTTCTTGTTCTGCAAAATACCCGCCTGCAACTGGTAATGAATATGGCTAAAAAGATGGCGGCCGGCATTATTCAGGCAGATCGGAACTTCATGGACAGACAGCGTCATGTCCAGCTTGCGTTCAACATCGGGCAGCAGGCACCATAACCTTACCCAAACATCTCTGTGATCCAGACTATGACCGCGACGACAAGGATACCCGGAAGCAGATTGGCTGCTTTGATTTTCGTTACACCGAGCAGATTCAGACCGATAGCAACAATCATCAATCCGCCGGTTCCAGTCATCTCAGCGATAAAGCTTGTCATCATCTGCTCAGGCACAAACTTGTCAATTTGTGTGGCGAATAAAGTGATTGCCCCCTGATAAAGGACGACAGGAATGATGGAAAAGATGACACCGATGCCGAATGTAGTAGTCAGCAATAGGGCCATAAACCCATCAAGGATTGCCTTTGTATAAAGAACATGGTGGTCGCCGCGGATGCCGCTGTCGAGGCTGCCCAAAATCGCCATGGCTCCGATCAAAAAGATCAGCGTGGCAGTGACAAAACCTTGGGCGATGCTGGAATCTTCCTTGCCGCCGATTTTATTTTCAAGCCATCCGCCTACACTATTCAGCTTGTCATCCAGTTTCCACCACTCACCTAATACGGCACCGATGACGATGCTCAAGATGACGATTAAAAAGTTTTTACTTGCCAATCCCATTTGCAATCCAAGCAGGATAACGGCAAGGCTGATTCCGTTCATGACCGTTGTTTTCATTCCTTCCGGTACACGGTTCAGCAATTTTCCTGTGATGCTGCCGAGCGCGATACACGCGGCATTCACAATTGTTCCCATCAAAACCATAAAGACACCTATATCCTTTCAAAATAAAATAAACCATCTATTGATGGTTTGAGATGACCGGAGCGTTCCGATCCGGATAGGTGCAAAGCTGGCTGCACTCTATCCATTCATCGTCTAAACCATCAAAAGATCGTTCATTCAGACTGTCCCAAAATCTCTAGTATTCTCTCTAAATCCTCATCGGACAAAAACTCTATTTCAATTTTACCTTTTTTCTTCGATTGCTTGATCGTTACAGTGGTACCGAACTTCTCTCTCAGCAAGTTCTCCCTGTCACGGATAAATACGTTCTTCTTCACTTCAGGCTTCTTTGTTTCACGTGGAACATTTTCATTCAGCTGCTGAACGAGCTTTTCCAGCTGGCGGACATTCAAATGCTCTTTGACCGCTTTTTCCGCTGCTTCCGCAACCAATTCCTTATTTTTCAGGCCGAGAAGCGTACGTCCGTGCCCCATCGAAAGCGTGCCAGTTGTTATCGCATCCTGGATTCTTTCTGGCAGAGTAAGCAATCTTAGATGGTTTGCAATATGCGGCCTGCTTTTTCCAAGTCGTTTCGCCAACTCTTCTTGAGTCATTTTCAGCTTTTTCATCAATGATTCATAGGCAATCGCTTCTTCAATCGGATTGAGATCTTCCCTTTGCAGGTTCTCCAAGATGGCAAGTTCCATCATTTGCTGGTCATTCAGTTCCCTGATGACAGCCGGGATAGTCTTCAGCTTTGCCGCCTTTGCAGCACGGAAACGCCTCTCACCTACGACAATCTCGTAGCCCTTGATGTTTTTTCTTAAAATGATCGGCTGCAATACGCCATGCAGCTTAATTGATTCTTTTAGTTCATCAATCGCCTCAGGAGAAAAAACTTTCCTCGGCTGATAGGGATTCGGTGTAATTTCTTTTAAATCAATCTCTCTTACCTGTTCCTCGGAACTTACTTCTTCCATATTTGCAAACAAAGCATTGATCCCTTTGCCAAGACCTTTAGCCATTTGCAGCCACTTCCTTTGCAAGATCTAAGTATACTTCCGCTCCTCTGGATTTCGGGTCGTAGATTATAATTGGTTCTCCATGGCTTGGCGCTTCACTCAGCCGGATATTCCGTGGAATGATCGTTCGATATACTTTGTTTTGAAAGTATTTCTTCACTTCCTGGATCACTTGCAGCCCGAGATTCGTCCGGGCGTCGAGCATCGTGAGCAATACACCCTCGATCATCAAGTCATGATTGAGATGTTTCTGTACAAGACGGACAGTATTCAGCAGCTGGCTCAGCCCTTCTAAAGCATAATACTCGCATTGAACCGGGATCAGCACAGAATCAGAGGCGGTCAGCGCGTTAATTGTAAGCAGGCCAAGAGAGGGCGGGCAATCAATCAATATATAATCATAGCGGTCTTTCACTTGGTCAATCGCTCGTTTCAGTCTCACTTCGCGTGAAATGGTCGGCACGAGCTCAATCTCTGCGCCAGCAAGCTGGATTGTTGCCGGTACTGCGGACAACCGTTCCACTGCTGTCGGCAAAATGACATTTTCTATATCCACATCATCTACGAGCACATCGTAAATACACTGGTGGACATCTCCTTTGTCGATCCCGGCTCCGCTTGTGGCATTTCCCTGCGGGTCGATATCAATCAGCAATACCTTTTTGCCGATATGTGCCAGACAAGCCCCAAGATTGACAGAGGTGGTCGTTTTCCCGACGCCCCCTTTTTGGTTGGCTATGGAAATGATTTTTCCCAACGATGTCACCTACCCCTTTGCTTCCTGATAAAATAGCAATATCCCTTCTATTTTAACAAAGTTTTTAAGTCTTGAAATCATTTTCGAAAAAAATGAGAAACTTGTAAACAAGTTTCCCACTCTGTTTTTTATATATCAAGTTTTTTTCTTTGGGATTTTTATCGTTATTTGGAAGAATTCGTCGAAATCTTCTTCCTGGGTATCCAATTTAATGCCGCTGTCTTCCACCATACTCAGTGATTGGCGAATGGTATTGACGGCAATGCGCATATCTTTGCTGATCGCCCGGCGCTTCTTTTTCGGTTTGGTCTCCTCTTTTGTCAGCATTTTGACAACTTCATCTTCTGTCTGCTTTACATTGAGGTTCTTTTCGATAATCAACTTCATCAGTTGGATCTGTTTCTTCGGATCCTTCAGCGGTATGAGAGCCCTTGCATGCCGTTCAGTAATCTGTTTTTGCAGCAGGCCTTCCTGCACCTCCTCCGGGAGTTTCAGGAGACGGAGCTTGTTGGCAACCGTCGATTGGCCCTTTCCAAGCCGCTGAGCGAGCGCTTCCTGCGTCAGACTGTGGATTTCCAGCAACTTGCCGTAAGCCCAAGCTTCTTCAATCGGTGTCAGTTCCTCTCGCTGCAGGTTCTCAATCAAGGCAACCGATGCCGTTTCTGTATCACTTAGGTTTTTAACAATAGCAGGGACTTCCGGCCAGTTCAGTGTTTGGACAGCCCGAAAACGCCGTTCCCCGGCAATAATCTCAAAATGGCCTTCCTCGGTTTCCCTGACAACGATTGGCTGGATGATCCCATGAGTATGAATCGTCCTGGCCAGCTCTTCGATTTTCGATTCATCAAATATTGTTCGCGGTTGAAAACGATTGGGAACAATGTTGGAGACGGGGATCTTTTTGATCTCTTCCCGCTCTTCAGCCATCTCTGTCTCTATCGGCAATTCCTTATCGCTCAAACCAAACAAACGAGAGAAAGGATGTTTCATCCTTTTGCACCACCTTCATAGAACTCCCTTTCCAACATTATAGCATTCCTTAGCCGGCAAATTCTGCAAAAATTTACGCTAAAGGCTGTTTATTCGGAACACCCGGCTTTCTTGGGTAAGCCTTCGGTGTCTTTTTCACTTTGCTGATGATGATAATATTGCGTTCGCTCTCTTCGATAGGCAATGTAAAAGGATGAACAGCCTCGATTTTACCACCGAGTTTTCCGATTGCTGAAGCAGCCGCTTCCATCTCTTCTTCAGCATTGGCCGCTTTCATGGCAATGAACTTTCCATTCTGCTTCACTAGCGGCAGACAAAGTTCACTTAACGCGGACATGCGAGCGACTGCCCTCGCCGTGACAACATCAAATTGCTCACGGAACTCCGGCTTCCTCGCAAATGTTTCGGCACGGTCATGGTAAAAATGAGTATTCTCCAATTCAAGCTCTTTGGCCAGTTCTTCAAGAAAAGTGATGCGCTTGTTAAGCGAGTCGACGATCGTCACTTCCAATTGCGGAAAACAAATCTTGAGCGGAATACTTGGAAATCCAGCCCCCGCCCCGACATCACAAATGGAGACAGACTCATTGAAATCAAAGAAGAAGGCAGCTGTCACCGAATCGAAAAAGTGCTTCAAATACACTTCTTCTTTCTCGGTGATAGCCGTCAGGTTCATTTTCTGATTCCATTCCACCAGCAGTTCAAAATAGCGTTCAAACTGGCGCAGCTGCCGGGCATCCAGCTGGATCCCCTTCTCTTCCAGCGCTTTCGAAAAATGGTCAATATTCATAGGCCATTCCTTTCTTATGCGTCATTTCCGGCCACTTTGGCAATTTTGCCATGTTCAATGTAAACGAGCAAAATCGAGATGTCCGCAGGATTGACCCCTGAGATCCTGGACGCCTGCGCAATCGAAAGCGGGCGTACTTTGTTCAATTTCTGGCGGGCTTCGGTCGCAATTCCGTTAATGGCATCGTAGTCAATGTGATCCGGTATCTTCTTATCTTCTAATTTTTTCAGTTTTTCCACTTGTTGCAGTGATTTTGCGATATATCCTTCATATTTCAGCTGGACTTCGACCTGCTCTACCACGTCTTTTGGAAGTTCTACTGGCGGCGGAGTCAATTCCGCGATGTGGGCATAGGTCATTTCTGGGCGTTTCAGCAAATCGGACGCCCGGATTCCATCCTTCAGCTCACTTCCGCCCGCTTCACGGATCATTTCCTGCACTTGCGCGTTCGGTTTCAGGATGGTTGAACGGAGTCTCTTTAATTCCGCTTCAATCGCTTCTTTTTTAGCTGTGAAACGCTCATATCTTTCGTCTGAAACAAGGCCGATCCTATGTCCCAGCTCAGTCAAACGCAAATCCGCATTGTCGTGACGGAGAAGCAATCGGTATTCTGCCCTGGACGTTAACAGACGATACGGCTCATTCGTTCCTTTTGTGACGAGGTCATCGATCAGCACGCCGATATAGCCGTCGGAACGGCTGAGGATGATTTCGTCCTGACCAAGGACATTTCTTGCCGCATTGATTCCGGCCATAAGTCCCTGTGCTGCTGCTTCTTCATAACCTGATGTACCGTTGATCTGCCCTGCAGTATAAAGGTTTTTCACCTTTTTTGTTTCAAGCGTCGGCCAGAGCTGGGTCGGAATGATGGCATCGTACTCGATTGCATAACCTGGACGCATCATTTTTGCATTTTCCAATCCTGGCACTGTTGTAATCAGCTCGTGCTGGATTTCTTCCGGCAGACTCGTTGACAGACCCTGTACATATACTTCATTTGTGTTGCGTCCTTCCGGCTCCAAAAAGATCTGGTGTCTCGGCTTATCGCTGAACCGTACGACTTTATCCTCGATGGACGGGCAGTAACGGGCACCTGTCCCTTTGACCATTCCAGAGAACATCGGGGAACGATGCAGATTCTGATCAATCAGATGATGGGTCCGGTCATTAGTGTAGGTGAGCCAGCATGGCAGCTGGTCAGTAATGTATTTTGTTGTTTCATAGCTAAAAGCCCGCGGTTCTGTATCTCCAGGCTGGATCTCAGTTTTGGAGTAATCGATCGTTTTGCTGTTGATCCGCGGCGGTGTACCGGTCTTGAACCGGGCCATTTCAAACCCAAGGCTTTCCAAATGCTCGGACAGCTTGATGGAAGGCTGCTGGTTGTTTGGACCGCTGGAATATTTCAGTTCGCCGAGAATGATTTCACCTCGCAGGAAGGTTCCTGTTGTGATGATGACCGACTTTGCCCGGTAAACAGCTCCAGTTTTTGTCACGACGCCTGTGCAGACACCGTCTTCGACGATCAGTTCATCAACCATTCCCTGATGCAATGTCAGGTTTGGTTCATTTTCCAATGTGTTTTTCATTTCATGCTGATATTCGAATTTATCGGCCTGCGCGCGCAATGCTTGGACTGCCGGCCCTTTTCCTGTATTCAACATCCTCATTTGGATATACGTTTTATCGATATTTCGGCCCATTTCGCCGCCAAGTGCATCGATTTCCCGGACGACGACCCCTTTGGCCGGTCCCCCGATTGACGGGTTGCATGGCATAAAGGCGACCATGTCAAGGTTCAGTGTAAGCATGAGCGTGTCGGCACCCATCCTGGCAGCAGCCAAGCCCGCTTCACAACCGGCATGTCCTGCACCGATGACAATAACATCGAATTGGCCTGCTTCAAATTGCTGCATAGTTGTTGCCTCCTGTTATAGATTTCTTCAATTTACTGCGAGCGGCAAGGCGCCTCCGCTTTTATTCTATCCAGCTACAGCGCCTGACCGCTCGAGGTCATAAGCCAAAAACAGATAAAGGCGGGAAAGCGCCTTTTTCTGTTTCCGTCTTATGCTTGTCGCGGCCGAGCAAGGCGCCTCCGCTTTTATTTACCCAAACAGAATTGGGAGAATAGTTGGTTGATGAGGCTTTCTTGGACGGTGTCGCCGATGATTTCGCCAAGGAGTTCCCATGTGCGTGTAAGATCGATTTGGATGATGTCGATCGGGACGCCGGCTTCGATGCCGGATAATACTTCTTCGATTGCATCGAGTGCCTGGCCGAGCAGTGCGATATGGCGGGAGTTCGAAACATATGTCATATCGTCAGCTTCGATCTGGCCCGAGAAGAACATTGAGGCAATGGCCTGTTCCAGTTCATTGATCCCCTTTTCCTCCAATAGAGAAGTAGTGACAATATGATGGCCTTTTGCTGCCGCTTGCACTTCTTCCATATTGATCTTTTGCGGCAGATCGCTCTTATTGGCGATGACGATGACATCCATGCCGGCTACTGCTTCAAACAGCTGCCGGTCCTCTTCAGAGAAAGATTCATTTGAATTGAGGACGAGGAGGATCAAATCCGCTTCTTTCAGTACCTTCCGAGACCGTTCTACACCGATTCTCTCAACAATGTCTTCTGTTTCCCGAATTCCCGCCGTATCGACGAGACGAAGAGGAACGCCGCGGACATTGACATACTCCTCGATCACATCCCGAGTCGTTCCTGGAATATCAGTTACAATTGCTTTGTTTTCCTGCACAAGGCTGTTCAATAAAGAGGATTTTCCTACGTTCGGCCGTCCGATGATGACGGTTGAAAGTCCCTCACGCAAAATCCTTCCTTGTCGGGCAGTTTCAAGTAAACCGGTCAATTCTTTTTGAATATAGGTCGCTTTTTCCAGCAGGATCCGATGTGTCATCTCTTCCACATCATCGTATTCTGGATAGTCGATGTTTACCTCGACGTGGGCGACCGTCTCGAGGATCTCCTGCCTCAGCCCGGCAATCAGATTGGATAGCCTTCCCTGCATTTGGTTAAGTGCCACGTTCATCGCGCGGTCCGTCTTCGCCCGGATCAAGTCCATCACTGCTTCCGCCTGCGACAAGTCAATGCGTCCATTTAAAAAAGCCCGCTTCGTAAATTCACCAGGCTCTGCTAATCTCGCGCCATGCTTTAAGGCCAATTGAAGGACCCTGTTGACCGAAACAATCCCGCCGTGGCAGTTAATCTCTACGACATCTTCCCTCGTAAAGGTTTTCGGCGCCCTCATGACGCTGACCATCACTTCCTCCGCAGTTTCTCCTGTCGCAGGATCAATGATCTTTCCATAATGGATCGTATGGCTGTCCACATCTTTCAGTCGCTTCTTTCCTTTGAAAATAGCATCTGCAATCGGGACCGCTTCATCTCCGCTTAATCGGACAATCGCGATCGCTCCCTCTCCCATCGGAGTTGAAATCGCCGTGATCGTATCAAATTCCACCTTTATCACCTCTTTCACCTGTGCAATCTTTGCCATCCGCAGATGGCTATATATTAGAACGGCACTGATAAGTGCCTTCCGCTTTTCTTTGTCCAGCTCCAGGCGCCATCGGCTCGAGGTCGCTTCGAAAAAGATCAGGTGGGTTGGTTAAGCACCCACCCGCTCTTTTCCTCCAGCGCTTGTCGCCGATAAGCAGGCGCCTTCCGCTTTTCTTTGTCCAGCTCCGGCTGCCAGCAACTAGCAGATTTCGCTTTTCTTCCTACGATAAGTCAACATCGGCTCCTTCGTCGCCGTGTTTCCTTTATCTCGTCAGAAATGCTCCAATCTGTACGTTGCTAAACGGCAGCCTCCGCTTTTCGTTGTCCAAATAATTAGGATACCAAAAAAACCGTTTGTGGAAAAGAAAAAAATAATTCTCTATCCACAACGGATTTTTCCTATCATTCATTTTAACTTATCCACATGTGAATAACAATGTCTCTAATGGATTTCTCTTTCTTCTCATGCATTTTTGCCAATAAAAAAAAGCACCGGAAGGATCGGTGTCCTTCCGGTGCTTTTTACATTATTTTGGCTTGATGACGATATATCGGTTTGGTTCCGTTCCTTCTGAGAAGGTTGCAACCTTTTCATTCCTCTGCAAGGTGTGGTGAATGATTTTTCTTTCATAGTTCGGCATCGGTTCCAGGCTGATTGGCTTGTTCGATCTTACCGCTTTTAGAGCAAGCCTTTCAGCAAGTTGGATCAATGCTTCCCTTCTTCTCTCCCGGTAATCTCCCGGGTTGAGAATGATTGTTACATAGTGTTTTGAGTGGCGGTTTGCCGCAAGCTGGGTCAAATATTGCAAGGAATTAACAGTCTGGCCTCTCTTACCGATTAGCAGCCCCATCTTCTCTCCCTTAATATGGAAAATGACCCGCCTGTCGGCTTCCTCTTCCACTTTAATCTCAGCCACGATTTCCATTCCTTCGAGCACCTGCATCAAGTACAGCTTGGCCGATTCGATTGCATCCGGCTTAAGCACGACTTTTACGATGGCCGGACGGGCACCGAAAATGCCGAACAAACCTTTTTTTCCTTCATCGATAATGCTGATGTCCGCGTTTTCTCTAGTGGTCTTCAGTTGAGCAAGTGCTGATTCTACTGCTGCCTCGACATTTTGTCCCGTAGCAGTGATTTCCTTCACTTTTTAGCTCCCCCCGCATTCGCTTTAGTGGGTGTTTTTTGAACGTCTGGTCCCTTGATGAGAAGCGTTTGAACAATCATGAAAATGTTACCGACAACCCAGTACAATGCTAATGCTGCCGGGAAATTAACCGCAAAGATCAAGATCATTGCCGGCATGATGTACAGCATCATCTGCATTTGCGGATTTTGCCCTTCCATTCCCTTCATCATGATTTTCTGTTGAAGGAATGTGGTGATTCCCGCGATGATTGGCAATAGGTAAATCGGATCCGGCGCCCCAAGGTCAAACCAGAGGAAGTCTCCTCCTTTGGAGATGCCTTCTGTCCGGATGATCGCCTGGTAAAAACCGATCAGGATCGGCATCTGGATCAGCAGCGGGAAACAGCCTGCCAGCGGGTTGACGTTGTATTTTTGGAAAAGCTGCATCGTCTCTTGCTGCAGCTGCTGTTGGGTCTTTGCATCTTTTGAGCTGTATTTTTCTTTCAGCTTAGCCATTTCCGGCTGCAAAGCCTGCATTGCTTTGGAATTCTTCGTTTGCTTGATCATCAGCGGCAAAATGGCGAGTCTGATCAAGATCGTAACGATAATGATCGACAATCCATAGCTATTGCCGAATGTCTTTGCCGTCGTTGTGATCAGCCAAGAAAGCGGATAAACAATATATTTGCTCCAAAAGCCCGTGCTTTCCGATGTGATGTAATCCGGGTTGTCTATCGTGGAACATCCAGCTGACACGAGCACAAGCATGATGATCGCCGCTGTTAATAGAAGTCTTTTTTTCAAAGCAGATCCTCCCCTGGTATTTCAAGAATCATCAATTCTGTCTTTTCAGTTGTTATATTGGATAATGCAGCGTCATTTTCCTGCTTTAAACTGCTTCTTTTCATGTTTCAGGTTTTTCCCGACCTTCAGCACATGCAAAAGGCTTTTTTTAATTGTTTGAAAATCCATTTCGGCCGCTGGTTTTCTAGCGATGATCACGTAATCCCTCCCAGGTTCTACTTGTTCCTCAAATTCGTGGAACGCCTGGCGGATATAACGTTTGATTTGATTTCTTTTAACTGCATTTCCGATTTTCTTGCTGACCGACAGGCCAATCCGAAAGTGAGGCTGGTCCTGCTTTTTCAATGTATAGACGACAAACTGTCTGTTGGCTGCCGACTGCCCTTTCTTGAACACAGCTTGAAAATCTTTATTTGTTTTGATTCGATAGGCTTTCTTCACTTATTTCACCCGCATTGTCGGTTATTTCTAACCAGATTACCCACCAGTCTTCTCTATCTTCCGCCATCGCCATACGATATTCCTGCAGGCCTGTCCGAAAGACGCTTCGGTCCTTGGCGGTTAATGAACAATCAGCGGGTATCGACTCCCACCCGCTGATTGGAAACTATCACTCTTTATCGAAAAAAAAACCACTGAGACGTTTCAGTGGTCTACGCAGATAGTACTTTTCTTCCTTTAAGACGGCGAGCAGCTAAAACTCTGCGTCCGTTCTTTGTGCTCATGCGGGCACGGAAACCGTGGACTTTGCTTCTCTTTCTCTTATTCGGCTGGTAAGTTCTTTTCATGTATGACACCTCCTCGAGGGTAAAGAAAAATTTCAGTTTCAGACAGTCTTACTAATTATAAAGACGATAGTAAATGGTTGTCAACCTCTGATCGGAATTTTTCCTCCGCAGCCGACTGATCATCTTTTTTTCTTTCGATCTTCTTGTGAAGTTCTTTATGCAAGCTTGTCCTTTTTATCCAATGCCAAAACTTACGAACATCCCGTTGATCCTATCCGGAAAACCATGCCTGTGGACAGCTGGAGTTTTCCCCAGATGTTATTCATCCACATATCGACAAGTTTTTCACAAATCAAGCGCTTGTGGACAATTTTATTCACCCAGCTTTTAGCAATGTGGATAATCAATATTATTCATTGCAGAGCAAGCGTTTATTTGATATGCTAATGGTGTTTTCACTCTGAATATCGTCTGTGGATATTAATGTTATCCACAGTTTGTTAATAACATGTGAATAGTTTATCCACGCCCTTTGGATTTATTTGTCCACAAAGGCGGGAATTTGTCGAAAACCGACACTCTTCCTTATTATATACTTTTCCACATTCTTTAGACTGCATATTTATGAATTTATCTCATTTTTAGTGAAAACAGTTATAGAACAGATGCGTTTTCCGTATTGCCGAAGGGGGGATGATGTTTGGAAAACATAGAAGAGCTTTGGGAGAAAGTGCTGGGCGAAATTGAGAAAAAGGTCAGCAAGCCAAGTTTTGACACATGGCTTAAGTTCACGAAGGCCCACACGATCCAAGGCGATACGATGGTCATCACCGCACCGAATGAATTTGCGCGTGACTGGCTTGAAGGAAGATATGAAAAAATGATATCCGGTCTTTTGAATGACATCATCGGTGAACAGCTTGTCGTGAAGTTTATTATTCCACCCGATTTGGAGGAAAAACCGAAGAAGAAAGCTGAGCCGAAAAAGAAAGTGAAAGAGGAAGAAGCTACCGATTCCTATCAGAATATGCTCAACCCGAAGTATAAATTCGATAATTTTGTTATCGGGTCAGGCAACCGCTTTGCCCATGCAGCCTCACTTGCTGTGGCTGAGGCACCTGCAAATGCGTACAATCCGCTGTTTATCTATGGAGGCGTCGGTCTTGGGAAAACCCACTTGATGCATGCGATCGGCCATTATGTGCTCGAGCACAATCCGTCAGCCAAAGTCGTTTATCTTTCCTCTGAGAAGTTTACAAATGAATTTATCAATTCCATCCGCGACAACAAAGCGGTTGATTTCCGCAATAAATACCGGAATGTCGATGTCCTGCTCATAGATGATATTCAATTTCTCGCCGGAAAAGAATCGACCCAGGAAGAATTTTTCCATACCTTCAATACATTGCATGAAGAAAGCAAACAGATCATCATCGCCAGCGATCGGCCTCCGAAAGAGATACCGACCCTTGAAGACAGGCTCCGCTCGAGGTTTGAATGGGGATTGATCACAGATATTACGCCGCCTGATCTGGAAACACGGATCGCGATTCTGCGCAAAAAAGCAAAAGCGGACGGATTGGATATTCCGAATGAAGTGATGCTTTACATAGCGAATCAAATTGATACGAACATCCGCGAACTGGAAGGTGCGCTCATCCGTGTTGTCGCTTATTCTTCACTGATCAATAAAGATATCAATGCCGATCTTGCTGCAGAGGCGCTGAAAGATATCATTCCGGGCTCCAAACCGAAGGTTGTCACGATCCTGGATATCCAAAAGGCCGTCGGAACGGAATACAATATTAAACTGGAAGATTTCAAGGCAAAGAAAAGAACAAAGTCCATCGCTTTCCCCCGCCAGATTGCGATGTATTTGTCACGGGAAATGACGGATTTTTCCCTGCCGAAAATTGGGGAAGAGTTTGGAGGGCGCGACCATACGACTGTCATCCATGCGCATGAGAAAATTTCAAAAATGCTGCAGTCTGATTCCGAGCTCCAAAACCGGGTCGAGGAAATCCGCGAATCACTCAAAAGATCATAAAAATGCTGAAAGCGGGCAGTCGAGTCTCTTTTTTTCTCTTTGGAGAGGAAGAGCGGGCTGCCCTTCCTCTCCCTTTTCTAAATCGGCATCTTGTGGACGCTGTGCATAAAGGGAGCAGGTTTTTAAACAAGCTGTCCACATGTGAATAAGCGGCGATTAAAGTCATGCACAGACTTATCCACATATTCACAGCCCCTACTAGTACTTATACTGTTTTTACTATCTTTAAAAATAATAAATATAGCTGGCAGCAGCTAAATTTTTTCATGATGGAGGAAAGATGTATGAAATTCATCATTCAGCGTGACCGTCTGATTGATTGTGTTCAAGACGTGATGAAGGCCGTTTCTTCAAGAACGACCATTCCAATACTGACAGGTATCAAAATTGTTGCTTCCGAACAAGGTGTTACTTTTACAGGCAGCGATTCCGATATCTCAATCGAATCATTCATCCCGAAAGAAGAAGCCGGCGATGAATTAGTCGACATCCAGCAAACAGGCGGGATTGTCCTAAATGCACGCTTTTTCGGTGAAATCGTCCGCAAATTGCCACTGGAAACCGTGGAAATTGAAGTGATCAACCGCTCACAGACCGTCATTAAATCAGGGAAGGCCGAGTTTAACCTGAATGGACAGGACCACGAAGAATATCCCCATCTTCCGCAAATTACGGAGGATCATGTTTTTTCAGTCCCGACAGATCTGCTGAAAACCCTGATCCGCCAGACGGTTTTTGCAGTGTCCACGTCAGAAACACGGCCAATCTTGACAGGTGTAAACTGGCGGATTGAAGATGGGAAGCTGGCCTGCACGGCGACGGACAGCCACAGACTTGCGATGAGGACGGCTCCAATCCAAGTGCAAGAGGGAGAAGCGTATAATGCTGTCATTCCAGGGAAGAGCTTGATTGAGCTCAGCAAAATCCTGGACGATACGAGCGATCCTGTTGAAATTGTCATTACAGACAACCAGGTTCTCTTTAAAGCGAAAAACCTGCTGTTCTATTCGCGCAGACTGGAAGGAAATTATCCGGACACATCAAGATTGATCCCGACTGAGAACAAAACGGAGATCGTACTTGATGCAAAAGACTTCCTTCACGCGATTGACCGGGCATCGCTGCTTGCAAGAGGCGAAAAGAACAATGTCGTGAAGCTTGCCACATTGCAGGGCAGCTTAATTGAAATCTCCTCAAATACACCCGAAATCGGTAATGTCAGCGAACAGATCCAAAGCGAGTCGATTGAGGGAGAAGAGCTGAAGATTTCCTTTAGTGCCAAGTACATGATGGATGCTCTGAAAGCTTTGGAAGGGACACAGATCACGATCTATTTCACAGGTGCGATGCGTCCTTTCGTCATCAAATCGGTGGAAGAGCCTTCTATCCTGCAATTAATACTGCCTGTCCGCACATTCTAGATAAACTTCCTGCCTGTTTTTCCAGGCAGGTTTTTTTCTTCCTGTCCGGCAGTCGGACAGCCGCTGTAAAACCCGCTAATCTTTGTAATAAAGGCGATTATTTAGTAAAATAATAATAAGAGACTATATTGCGGAAAGAGTGAGAAAGTGGAAACAGAAATCAGGATTGAGACGGAAACAATCACACTGGGACAATTTTTGAAGCTTGCTGATGCTATTCAATCCGGAGGGATGGCGAAGTGGTTTTTAAGCGAATATGAGGTTTTGATCAATGGTGAGCAGGATCAAAGAAGGGGCAGGAAACTTCATAGTGGCGATCGGGTCGAAATTCCGGGGATCGGCACCTATATTGTTGTCCGCTGAAGGATGTTGATTGCATGTACATTGAAGAACTGAAGCTCGTCAACTATCGGAACTACGAGCATTTGGAAGTGAGTTTTGAGAACAACGTCAATGTCATCCTTGGAGAGAATGCGCAAGGGAAGACGAATGTCATGGAATCGATCTACGTCCTCGGCATGGCGAAGAGCCACCGCACGTCAAATGACAAAGATTTGATACGCTGGGATGCAGACTATGCTAAAATAGAGGGAAGGGTGCAAAAACAGCGGGGGTCTTTGCCTCTTGAGCTGACCATTTCCAAAAAAGGGAAAAAGGCACGGTTCAATCACATAGAACAGCGCAAGCTTAGCCAGTATGTCGGCAGTATGAATGTCGTTATGTTTGCACCAGAAGATCTCCATCTGGTAAAAGGCAGCCCGCAAGTGAGGCGCAGGTTCATTGATATGGAAATCGGCCAGGTCTCGCCGGTTTATTTGCATGATATCGGCCAATTCCAAAAGATTCTGCAGCAGAGGAATCATTACCTAAAAGGACTGCAGACGAGGAAACAGACAGACCGGACCTTCCTGGATGTACTGACGGAACAGTATATCGAAACGGCCGTTAAAGTGATAAAACGGCGTTTTGAATTCATAAGGATGCTTGAGGATTGGGCAAAACCAATCCATTCTGGCATTTCCCGCGGGCTTGAAACGCTGAATATCCAATATAAGCCCTCTGTCGATGTATCGGAAAATACGGACTGGTCAAAGATGGTAGGAGTACTGGAAGAAAAATTGGCTTCTGTCAGGGAAAGGGAGATTGACCGCGGAGTGACACTGCTCGGACCTCATCGGGACGAGATTGTTTTTTTTGTGAATGGAAGGGATGTTCAGACGTTCGGTTCCCAGGGCCAGCAAAGGACAACCGCCTTGTCCGTGAAATTGGCAGAAATCGAATTGATTCATTCAGAAATCGGTGAATACCCGATCCTCCTGCTTGACGATGTCCTCTCCGAGCTGGATGATTTTCGTCAATCTCATTTGCTGAACACGATTAAAGGGAAAGTGCAGACCTTCGTCACCACTACGACAGTCGACGGAATCGACCATCAAACCCTTCGGGAAGCATCGACGTTTTCCGTCCGCAGCGGCCAGATGAATAGAGTGAAGTGAGGCCATTGTTATGTATGTCCATATTGGAGAAGAGATGATGCTCCATTCCAAAGATGTAATTGCGATTCTCGACAAGGAGACCGTAATCCACACGCCGGAGATGGAGACCTATTTGCAAAAGCGTAAAAAAAGCCTCGTCCAATTGACCGGGAACGGCTTCAAAACGATTATCATCACTGACTCTGCCGTTTACTTTTCACCGATTTCCTCGTCAACCCTGAAAAAGCGAATGGGCGAGATCGGTCATATGTTCAATTTATGATTCATCGTCCGACTCTGTTAAAGGAGCCGGTTCACTATAGAACGATCGAACGGGAGGACCTCCTCCTTGCAACACCAATAGTTTTCAGAAAGAGCAGGTGAATTTCTTGAAACAGGATCAAATGGAAAATCAGCAGATGTATGATGAGCACCAGATTCAGGTGCTTGAGGGCTTGGAAGCGGTACGTAAGCGTCCGGGAATGTATATCGGCTCGACGAGCGGAAAAGGACTTCATCATCTGGTTTGGGAAATTGTCGATAACAGTATTGATGAGGCGCTTGCAGGCTATTGCGATAAAATCGTCCTGACAATCGAGGAAGACAACAGCATCACAGTTAAGGATAACGGCAGGGGCATCCCGGTCGGCATCCAGGAAAAAATGGGCCGTCCTGCAGTTGAAGTTATCCTGACTGTTCTTCACGCTGGCGGGAAATTCGGCGGCGGCGGATATAAAGTATCCGGAGGCCTTCATGGGGTCGGCGCATCCGTCGTTAATGCATTATCAGAGGAACTGGAAGTGTTTGTCCACCTCCACGGAAAAATTCACTACCAGAAATACGAGCGCGGCGTTCCTTGCTTTGACTTGAAGGTAATCGGCGATACAGACAGGACAGGAACAACGATCCACTTTAAGCCCGATCCGGAAATTTTTACGGAAACGACCGTATTTGACTACGATACATTGGCAACACGGACAAGGGAACTCGCCTTCCTGAACAAAGGCCTGAAGCTTGTCATCGAAGATAAGCGCGAGGAGCCGAATAAAGTCGGCGAATTCCATTATGAGGGCGGGATCAAATCATATGTCGAGCATTTGAATCGCTCGAAGGAAGTCCTCCATGAGGAGCCAGTGTTCATTGAAGGGCTGAAAGATGACATCTCAGTGGAAGTCGCCTTGCAATATAACACCGGCTTTGCGAGCAATCTCTACTCTTTCGCGAACAACATCCATACGTATGAAGGCGGAACGCATGAGTCAGGCTTCAAAACAGCCTTGACCCGCGTCATCAATGATTACGCCCGCAAAAACAACTTGATCAAGGACAACGAAAGCAATTTATCCGGTGAAGATGTGCGGGAAGGCATGACCGCCATTGTCTCCATCAAGCATCCGGATCCGCAATTCGAAGGGCAGACGAAGACAAAGCTTGGAAATACCGAGGCAAGAGCCATTACAGATGCCCTTTTCTCAGAGCACTTTGAAAAAGTGATGCTCGAAAACCCGTCGCTTGCCCGTAAGATTGTTGATAAAGGAATGATGGCGGCAAGAGCGCGTCTCGCTGCGAAAAAAGCGAGAGAGCTGACAAGAAGGAAAAACGCACTTGAAGTTTCCCATCTGCCAGGCAAACTAGCTGACTGCTCTTCGCGCGACCCGGAAATCAGTGAACTTTACATTGTTGAGGGTGATTCTGCAGGAGGGTCTGCGAAACAGGGAAGGGAAAGACGCTATCAGGCGATTCTTCCGTTGAAGGGAAAAATCATCAATGTTGAGAAAGCCCGGTTGGATAAGGTGCTTTCCAACGATGAGGTGCGGACGATTATCACCGCACTCGGTACAGGAATCGGCGAGGACTTCGACATTTCGAAGGCGCGCTACCATAAAGTTGTCATCATGACTGATGCAGATGTAGATGGCGCCCATATTCGTACGTTATTATTGACGCTTTTCTATCGCTATATGCGCCCTCTCGTCGAAGCCGGCTATATTTATATTGCCCAGCCGCCACTATTCAAGATCAGCCAGAGCAAGAAGGATTACTATGTGTATTCCGATAAAGAGCTCGAAGATAAGCTTGCCGAGCTTCCGGAACTGCCGAAGCCAGGTATCCAGCGCTATAAAGGTCTTGGGGAAATGAATCCAGAGCAGCTTTGGGATACGACGATGAATCCTGAAACACGCACGATGCTGCAGGTTGAGCTGGAAGATGCCATCGATGCCGATGAGACGTTCGACATGCTCATGGGCGAGAAGGTTGAGCCACGCCGTCTGTTTATTGAAGAAAATGCACTGAATGTAAAAAATCTAGATATATAAACTTTTGTTGATTCGTTTTTTGTCTAAAAAAGGGAGGTTCCCAGTGGTATGGCAGAAATACCGGATTCAAATGTGAAAGAAATTAATTTAAGCCATGAGATGCGCACGTCCTTCCTTGACTATGCGATGAGCGTCATTGTGTCCCGCGCGCTTCCAGACGTGAGGGACGGATTGAAACCGGTCCACCGCAGGATCTTATATGCGATGAATGACCTCGGCATGACAAGCGATAAGGCGTATAAGAAGTCTGCAAGGATTGTCGGAGAGGTCATCGGTAAATACCATCCGCACGGCGACTCGGCCGTATATGACACGATGGTCAGGATGGCGCAGGACTTCAGCTACCGCTATATGCTCGTCGACGGTCATGGAAACTTCGGTTCTGTTGACGGCGACTCGGCAGCGGCAATGCGTTATACGGAAGCGAGAATGTCTAAGATCTCAATGGAGCTTGTCAGGGATCTAAACAAGGACACGATCGATTACAAAGATAACTATGACGGTTCGGAACGGGAGCCGGCTGTATTGCCATCCCGATTCCCGAATCTTTTGGTGAATGGTTCCTCAGGAATTGCCGTCGGAATGGCAACAAACATTCCGCCTCATCAGCTTGGTGAAGTAATTGACGGACTTCTTCTTCTGAGCCGGGATCCAGATGTGACGATTCAGGAACTGATGGAGCATATCCAGGGGCCGGATTTCCCGACAGCTGGTTTGATTATCGGCAGGAGCGGCATTCGGCGCGCTTACGAAACCGGCCGGGGATCGATTGTCCTCCGGGCAAAGGTCGAAATTGAAACGAAGGCGAATGGCAGGGAGAGAATCCTCGTCCATGAGCTTCCGTACCAAGTCAACAAAGCCCGTCTGATCGAAAGAATCGCAGAACTTGTCCGTGATAAAAAAATCGACGGCATTACCGATCTGCGTGACGAATCTGACCGTTCAGGCATGCGGATTGTAATGGAAATCCGCAGGGATGCGAATGCGAACGTCATCTTGAACAACCTTTACAAGCTGACAGCCCTGCAGACGAGCTTCGGCATCAATATGCTTGCACTCGTGGATGAGCAGCCGAAAGTCTTGAACTTGAAGCAATGCCTGTACCATTATCTCGAGCATCAAAAAGTCATTATCCGACGCCGGACGGAATTCGAACTTCGCAAAGCAGAAGCCCGCGCTCATATCTTGGAAGGGCTGCGGATTGCGCTTGACCATATCGATGCGATCATCAGCCTGATCCGCGGATCGGCAACGACGGACATCGCCCGCGCAGGGTTGATGGAACAGTTCTCGCTCAGCGAAAAACAGGCACAGGCGATCCTCGATATGCGTCTCCAGCGTCTAACAGGACTGGAACGCGATAAAATCGAGAATGAATACCAGGACCTCGTCAAGCTGATTGCCGAATTGAAGGACATTTTGGCAAGCGAGGAACGGGTGCTCGATATCATCAGGGAAGAGCTGCTTGAAATTAAAGAGCGCTTCGACGATGGCCGCCGGACAGAGATTGTAGCGGGCGGAATTGAAATGATTGAAGACGAGGACTTGATCCCAAGGGAGAACATCGTCGTCTCCATCACGAAAAACGGCTATATCAAACGTCTGCCGATCTCCACCTATCGCAGCCAGCGGCGTGGCGGCCGCGGCGTACAGGGAATGGGGATGAATGATGACGACTTCGTTGAGCATCTCGTCACCACTTCAACTCACGACACGATCCTGTTTTTCACGAACAAAGGAAAAGTGTACAAGACGAAGGGGTATGAAATCCCTGAGTACAGCCGGACATCGAAAGGGCTGCCGATCATTAATCTACTCGGCATTGAAAAAGACGAGTGGATCAACACGATCATCAATGTTGAGGAATACCTCGATGATTGGTATCTGTTCTTTGCGACAAAACAAGGGATCATCAAACGCACGCCTGTCAAAGCGTTCGCCAATATCCGCAATAACGGGCTGATTGCGCTCAGTTTAAGGGAGAATGACGAACTTGTTTCTGTGCGGCTGACAGACAATAACAAAAACATCATCGTCGGCACAAAAGACGGCATGCTGATCCGCTTTGACGAGAAGGATGTAAGGTCTATGGGCCGGACGGCTACAGGCGTAAAAGGGATTAGCCTCTCCGGTGGAGATGAAGTTGTCGGCATGGAAATCCTGGAGGAGGACCATGATGTGCTTGTCGTGACAAGAAACGGCTATGGCAAGCGTACGCCTGCCGCCGAATACCGCTTGCAGACGCGGGGCGGAAAAGGGCTGATCACCTGCAACATCACTGAACGAACCGGAACAATAGTAGCGGTTGAGACGGTGAAGGGCGAGGAAGATATCATGCTGATCACAGGCGGAGGCGTTTTGATCCGTATGGCGGTCGACAGCATCTCTGTCCTCGGCAGAAACACGCAAGGCGTGAAGCTGATCAAGCTAGGCGACGAAGAACACGTAGCCACTGTTGCCAAAGTGGAAAAAGAGGAAGGGGTCGAGGAAGTGACGACTACCCCTGTTGATCTGGATGGCAGCGAACAAGAAGGCGAAGAGCTAGAGGTAGAAGTACAGGATCCTCAAGATCCTCAAGATCCTGAAGGACAAGAATAATTTTTTTCTGAAGAAGGCGCCGAATGGCGTCTTTTTTTGTTAAAATAGGGAAAAGGTTTCCAATGGATTAAGGGGGAGAAGGTTTGAAGATCAGTGTAGAAGATCTGCAAGAGGGCTGGACACTCATAAAAGATGTGCCCGGAAAATCAAAATATCCGCTCATACCGAAAAACACAGAATTGACCGGAGTGCATATCGAGGTGCTCCAAGCTTTTCTCATCAGAGAAGTCGACGTGCAATTGAGAAAGCCCGACACTGCCAACCGTCCCGTTTCCGCCCCGGTCGAGCAGGAAGTGGAGACTGTGCAAGAAGCGGTGCCAGAGCCTTCCATGCTCCCTGTATCATCCTTTGATGAGTGTTACCGCGATGCCGTCCAAAGCTTGAAACTCGAATTCATGTCGTGGCAGACTGGTCTTGGCGTCAATATCGCAAAGGTAAGGGCGATACTTCTGCCGCTCCTAGAGCAGGCAGCCGCCACGAAAAACTGGATCCAAAGCACCCAGTTGTACACAAGCAAAGAAGATTACTTATTTAATCATGCAATCGCGACTAGTCTGATTGCTTATACCATTGCTGAATCGATGAATTACAACAAGGGAGCCTGCTTGCAGATCGCCTTTGCCGCGTGCCTTTCTGATTGCGGGATGGCAAAAATCCCTGAGGCCATCTTGACGAAAAAGGAACGCCTGACCGAAGCGGAATGGAAAGAAGTGATGAAGCATCCGATATACAGCTATCAAATGATCAAACAAATCACTTTGTTAAAACCAGAAACCAAGCTTGCGGTCTTCCAGCACCATGAGCGCCTTGACGGCAGCGGTTATCCAACCGGCGAAAAAGGAACGCGGGTTCACACCTATTCGCAGATTGTAGCACTGGCAGATGTTTATCACGCCATGACATCTGAACGAGTCTATAAAAATATGGAATCGCCATTCAAGACGATTCAGATTCTTGAAGAAGACCATTTCGGACAATTTGATGTGGCGGTCTTGAAAGTGCTGAAAGATGTAGTTCTCTCGCTGTCAGCCGGAACGATCATCAAACTGTCGGATGGCCGCCAGGCTGAGGTTGTCTTTCTCAACCCGCAAGCCCAGACGCGTCCGCTTGTTAAAATCGAAGGCAGCGGAGAGATCATTGACCTTTCAGAGAATAGAAGCCTTTATATTAATCACATCATCAAATAAGACAGCAGCA
Organism: Lederbergia sp. B243.17; assembly: GCF_057657925.1. Taxonomy (NCBI): domain Bacteria; kingdom Bacillati; phylum Bacillota; class Bacilli; order Caryophanales; family Bacillaceae; genus Lederbergia; species Lederbergia sp. B243.17. The sequence continues at coordinate 279,441 of NZ_JBWBKF010000085.1, forward strand.
GGTCCTGGCAAGCAGTCCGAACAGGACCTGAACTTTTTTTGAATTTCTTTTAAAAAGGTATTGCATGACCGTGATAAATTTGGTATATTATTTCTTGTCCCTTTCGAGGGCATTAAAGAAAGTAAAAAAAAGTTATTGACAGCGAAACGTTGCTGTGATAATATTAAAAGGTCGCTTAAGGGTGGCAAAAAGTTGTTCCTTGAAAACTGAACGAAACAAACGTCAATGATTTACTTTTAAGCAAGACCAGCAAATGAGCTAACAAAACTTAATGAGAGTTTGATCCTGGCTCAGGACGAACGCTGGCGGCGTGCCTAATACATGCAAGTCGAGCGAACAGATGGGAGCTTGCTCCCTGACGTTAGCGGCGGACGGGTGAGTAACACGTGGGCAACCTGCCTGCAAGCCTGGGATAACTTCGGGAAACCGGAGCTAATACCGGATAATTTCTTCCTCTGCATGGAGGAAGGTTGAAAGGCGGCTTCGGCTGTCGCTTGCAGATGGGCCCGCGGCGCATTAGCTAGTTGGTGGGGTAACGGCTCACCAAGGCAACGATGCGT